>JAHECW010000136.1 GCA_024641545.1 Acidobacteriota bacterium
GCGTCACCCCCGCTATGTCGCGGCATGGGTCTGCCTCGGCCGCTCGCAGCGCGATCTCCACGCCCTCGAGGAGGCCGCGGCGGCCTTCCGGACGGCGCTCGAGATCGATCGTGAGAACCCGGTGGCGGCGCGCCTGCTCGGCGAGACCGCGGTCGAGCGCGAGGACTGGCTCGGCGCGGTCAAGGCGTTCAAGCTCTCGCGCGCGCTGAGCGGCGCGGATGAGGAGCTCGACGCCCGGATCGCCATGGTCGAGGCCGAGCTCGACGAGGACGGCCGGCTCGAGCAGCGGCCGTTCGGCCGGCCGCGGCCGGCCGCGCCGCCGGTGCGCTGTCTCGAGATCGTCAATCTCTCGGCCGACGACCCGTTCTCGGCGTCTGCGGAAGAGTCCGCGGCCCGGTCCGAGACGGACGACGTTTTCGCCAGCGCCGCGCCGGCGGCCGAGGTCGTCGCCGACGAGGCGGCGGTGGTTGCGGCCGAGGTCGAGCAGGTCGACGAACCCGGCGCGAGCCCGGTCGAAGGGGCCTCGATCATCGACGAGAGCTCGGTCGGGGCGTGGTCGACGACGATACGCGCGGCCGGCGTCGCCGGCGACGAGGCGTGGACCGAGCCGGGAGACCGGATCGTCGCCGACGACGTGCCTTCGAGCGATCCGGCGTGGGCGGAGCCGGGCGCCGCCGCCGCGGTCGAGGCGCCCGCCGACGATTCCCGCGATGGGGTCGAGACGGTCGGCGGCGAGGCGCCGCCGCGGCCGGATGAGCCGATCGGGACCGCCGCCGGGCTCGATGATCGAGGCGCCGACGCGGCGCTCGAGGGCGGCGCCGACGGCGAGGGTGTCGAAACCGCCGCCGACGGCGTTCGAGCGGTCGACCCGCACCGGTTCGACTCCATCGAAGCGACCCACCCGCTCGTCGTCGAGCGGCAGAGCGCCGATGCCGAAGTGCAGGCGTTCGCCGCCGTTGACGGGCAGGAAGCCGGCGAAGAAGCGGATGAGGACCTCGAGGCGGCCCGTGATGACGGCGCCCTGCCGGGTGAAGATCGCGGCCTCGACGCCATCGAGGTCACCCGCCCCATCCCCATCCCCGTCCCCGACCACGCCGAGTCGGCGCCGGTGCCGAGACGCGCGGCGACGCCGGCCCCGTCGGCGGAGGTCGGCGATGACGGCGCGACCGATGCGGACGCCGAGAGCACTGACAAACGGCACAAGCTCGAGCACGGAGTGCCCCTGCCGACCATGACCCTGGCCAGGCTGGCCCTCGATCAGGACGACCGGCAACTGGCGATGGCGACCCTGGAGAGCCTCATCGAGCGCAACCCGGGCAACACCGAGGCCGTCGCGATGCTCGAAGAGCTCAGCGCTCGCGAGGCGACCGCGGCACGCGAACAACTGCGGGCCGCGCGGGCAACCACCAAGATTGCCGCGTTGCAGGGCTGGCTCGACGCGGTTAGACTGGCCGCGGAGAGGCGGGTGCAGTGAATTTCGACGAGGTGGTGGCAGATCTGCTCGACCGGTGTCCCGACGCCGGTGGGGCGGCCGTCTTCGACTCCGACGGAATTCCCGTCGTGGCGGCGCCGAAAGACGGCAATCTCGAGGGTCTGAGCGCCGAGTTCGCCGCGATCGTCAAGCGACTCGAGGAAACCGGTCGCGAGTTCAACCACGGCCAACTGCAGCAGCTGTCGGTCTTCGCAGAGAACACAGTCGTGATCCTGACATCCATCGCAGCAGGCTACTTTCTGATGCTGATCGTGGATCGTCATGGACTGGTCGGCAAGGCCCGCCTCCTCAGTCGCCTGACCAGCGAGCGGCTCTACACTGAATTCGTCTGAGGTACCACATTGATGTTCAAGTTCGATGAGCTGTGTGAGCTGATTCGTCTGGTCGGCTCGAGCAATGTTGCGGGCTTCGAGATCGAGCACGCGGGCGGCCGGTTGCGCATCGAGGGCAAGGCCCCGGCGCCGGTGGTGAGTCATGCCCAGGCGGTGGGCCAGGCGCCGGCCGCGGCGATGATCGAGGCGCCCTCGATGGTTGCCGAATCCGACGGCGCCGCCCCGGCGGCCGCGGCCCAGGCCGCTGCCGACGAGGACCTGCACTACGTCGTGTCTCCCATCGTCGGGACCTTCTACCGCGCGCCGAACCCGGATGCGGACCCCTACACCAGGGTCGGCGACGCGGTCAACGGCGGCGAAACGCTCTGCATCATCGAAGCGATGAAGCTGATGAACGAGATCGAGAGCGACGCCGCCGGCACCATCGTCAAGGTCTATCCCGAGAATGCCCAGCCGGTGGAGTTCGGCGAGCGCCTGTTCGCCATCCGGCTGTCCTGACGGCCGCCGGGCGGATCATGTTTTCAAAGATCCTGATAGCCAACCGCGGCGAGATCGCCGTGCGGATCATCGCCGCGTGCCGCGAGCTCGGCATCGCCACGGTCGCCGTCCACTCCGAGGCCGATCGCGAGTGCCTCCACGTCAAGCTCGCGGACGAGTCGGTCTGTATCGGCCCCGCGGCGTCGACGGATTCCTATCTCAACGTCACTGCGGTGATCTCGGCGGCCGAGATCACCGGGGCGGAGGCGATCCACCCCGGCTACGGTTTTCTCGCCGAGAACGCGGGGTTCGCCGAGATCGCCAAGGAATGCGGCCTGGTGTTCATCGGCCCGTCGGCCGAGGCGATCCGCCTGATGGGCAACAAGGCGGCCGCGCGGAGCGCGGTGGCCGAGGCCGGTTGCCCGGTTCTGCCCGGCTCCGCCGGCGCCCTCGACAGCGTCGAGCATGCCCTCACCCTGGCCGGTGAGATCGGCTATCCGGTGATCCTCAAGGCGTCGGCGGGCGGCGGTGGGCGCGGGATGAGGCTCGCCTGGAACGAAAGCGAGCTGAAGAACGCCTACGCCATGGCCTGGAATGAAGCCGAAAAGGCCTTCGGCGACCCCACTCTCTATCTCGAGAAGTACGTCCAGAATCCACGCCACATCGAGTTTCAGATTCTCGCCGATGCACAGGGCCGCGTCGTCCACCTCGGCGAACGCGAGTGCTCGATCCAACGCCGGCACCAGAAGATCCTCGAAGAAGCGCCGTCCGCGATCCTCGATGACGAGCTTCGCGCCGAGATGGGTCGCGCCGCGGTCGCGGTGGCCCGGGCGGCAAAATACGTCAACGCGGGAACCGTCGAGTTTCTTCTCTCCGCCGACCGGACCTTCACCTTCATGGAGATGAACACCAGGATTCAGGTGGAACACCCGGTGACCGAGCTCGTCACCGGGGTCGATCTCCTGCGCGAGCAGTTGAGGATCGCCGCCGGCAAACCGATTTCGTTCCCAAAACGGCGGCAGATCCGACCCCGGGGCCACGCCATCGAGTTTCGGATCAACGCCGAGGACCCCGACACCCTGCGTCCGTCGCCCGGTCTGATCACCCACCTCGCCCTGCCCGGCGGGCCCGGGGTGCGGGTCGACACGCACATCTACTCCGGTTACGCGGTCCCGCCCTATTACGACAGCCTGATCGCCAAGCTCCTGGTCCACGGCAAGGACCGCAAGGAGGCCATCGTTCGCGGCCGCCGAGCGCTCCAGATGTTCAGGATCGAAGGCATCAAGACGTCGATCCCGCTCCACCTCCGGATCCTCGACGACCCGGATTTCCAGAGCGGCGACTTCAGCACCAGCTTCATGGAGCGGTACCTGCCGGCGAAATAACTCTCAATTCTGAGTTGAGCCTCTTGCAAAAATCGATGTCGGCGTTGCGGGATTGTTGCGTCCGGATCGACGTCCGGCCGGCGGGGGCGCCGGCCCCACAATGGATCTCAGCCTGTTGTAGCGCCGGCGCCCTCGCCGGCGTCCCGACCTGGGACGTTGATTCTCCGAGGACCAGGCTTTTTGCACGAGGCTCAGTTCTCAATTTTGAATGACATCGCAGCGAGTGAGACAGCGCCGGAATCGGCCGGTTGCGATGCAATTCAAGATTCGAGATTCAAGATTCAGAATTTTCCTGAGTGGTACCATTGTTCGGTGTCCAATATCTACCTGGTGGGGTTCATGGGCGCCGGCAAGACCGCGACCGGAAAGGTCGTCGCCCGGCGGATGAAGCGGTCGTTCGTCGACCTCGACGGCGCCGTTGAGGCACGGCTGCGGTTGTCCATCCGGGAGATCTTCGAGACCCTCGGCGAGGACGCCTTTCGTGCAGCGGAAACCGCCGAGCTTGAACAGGCGGCGCTCAGCGGCGATCTCGTCGTCGCGACCGGCGGCGGGGCGTTCTCCAACCCCGAAAACCGGCGTCTGATCCGGGAATCGGGGGCGATTTCGATCTTTCTCGATCCGCCGTGGGAGGCGATCCGCTCGCGCCTCGACGACAGCGACCGGTCGCGGCCCAACTGGATCGACGACCGCCACGCCCGCGCGCTCTATGTCAAACGACGCCCGGACTACCTGCTCGCGGAGATCCACCTCGAGCTCTCCGGCGCCGAATCGCCGGTCGATGTGGCCGACCTGGCGCGCAGCGCCCTCGCGGAGATGCAGTGCGCTTCCTGATCATCTCCGACGTCCACTCCAACTGGGACGCCCTTCAGGCGGTTCTCCGCCACGTCCGGCGCAAACGATACGATCGCGTCGTCTTCCTCGGTGACGCCGTCGGTTACGGCGCATCACCAAATGCGGTGCTGACCTGGCTCCAGGGGCTGGGCACGAGCGCCATCCTCGTCCGCGGGAACCACGATCGCGTCTGTTCGGGGCTCGATGACGGCGACTATTTCAACCGGTTTGCCCGTGAAGCCTCGGCCTGGACCTTCGATCGGCTCGATGAGCGCAACCTGGAGTTTCTCCGGTCCTTCCCCGAGGGCCCCGGTGAGCTCGGTCCGGACGCGGCGATCTGCCATGGTTCGAGCTTTGACGAGGACGCCTACATCTTCTCCGTCTACGATGCTCAGCAGGCGTTCAGGTCCCTGCCCCATCCGATCATCTTCTTTGGTCACACCCACGTGCCGACGCTGTTCTCGCTCCACATGGAGCACGGCCAGACCAACCTCCGCGCGCGGCTTCTCAGCGGCACCCGAACCGTCATCAATCTCGAACCCGAGACCCGGTACCTGATCAACCCCGGCTCGGTCGGCCAACCGAGAGACCGCGACCCGCGTGCCGCCTACGCGATCTTCGACTCCGACAGCCGCCGCGTCTATCTCTACCGGGTGCCCTATCCGGCCGCCGCCGCCCGCCGCCGCATCATCCAGGCGGGTCTGCCGCCGGTCCTCGGCGACCGACTTCTCCACGGAGCGTGAGGGTGCTCGCGCGACGGTTCCTCGTCCTGGGGTCGGCCGTCATGACGGTCCTGACGATCGCCGTTCCGGCCGCGGCGCAGGACCCGGAGAGCTTCGAGGCGCGGGCCGAGTACCTCCTTCGCCGGATGGACTCGGGGCTGCTCCCGACTCCGATGGTGATCTCGATGCTGAACGATCCGTTCCCGGAGTCGCGAATCCTGGCCGTCAGAGTCATGGCCTCGAGCGGCGATCCGGGTCAGACCCTTCTCCTGTGGGAGTACTTTCGCGATCATGACTTCCGCGTCCGTTACGAGGTCATGGTCGCCGCCGGACGGTTGGGTCCCGACGGCCGGGACCTGGCTCTCGGCGGTCTTCGGGATGCCGCTCCGATGGTCCGCCAGGCGGCTGCCTGGGCCGCGTGCCACGGCGGCAGCGAGGCTCTCGGGCCCCTGATGGCCCTGATGGGCCGGGAAGAGGACGTCGGGGTGCGCGCCACCGCCATCGCCAATCTCTGGCGTTTCGGCGAGGCTGGGTGGGAGACCCACGCAGCCGCTGCGGCGAGCAGCAGCGATGCTCAGCTCAGGCGAGCGGCCGCCTACTCGTTGGCACGGAGCGAGCGGCCGCCGGCGCGCGCCGCCCTTCGGAGTCTCGCCGCCGACGCCTCGGCGGTGATCCGGGCCACCGCCGTCGCGGGTCTTCGTCGTGGGCCGCTCGAGAAGGACGATGTCATGGTCGTGACCCGGGCCCTCGGCGATTCCGATTCCAGGGTCCTGGCCGCAGCCTGCTGGGTCCTCGCGGAACAACCCGAACCGGTTCTCCCGGAAGCTGCGGCGTCTCGTGCCGCATCGTTGTGGGCGCCGACCCGGCCGCAGCTCGCGGTGATGGCGCTCCGGGCCGCGGGAGCGCGAACCGAGATCGGCAGCGATGCCGGTCTGCTCGAAGTCGCGAGCTCGGAGGAGCCGTGGTTGGCGGCCGAGGCGTTTGCCGCCCTCGCCCATCGAGCCGGCGGCGGCGTCGAAAAGGTGGCGGCCGAGTGGTTCGCGAGCGATGAGCTGTGGCGGCGCAGAGCGGTCGCCGCGGCGGCGCCGGATCTGGGCGAGGATTGGGACCGGAAGGCGGTTCGGGATGAGGCCGCGGCGGTTCGACTCGCCTGGCTTGAAAACCTCGGTACCGACGATATCGCCCCTCGTTTGGAGGTTCTTCGGAAGCTGGTCGCCGACGACCCGGACCCGATTGTCCGAACCGTGGCGCTCAATCACCTCGGCGACGCCGGCGCGGCCGGGAGTTTCTCCTCGCTGCTCGGGCTCGCTCGATCATGGGCATCGGACGAGATGCCGGATGCCCGGGCCGCCGCCCTCACCACGGCCCTGGCGGTCGCCGGCAACGACGAGGAGCGAAAAAAGGTGATGAGAACGGCAATCGACGATCCGAACCCGGCGCTGGCGGTCCTCGTCATCAACGCCGCCAGGAGCGCCGGTCTGCCCGCCCGTTCAAGCGAACGGGAACTGCGTCACGATCGCCGTTGGTACCTCGATGTCGTGGAGTGGATGCGGCAGCGTCACTGGCTCGATGTCGCCACCGATCGCGGCACCTTCCGGATCCGTCTCGAAACCCTGGAGACGCCCGTCACCGCCCGTGAGATCTTCGATCTGGCGGCGGCCGGATTCTATGACGGTCTGACCTTCCACCGGGTGGTGCCGAACTTCGTCGTCCAGGGCGGTGACCCCCGGGGCGACGGCTGGGGCGGCCCGGGATTCATCGTTCCCGACGAGCCCGCGTTCCGACCCTTCGATTCGTGGCGGGTCGGCGTCGCAACGTCGGGGCCCAACACCGGCGGCAGCCAGTTCTTTATCACCCTCATGCCGGCCGATC
The DNA here is from genome assembly GCA_024641545.1 of Acidobacteriota bacterium. GTDB lineage: Bacteria > Acidobacteriota > Thermoanaerobaculia > Thermoanaerobaculales > Sulfomarinibacteraceae > JAHECW01. The sequence continues at coordinate 7,112 of JAHECW010000136.1, forward strand.
ACCTCGTCGGCCACTACAGCAATTTCGGTGAGGTCGTTTCCGGTCGCGAGGTCGTGGAGCGGCTCAGGGCCGGCGACCGGATCCGCGGGATCAAGGCCTTCAGCGGCGACGAGCCGCCGCAACCGGAGCCCTTCCTTCTCGGCCCGGTCGAATGGGATGAGCTCGCGGAGCTCTCGGGCTGGCGCGAGGAGTACGAAGCCGCCACGCCCGATCCGGCGGCGCTCGAGCGGCTCCGGTCGGCGACCGGAGCGTACCGGATCACCACCGTCTTGGGATCGTGGTGCGATGACTCCAGACGCGAGGTTCCGCGGCTCGTCAAGGTCCTCGATCAGATCGAGACGCCGGTCTTTTCGCACGAGATGATCGGAGTGGACCGCACCCGGAGGATCGACGATGCCAAGGCGGCCGCCCTCGCCGGGGTCGAGCGCACGGTCGACCGCGTGGCGACCATCGTGGTCGTCGATGCCGCCGGGACCGAGCTCGGCCGGGTGGTCGAGACCGCCGAGAAGCCCATCGAGGAGCTCCTCGTCGAGTTCATCGCTCCTGTCGAGGGCTGGTGACGATGACGATGCGAGAGGTCGCCGTCACGGCCGAGCTGCCCGGGCGGGCGGTCGAGTGGCTCGAGGAACGGTGTCTCGTGCGGCTCAACGCCGGGGTCCAGATCACCGATGAGAACACGCTGATCGACTTCATCGGATCGGCCGACGCGGTGCTCACCCTGCTCGCCAACCCCGTGACCGACCGCGTGCTGGCCGCCTGCCCCGACCTCAGGGTCGTGGGCAACTGCGCGGTTGGTTTCGACAACATCGATCTCGTTGCCGCCCGCCGCCGGGGTGTCTGGGTGACCAACACTCCCGATGTCCTCACCGAGGCCACCGCCGATCTGACCTGGGGCCTGATCCTCGCCGTCACCAGGAGGCTGGGCGAAGCCGAGCGATTCCTCCGCGACGGGCGATTTCACGGCTGGGCCCTCGACATGCTGCTCGGGTCGGGGATTCAAGGGCGGCAGCTCGGGGTCGTCGGCTTCGGCCGCATCGGCCGGGCGGTGGCGCGGCGTGCCGCGGGCTTCGGGATGTCGGTGGCCGCCAGCGACGTCGACGAGCATGCGAACCCGGATCCGCCGGCCAGGTTCATGGCGCTCGATGAGCTGCTCGCCTCGAGCCACGTCGTGACCCTCCACACGCCGTTGAACGAGGGAACCCGGCATCTCCTCGACGAGGAACGGCTCCGGCTGATGCCCAGGGGCGCCTTCCTGGTCAACACCGCACGCGGCCCGTTGGTCGACGAGGCGGCGTTGGTCCGGGTCCTGGAGGACGGCCACCTCGGCGGCGCCGGGCTCGATGTCTTCGAAATGGAGCCCGCGGTTCACCCGGGCCTCCTCGAGCGCGAGGACGTGGTTCTGCTGCCGCACGTCGGTTCGGCGACCGAGGAGACCAGAGCGGCCATGGCCGAGCTCGCGGCGACGAACATCCTCGCGGTCTTAGCCGGCGAGGAACCCCCCACCCCGGTCGTACGTCCCACCGATCACTGACGCCGAAGTTCTGAAACACCAAGGACACAAAGAACCACAAGGGTTCCACAAAGCATCGCGATATTGACCGGGGCTCAGTCGATATCGGAAACAGTGTGCTCCCTGGAATCGTTGCGATGGGTCAATAAGACGTCCTTTGTGGTTTCTTCCTGGCTCTTTGTGCTCTTCGTGTTTCAAGAGCCACCGTTCTCGTCCTATGGTCGATGAGCCGAGTGGCCACCAGCCCTGCCTCGAACCGAGGTCGTGTTGGCGGTTTTATCGATCGCTGAGGAGTCCGATGATCATCTTCGCCACGGCATCGGGGGCTTCGAGGGGCAGCAGGTGGCCGCAGTCGGGGACCACCTCGATGGTCGCCCCCGGGATCCCGGCGGCCGCCTCTTCGGCGAAGGCCTTGAAACCGGGCATCTCCTCGCCGCCGACCATGACCCGGGTCGGCGCCGAAATCTCACCGAGCCGGTCCGGCAGCATCCAGGCGCGTTCGACCCGATCGCGACCGGTGGCCAGGAACTCCGCCCCCGGGAAGTCCTTGACGATGGCGGCGACGGTCTCACGGACGCCCTGCCTGGTGAAGGAGTGGGCAAAGAGCGGGTTGGCCGCCCAGGGTCCGGCCATGGCCGCGGCGACGCCCTCGCTGCGGATGGTGCGGGCGACCCCGCGCAGACTCTCCATGAACGCCGGTTCGAAGGGGCGATCCGGCATCACCGGCGCCACCAGACCGAGGCCGGCGACCCGCGATCCACGAGTCACCGCCATCTCGAGAGCGACCCCGCCCCCGAAGCTGAAGCCGACCACCGTCGCACCGTCGACATCGACGGCGTCGAGGAGTCCGACGATGTCGGCCGAGTGGTGCGACACGTGGTAGCCGGAGTCGGGACGGGTGCTCCGGCCGTGGCCGCGGAGATCGGGTCGGATGACCCGGAGCCCGGCCTCGAGCAGGATCGGTACGACCGGCAGCCAGACCCTTCGGTCGAGGGTGTGGCCGTGGAGAAGAACCACCGGCCGGCCCGCACCCTCATCCGAGAACGAGATCGTGACCTGATCATGGGTGAACTCCGGCATCGACAGCACCTCCAACCCCGAATCGGCACTGATTGTACCTGTCCGGATGATCATTCCCCCGCTCCCGGGAACGAGGTTGGAAGTCGAAGCGATTCCCGACCTCGTTTCCGGGAATGGGTTACACTCGCCTGCCGTTTTTCCCTCCGGAGAGACGCGACACAAAGGGAGATTCAATGACCTTGACCAACCAGACCGTCCTCGAAACCCTGAACGAGATCGAGGCGCCGGGCGGCAAGCAGAGCCTGGTCCAGGCCGGAACGATCCGCGACCTCGAGATCGACGGCTCCTCGGTTCGCCTCGTCCTCGCCGTCCAGGTCTTCCAACCGTCGGATGTGGAGACGCTGCGGACCCGGGTCGAGACCGCGCTCCAGGCCATGGACGAGGTCGCCGAGGTGGTGGTCCGGATCCAACCCATGATGCCCATGGCTTCGGCCCCGCGCCAACCCGAGCCGGAACCCGCGACCTGGGCCGACAAGATCCCCGGTGTCAAACGGGTGGTGGCGGTGGCCTCGGGCAAGGGCGGTGTCGGCAAGTCCACGGTCTCGGCCAATCTCGCGCACGCGCTCGCGAAGACCGGGTTCACGGTGGGTCTGCTCGATGCCGACATCTACGGACCGTCGCAGCAGCTCATGATGGGCGCCACCGGCGACCCCATGGGCGATGAGGACGGCAAGATCTTTCCGGCTTCGGCGCCCGGCGGGGTCAAGGTCCTGTCCTTCGGGTTCTTCGTCGACGCCGACCAGCCGGTGATCTGGCGCGGACCCATGCTGCAGAAAGCCCTCGAACAGTTCTTCGGGGACGTCCACTGGGGTGAGCTCGACTACCTCATCGTCGATCTTCCGCCGGGCACCGGCGACGTCTCCCTGACCCTGTGTCAGAACGTGCCGTTGGCCGGGACCGTGATCGTGACCACGCCGCAGGATGTCGCTCTCATCGATGCCCGCAAGGGTCTCAACATGTTCACCAAGCTCGAAACCCGGGTGCTCGGGATCGTCGAGAACATGAGCGGATTCGAGTGCCCCGAGTGCGGCCATCTCGAGCACATTTTCGGCGCCGGCGGCGGGGCGAGAACCGCCGAGGAGCTCGGTCTGCCCCTCCTCGGTTCGGTCCCCCTGGATCCCGCCATCGTCATCGGCGGCGATACCGGCGCTCCGGTGGTGCTCGAGCGTCCCGACTCGCCGGCGGCGCGGGCCTTCATGGAGATCGCCGAGAAAGTGGCGGCGGCAACGAAATGAGGTCTCTGTAGCGGGTCCTTCAGGACCCGCGACCACAGACTCCGGCGACGGATGGCGCTGCTACTTTTTCGACGTGTAGGTGACGTTGACCGTGGTGGCTCCGGATTCCCGACCGATCACGACGATGACGCTGCGATTTTCGGCCTCGTGGACGCTGTTGATCATGGCGCCCTCGTTGTCGTCGCCCGAGTAGGTGTTGACGGTGGCCTGGAAGCCCGCCGCCTTGAGCTGCTCGCGGTAGAAGGCGATGACCTCGGCGACGGCGTCATCGGTGGTCAAGGTGAAATTGCCGTTGACCGACTCTTTGGTCGTCATCGTGCCGCGGTTCGCGGGTTCGCTTCCCGGGTAGACCGGCACCCAATCCGGGATCTCCTCGCTCACGGCCGCGCCGGTGGTGAGCGCGAAACCTCCACCATCGCTGCTTTCGATCTTGACCGTGCCGTCCTCGGCGTCGCTGACATCGACGGTCATTTCCTGGCCGTCGGCGGTCCAGCTGAAGCGGCCCTTCTTGATGTCGTCGAAATTGACCGTGATGAGCTCGCCGGTCTTGGTGTTGCGGATGGTCATGGTGCCGGCGTCCTCGTCGACCGCGACCTCCTCGAGCTCGGGCGAGGCCTTGACGATGAACCTGGCGGCGGCGAGTCCCGGGTTGTCCTCGAAGTCCTCGGCGACGTTCTTGACCGTTCGCGCCAGGAAGAACCCGCCGACCATCATGACCGCGATCACGATCACCAGCACCACGCCGCACCCGATGCCGACCCACGCCAGCGGATGCAGCCCTTTGCGCTCGGGCGCCTGTGTTCCGTTGCTCATCTCGACCTCCCTGACGTCCGTTGTCTCCTGGGGGCAGCATAGCACGCCGCCATCATGCTAGGATCAAAAGACATGGACGACGATCCTCTGCCGAGTTGCCGTGAGCGCTGATCTCGTTTGGGTGGTGCTGTGCCTGGTCGGTTCGGGCTTTTTTTCGGCGTCGGAGACCGCGCTTTCGTCGTTGCCCATCACCCGCCTGGAGGCCCTGCGCCAATCGAGCGGGCGGTTGACCCGGGCCGGGCTCGACCGCTGGGCCAACGCCCCGCAAGAGCTGCTCATCACCATCCTCGTCGGCAACAATCTCGTCAACGTGCTCGCCTCGGCCCTGGCCACCCGGATCGCCTATCGCCTCACCGATCAGGGCGGCCTCGCGTTCGTGGTCGGCATCATGACGCTGGTCATCCTGGTCTTTGGCGAGATCACCCCCAAGACCCTTGCCCAGCACCACTCGGTCTGGATCTCGGCACGGGTCGCCCCGGTGCTCTTCCTGCTCGATGTGGTGCTGAGACCGGTGAACTGGGTGCTCGGGTTGTTGACCCGGCTGCTGTCGAGCGGGGGACGACCCGAGATTCCGGTGACCGAGGAGGATCTCCTCTTCATGCTGCGATTGGCCCACCGCCATGCCGAACTGGCGCACGATGCCCGGATGATGATGGAGTCGGTCCTGCGCTTCCACCACGCGGTCGCGCGCGAGGTGATGGTCCCCCGCACCATGGTGGTGACGGCCTCGGTGGCGTGGGACCTCGCTGAGCTCAAAGCCTTCGTCGCCACGACGCCGCACAGCCGTTTTCCGGTGGTGGCGGATTCGCCCGACGACATCGTCGGTGTGCTCCACGCCAAACACCTGTTGGCCCTCGATCCCGCCACGCCTTGGCGCGACGTCGTGATTCCGCCGCTCTTTGTACCAGAGGGCCGGCTGTTGCCCGACCTTCTGCAGGACTTTCGTCGGACCGGCCAGCATCTGGCGGTCGTCCTCGACGAATACGGCGGGTTTTCCGGGATCGCCACCCTCGAGGACGCGCTCGAACTCGTGGTGGGTGAGATCGAAGATGAGTTCGACCGGGATCTCGAAACCGCAGTCATCGAGGACGCCGAGGGCTGGTTGGTGCCGGGCTTTTTGTCGTTGAAGCGGCTCGAGGGCCTCGTCGGGCGGGCCATCGAGGAGCCGGAGGAGATCGAGTCGGTGGGTGGGCTCATCGCTGATCTCGAAGAGGGCGAGGTGGTGCAGGGAAGCTCGGTCACGTGGGACAGACTCGTGCTGCGTGTCGAGAGTGTCGAAGACGGCCGTCCCACCCGAGTCCATATCGGGCGGCCGCTCAAGCGCCGAGGGTGAGCCTGAGCCGCCGCGGGCCGGTGCCATCGCCCGCCGGGACGCGGAAAACCCTACAGACGCGAGAAGGCCGGGGTCGGTTTCCGGAGATCGCGGCAGCGCAGGACGCGCAGGCTGCGGATGAGCTGCCCGTGACGGCGGATCTCGATCGGCGGCCGCTCCTCGACCTCGGCGAAGATCTCGGCGAGCTTGGTGTGGAGGTCGCCGCGCCGGTCGTGGGCGACGAAGAGGAAGTTCCGTCCGACGAGATCGTCCGGCTCGTACCAGTAGAGCGAGGCCAGCCCGTGCAGCCCGTTGTTGACGTTGGCGAGCCGGGTCTCGAGCGCGCCGCCGGAGAGGAAGCTCAAGAGATGGACGTTGGTGTAGCTCGACGAGGCCACGAGCTCGCCGGGCTCGAGGCGGGCGGCGACCTCGCGGGCGATCTCGTCGTTGCCGATGATGGCGGCGGCCGACGACGTGCTGACCCGGCCCGGGCGGCCGGAGTAGGCCCACTGGATCTCGAGCAGCTTCTCAGGCCAGGCGACGATGGCGAGCACCGCCGTCGACAGCGCCAGACCGACCACCACGCCGCTGATCACGAGCCCGCGTCTGCAGCGGAAGTTCAGCATGACCAGCATGGCGGCGGCGACCACCAGCCCGGGTGCGCCCCAGTGCGGGGACATCCGTGACCGCAGGGCGAGCAGTCCGAAGAAGGCGACGGGGGTGACGGCGGAGACCAGCGCCACCCGCCACGCCGGTTCGGTGCGTTTTCGTGTGATCCACCAGGCCGCGCCGAGAGCGATGGCGAGGGGGGGCGAGAGCAGGACGAGATTGGCGCCGAGGTACTCGCCGAGGTACTTGAGGGTGAAGCCCGCCGAGGAGTGGCGGCCCGCGAGCTGGAAGAGGATGTTGTCCCAGTCGTGAGCCGTCGCCCAGATCCACACCGGAGTGGTGCAGACAAAGGCGAGCGCCGCCGCGAGATAGGGGGTCGCGTGCTTGAGGTGGCGTTTGCCCTCGCCCCAGATCACCGCTGCGCCGATCGCCGCCAGGGCGAGGACCATGGGGAACTTGGCGAGAAAGCCGAGGCCGATGGCGAGTCCGAAGCCCCACCAGCCGCGGAGATCGCCGTCGGCCACCGCCATCGCGGCCCACG
>JAHECW010000137.1 GCA_024641545.1 Acidobacteriota bacterium
TGCTGTCCATGGACCCGGATGCCTCGATGCAGTTCCTCAGCCTGCTCTGCCGGCTGCTCTGCCGGAGGCTCCGGGCGATGAACGACCGCCTCGTCGCCTGGCGAGTGATGTCGATGCATCAGTAATTCTCAATTCTTGATTGAGCCTCTTGGAAGAAATCGATGCCGGCGTTGCGGGATTGTTGTGTCCGGATCGACTTCCGGCCGGCGGGGGCGCCGACCCCACAATGGATCTCAGCCTCTTGTAGCGCCAGCGCCCTCGCCGGCGTCACGACCTGGAACGTTGATTCTCCGAGAACCAGGCTTTTCCCACGAGGCTCAACTGGGAATTCAAAATTGAGAATGATTACGGGACGCTGACCACGATCTTCTCGTACGAATCCTGACGCGTGATGGGATCCATCACACCCACCGAGATCCGGTGGCGACCCTCCTCAAGAAGGAGGCGAAAGTCGATCCCGAAACGCTCGCGGCCGGCGGCAAGATAGTCCGCCTTGGGCATGGAGATCTCGTGCTCCTGCTGTTGGACCTCGGTGTTTCGTCCTTCGTCGTCGCGGGCGCCGACGAAGACCACCACCCGCCCGACGAGATCGTCGCCGAGGGTCAGAAGCGCGATCGTGCCGAGGTCGAGGGAAAGGTGGATCGGGACCATCCACTGGGTCTCCGAGCCGGCGATCGGTTCAGCGACGGACAGCTCCAACCCCATGGGATTGTCGTCGATGTCGACGACCAGCGAGGTGAAGACCCGGTCTTGAATTCTGCTCCGGTCGGATTTCTCGACGAATCGACGACGAAAACGAAGATCGTAGTCCTGACCGCCCTTCATCCCGACCTCGATCCGGTGGACCCGGTCTTCATTGCTCGAGTTCACCGTGTAGCCGAGAGAGTAGTAGTTGGTGAGGTCGCTGCTGATCCGTTCCATACCACCTCTGACATCGTTGGTGTTGATGACGGCGATACCACCGGTGGCTTCGGCCATGTACACCAGCGAGTCCTTGTAATTCTTCGAGCCGATGGACGAGGCGGTGGGATCGCGGGAATACGCGTTCTCCGCATCCATCCCATCGAGTGGATTGAGACCGGACGCATCGATCGAGTAGATGCTCACTTCCTGGGCGTTGGCCATGGACGTGAGCTCGTTGAAGAGCCGGGTCTGATCGTAGCGGCCGCGCATCGAGAGAATCGTCTGATCGTGAAAGGTCATGGCGTGATCGTGCATGAGCCCGATTCCCGGCACCATGGGCAGACCGCTCGACACATAGATCACCGTCTTGCGGCCGTCGAGACCCGACAGCATCGCGATCACCTGGCGGAGGCCGTCGATGGCCAATCTGAGGTTGAAGGCCTCTTCGGCGGCAAAAGCGGTCACCCGCTGACGAAGATCCAGCTCCGCCCCGACCTGCGAGTTGTTCTGCGTGCCGTAGTCCTGGTTCTTCGCGTCAGCCATCGCGCGCACGATTTCCTGCCGTGCGGACTCGCTTTCTTCGCGCCCGGTGCTGGTTTCGGTCATCCCCCGGAGCGCCGCGGTCACCTCGCGCGACTCAGAGGTGAAGGGCTGGACGACCTTGAGCGACCGTTGGAAGCTCACAACCATGATCTGGACCGGCTCTTCGAGATTCTCGGTGACAAACTCACGAACCCGCCTGAGCACCCGGTTTCGGTCCAGCGCCTCCATGTTCTCGTGGTCGATATAGAGCACCACCCACACCGGCTTGATCTCGGCCGCCGGGATCTCGCCCGCCGGTTCCTGCGGTTCGACCGGGGCGGTCACCGCGGCCTCCGCCACTCGCTGACGGATCACCTCGGCATCGAACTCGGCGAAATTGCTGATGGGCATCTCGATGCCGTCCTGGGAGATGATGAAGTCGTCGGCCCCGAGACCATCGACCGGCATTCCCTTGCGGTCGCGGACGTAGACATCGACGTTGACGACCGTGACCTGGACCTCGTCGGCAAAGGGGAGCCCGCCGACCCGCTCCCGGCTCTCCCCTTCGGCCCCTTCAGCGCCCGCGCCCACCGTCACGATCGCCGCCACCAGCACGAGGACGACAGTATTCACCTTCTTCATCCAGGCCTCCACTCACCGACATCCTACCTTGCCCGTGCGGCAAAAATTTCCCCCGCGCGCGCGGAGTTGGAAGACAATCGGCGTCCATCGCGGTTGTATCGGGTGAAGGAGACCTCCATGCATGGTTCGACACCCACCGACGATTTCACCACTTTCCCAACCGGAATGGTGAACATCCCGGATCGGATTCCCGTCTTTCCACTGGCCGATGTCGTCCTTCTTCCCGGCGAGGTCCTGCCGCTGCATATCTTCGAGCCGCGGTACCGCGCGATGGTGCGCGACGCACTGAACGGCCACCGGGTCATCGGCATGATCGAGTATGCGGCGACCGACAGCGAGAACCCGACACGGGAACCTTTACCGGTCCGCGATGTCGGCTGTGTCGGCTATATCGCCGACCACAAGGAACTCCCCGACGGCCGATACCTGATCTGGCTCCTCGGTCTCGAGCGTTTCACCATCGCCGCGGAGCTCCCCGTCGAGACCCTCTATCGACAATTCCGCGTGACCTACACGCCGATCCACGAAACCGCCGCGGCACTCGCCGGTCTCCAGGCGGTCAGACAGGAGCTCCGGCGGGTTCTCCCGCGGTTGGTCGATCTCGACGAATCCGACCGAAGGGCGCTCGAAGAGCAGATGGTCGAGATCAGCGACTCCCAACTCATCGCGCTCGCGTGCCAGATCCTCGAACTGCCGGGTCAACGCAAGCGCCAGCTCCTCGAGGCCGACAATCAGATGGACCGTTTCATGCTCGTCTACGAGGAGCTCTACCGCCATCTCGACAGCATTCCCGATGCAGTGGGCAATCCTCCCGAAATCCTGAACTGAACCAAGCCCCCCACAGACCGGGATCAGCCGGGCCGGGCGTCGAGCATCCGCAGGCGGGACAAAAAACAGGTGGACCGGGTATGAAAACCCGGCCCACCTGCCAGTCCGCGTTACCACCGCCATGGCTCCCGCGGACCCCGGGGGAAACGGTTGAAGACCAATGTTCGGTTTTCGCTCTGTCAAAGTCCCCACGACCGCGAAAAAGCTCGCAAAAGATGTGACCAAACTGAAAAAGTCGGCCGTGGAATCCGCCTCCTGCGCTATATTTTGAGCGAACCGAAAATACCACCGCACTTTGTAAGAGCTCCATGACCCCCAAGAAGCCCCCACCGCTGCCGATACGAAACCGATCCAGGGCGGAGATCACCAGGATCGAACAGATCGTCTTCGGCAAGAACCGACTCTTGTGGTTGGGCGTGATCGCGGTCCTGGCGCCGTTGTTTGTGCTCCTCCTGCTGCAATACAGCTGGCTCACCGATCTCGAAGAGAACACCATTGTCGCCCGCCGCGCGGCGCTGCAGAACTACCTCCAGACCATCACCCAGGAAGCGCACTATTTCATCATCACGACCGCGGAACGGGCCCTCAACCTGCCGCCCCCCGCCTACACCGAGGAGACCATCGAAACCGCGGTCCATTTCTTCGAGTCGCGAAGCCTCGTGGGCATCGACCGCCTCTTCATCGTCACTTTTCAGCCGATTCCGAGGATCTTCTTCTTCGAGCCCGCGACTCATTCGATGACGGAACTCGAGGATTCGCCCGAGACGCAGGCCGTTCGGGTCGCCGTGGCTCCCTGGGCCACCCTCTACAAGGTCCTCGCCGAGGTCAAGACCACTGAATTCATCGTCAACGAGCACGACCCGAACTACCGGATCATCTTCAACCCCATCACCGGCAACGACAACCTCCTCGTCGCCATCGCCGGGCTGACCATCGACCAGAAGTATTTTGCCGAGCACGTGCTTCCCGAGGCGATCGCCCGGTCGTTGCCGACCTTCGACGACGAGGAGGCTCTCTGGGTCTGCGTCCGCGACCGTCACGATCAATGCGTCCTGCCGTCCAATCCGTGTTCCGTCGCCGAACCCGGCAGGGTCAGCCGATCCTTCAACTTCATGTTCACCGACTGGACCATGAGTCTCCAAGGCACCCTGGCGGTTCCCGAACGCTGGGCGAGGACCAACTTCCTGATCAACATAACCCTTTCGGCCGCTTTGGTCGTAGTTCTCCTCGGAGGAATCACCTTCACCGTCCGCACCGCCCTGAGGGAGATGAAACTGTCGGCCATGAAGAACGAATTCGTCTCGAACGTGTCGCACGAGCTCAGGACCCCGCTGGCTTCCATCCGGGTCTTTGGCGAGCTCCTGCGCCGGGGACGGGTGGCTGACCCGGCCAAGGTCACCGAGTACGGTTCGTTCATCGAGACCGAGAGCCGGCGCCTGTCGCAGCTGATCAACAACATCCTGGATTTCTCCCGCATCGAGTCCGGAGAGAAGATCTACTCCTTCGAGCTCGCCGACCTCGAGGAACTGCTCACCGGCGTCTTGGCGGCCTTTCGGGTCCGCCTCCTCGAGCACGGCCTCGAAATCGAGTATCAGGGACCGGAGGAGCCTCTGCCGGATCTCTCCGTCGACACCAACGCCCTTGAGCGGGCGATTGCCAACCTCCTCGACAACGCCGTCAAGTACTCCAACGAAGGCACCTTGATCACCACTCGGCTGAGCCGACGCGACGACGAGGTCGTGCTGTCGGTGACCGATCGGGGCATCGGCATCCCGTCCGACGAACACGAGCGGATCTTCGAACGATTTCACCGCGTCGGGACCGGGCTCGTCCACGATGTCAAGGGCACCGGTCTCGGTCTGTCTTTGGTGCAGCACATCGTCCGGGCGCACGGAGGACGTGTGTCCGTGATCAGCGAGGTCGGCAGAGGCAGCACATTCTCCATCCATCTTCCCATCGACCGGACCCCGAAAAACAAGAGAAAGGGGGCACCATGACCAAAGTCCTGATCGTCGAAGACGACCGAGCGATGGCCGTCGCCCTCAGCGACGGATTCGCCTACGAGGGATTTCAAGTCGAGGTCGCAACCGACGGAGAAGCGGGTCTGCACCTTGCCCGCGAGGAACAGCCCGATCTGATGATCCTCGACATCATGCTGCCCAAGATGACGGGGCTCGAGATCTGCAAGGCGCTCCGCGACGAAGGTTCCAACCTGCCCATCATCATGTTGACCGCCCGCGGCCAGGAGATCGACAAGGTGCTCGGGCTCAAGCTCGGTGCCGACGACTATGTGACCAAGCCGTTCAGCTTCATGGAGTTGCGAGCACGCGTCGATGCGGTCCTCCGACGATCAACGGGCAAGGGCGGCAACCGCAACGGAGGAGCCCATGAGTTCGGGACCTTCCGGGTGGATCTCGACCACCACGTCGCGACCAAGGAAGGGACGGATCTCGACCTCACACCGAGGGAGTTCCGACTCCTCGGCCACTTCATCGAACACCGCGGTGCGGTGGTGACCCGCGAGGAGCTGCTCGACGACGTCTGGGGTTACGACACCATTCCCTTCACCCGCACCGTCGACACCCACATCGCCAAGCTGCGCAAGAAGATCGAGGACGATCCCGCCGATCCGCGCCTGATCGTCACGGTCCACCGGCTCGGCTACAAGTTTCTCGGGTGAGATTTCGCGAGCAGGGTAGTAAGTGGTGACCCCAGCGGGATTTGAACCCGCGTCGCCAGCGTGAAAGGCTGGTGTCCTAGACCTAACTAGACGATGGGGTCACACCAGAGTCGGCACGGACATCGCCGGCCGCGTACTGTACAACAAAATGCACACTTTTCGCAATCCGGCGGCAGGAATCACCGACCCGGCCTCGCTCCCGGATGTTGGTCGAGGCCGCCCAAGAGCCCGGTCGTGAGGGCTCGAGCGGCCCCTGCCGCACACTCTCGACAAGGCCGGCGCACCGACACCCTAAAGTCACGGTGTGACCGAAGACCATGCATCGGTGGTGCCGGTCTCGAATCCGTCGATGAAGAGCGCCCCTGTCCCTCCGGAGATGACGTACACCACGACACTGCTCGAGGTGTCCTGGGTGCCGACCGCGACATCGGCGCTGCCGTCGCCGTCGAGATCGCCGACCGGGGCGATACTGAAGACCCGGTTGCCGGTGTCATACGACCACAGGATCTCGCCGTCGGCGCCGCTCATGGCGTAGGCGTGAAGGTCGAAGGAACCCGCCACAACATCGCCGATCCCGTCACCGTTGAGGTCAGAGATGCCGCGTGCGGTCCAGACATCGCCGCCGTTGGTGGACCCGACGGTGGTCTTCCAGATCAGCGTTCCATCCGAACCTTCGAGGACGATGACCGCGTTCTCCCACGAACCGACCACGATGTCGGCGGTCCCCGACGCGTTGACGTCGTCGATCACGTCGACCATCATTCCGTACTCACCAACCGCGGTGCTGCGCCATACCTCAGCCCCGGTGGCGCCGTTGACTGCACGGACCGCGCTGCCGTCCGTCGCCCAGATCACCGCCAAGGCTTCGCTGACTCCGTCGCCGGTGATGTCGTCCAGCACGCCGGTCGAGTGGGCATTGGCCGGATAGCTCCACAGCACATGGCCGCCGGGCAATGCGGTGCCGCCATCGAGACAGACAAACGTGTTCCCGTTATCCCAGACGGCGGCAAAGACATCGTCGTCACCATCTCCGTTGACATCACCGAGGTTACGCAGCGAGCCGACGCCGTCGGCGGCAGGATATCGCCAGACGACGGCGGCCTGACCACCCGCAGCGGCCTGCCCGTCGACCATGTAGATCGAGTTGCTGTCCGAGCCGACGCCGAAGACGGTTTCGGGGACGCCGTCACCGGTGAGATCGCTCATGCGATCGAGAGAGTAGACCCAGCCCGAATCGAACTCGAGATAGGTGTCGAAGCGCCAACGGATGGTCCCGTCGAGGGTGTCGATGTCGTACGCCGTGCGGCCGCCCCACGCCGTCCCGACCAGGACGTTGTCGAAGCCGTTGCCATCGGCGTCGGATGCGTGAACCACGGCTTCGTCGCCATAGGGGGCGCCACCGGAGACCCCATCCAGGGTCTCCAGGCTCCACACGACATCGGCCGTGCCGACGCTCGCGCCCGAGAGACAGAAGACGTTGTCGGTGCCCGACTCGTCGATGCCGACAATGATCTCATCGACGCCGTCGCCGTTGACGTCCGGAACCCCACGCACGCACGAGGCGTTGTCGGGTCCGGTCATGGAAAACAGCAGCGTGCCCCCCGTTTCGTCGAGATCGGTCGGACGGTCTTCAGACGGGCTCTCGCCCGGTGTTTCCGCCCGATCCCGCAACCGGTCGATGGTTGAGAGCGCGCCTTCATCGGCAGAAACGACGCCGACCACCAGGCACCATCCGCAGAGTCCAACGAGAACGTACCGGAGAACGCGCATTTCTCACCTCCAACCTCGTCCCGGCATTATAGCTTCGGCCGACTCGGTCCCCGGATCACCGATCGCTCGCACGCGGCGCTCCGCGCACCGGCGGCGCCGGTCCCGATTTCAGTCCGGGGAATCTCGAACCAGCTTGTAACCCACGCTTCGGACCGTGATGATGCGGCGCGGATGGTTCGGGTCCTCTTCGAGCTTCTGCCTGAGGGAGAGGATGAAGTTGTCCACGGTTCGAGGCGATCCGTCGAAATCCCAACCCCAGACCCGGTCGAGGATCTCCTCCCTGGTGCGAGGCCGGCCCCGCGCCTCGGCCAGGAAATCCAGGACCCCGAATTCCTTGGCCGAGAGCTCGACTTCCCGACCATCGAAGAGAACCTGCCGGCGCTCTCGGTGCAGTGTCACCCGGCCGAAGGTCAGCGCCGGCTCGGTCGTACCGTCGGCGCGTCCGCGCCGAAGCATCGCGTCCACCCGCGCCAGCAGCTCCGGAAGTTCGAACGGTTTGGCGAGGTAGTCGTCGGCGCCGGTGTTGAGACCCTCGACCTTGTCCTCGGTTCGATCGCGGGCGGAGACGATCAGCACCGGAACCGTTCGACCACGACGGCGCAGCTCGCTCACGATGTCGAGCCCGGTCCTCCCCGGCAGCACGATGTCGAGAACGATGAGATCCGGTCGGGCATCGAGGGCCATCCGCAACCCCTCGCGTCCGTCCCCCGCCGACTCGACGCGATAGCCCCGTCGCTCGAGATTGAGCACCAGTCCCGCCCGCAGGGCGTCGTTGTCCTCCACCACGAGAACGGTCTCGGTCTTCGCGGCACTCACAAGGCCGTCCTCACGACCCGATCCGGCGCGACCGGCGTCCCCGCCTCGCGCCATCCCCCGGCGGTGAATCCGCTTCCCGTCATTGCCTCCAGTATTGCCCCCCCACCCCCGATTTTCACCCGTCATCGTCAGGGATTCGTCAGGAATGAATCACATTTCCGCCCGGGTGACAGAACCATGACGTCGGCGCCCTAGTTTTTTTCAACGGCCCGTCGCGAGGGCAGGGAGAAAACGATGAGCACACAGACGAAAAACCGCAAGATCCTCCTCGCCGGCGTCTTCGGCCCGTTCGGTGTGGACGACGAGTTCGGCCGTAAAGAAAACATCATGGAGCTCTTCCACAACCAGGTCACCAAGGCCCAGGGTGTGGCGTCGTTCAGATTCCACCACCGGTCGTTCGGGCTCTATTTCATCGCCGCCAACATCGACGCCGACGTCACCGTCCTCGATTTTCCCAGCAGGGCGAGATTCGCCCGCGAGGTCCGGCGCGGCGGCTACGACATCGTCGGGATCTCCTTCATCGCGCCGAACCGGGACAAGGCGGCTGAAATGGCCCGGGTGGTGCGGTCCCTCTCACCCTCCAGCGAGATCATCCTCGGCGGCCACGGCGCGGCCATCGAGGGCATCGAGCAGTCCATCGACTGCGACCACGTCGTCAAGGGTGAAGGCATCCGTTGGATGCGCGCGCACCTCGGCCAGAATCCGGACGCCCCCATCAACCACCCGGCGCTGCGCAGCACCGAGCGCGCGAGCATCCTCGGTGTGCCGTTCCTCGACACGCCTGCCAGCCTGCTGGTGCCGGGCGTCGGCTGCGTCAACGGCTGTTCCTTCTGCTCCACTTCGCACTTCTTCGGCCGCGCCTACACTCCGTTCGTCGCCACCGGCGAGGCACTCTTCGATACAGCGTGCCGGATCGCCGACGAGCGTGGAACCGACGACTTCTTCGTCATGGACGAGAATTTTCTCAAGGATCGTCAACGGGCGGTCGAGCTGCTCGAGGCCATGGAGCGGCACCGGCGGTTCTTCCGCTTCCACATCTTCTCCTCGGCCGAGGCGATCACCGCCTTCGGACTCGACAACATGGTGCGTCTCGGCGTCGATCTGGTGTGGATCGGCTTCGAATCCCGGAGCCGGCAGTCGCTCTATGCCAAGAACGCCGGCATCGAACCGCGGAAGCTCGTGCGTGATCTCAGGGATCGCGGGATCGCCGTCCTCGCCTCGGGCATCCTCTGCATGGAGCACCACACCCCCGACAACATGCAGTCCGACATCGATTTCCTCGTCGGCCTGGAGTCGGATCTCGTCCAGTTCATGCTGCTGACGCCGATGCCGGTGACGGCGCTGTATCAGGACCAGAAAAGGCGCGGCCTGCTGCGGACCGACCTGCCCCTGCAGGAGTGGCACGGCCAGACCAAGCTCGCCTACCATCACCCCGCGTTCTCCGGCGACGAACCCGGGCAATGGATGGAAGAGGCGTTCCGCCAGGACTACGAGACCAACTCGAGCTCCATGCTCCGGATGGTCGAGACCGCCATCCGCGGCTACGAGCACCTGTCGTCACTTCCGAATCGCGACGCCTGCCTCGAGGCTCGACGGCGGCAGTTCGAGAAACAGGCCCGGGTCTGGCGTCTGATCCTGCCGGCGGTGCGGCGCCACGCGGTCAACGAGCTGGAACGCCGGCGCACGGATGAGCTCAGCCGGCGGGCCGAGGGCCTGTTCGGCCTCCGGACCTGGGAACGCCTCGCCGGTTTCGGCACCGCGGCCCTGGCTGCGCTGTGGAAGCTCAGGCTCGATGTCCGGGGCGACGGCATTCAGCCGCGAACCGTCGTCACCCGCTACAAAAAGCAGTCGGCGACCATGACCGGATCTCGCTTCGGAAGGCAGCCGATGCTCGAAGACCAGGCTCGTCGGCAGCTGCCGCCGGCGGCCGCGGCGTTCTCGAGACTCGGCTGAACCGGAGCCGTCACCCACCGGTCACGAACCTCGAAGTGCTCCGGCCTGCGGCCGTGATGGCGGTGAGCGAGCCGAGGTCACAAGATGCCGAGATCCCTTTGAGGATCCGCTACTTCTCAGCGGGGCTCTCCGGAGCGGGACTCGACCCGGGCGCCGTGGTCAGCCCGTCGAACCACATCCTTCCAGTCGAATGGAGAGGGCAGGCATGGCACATCGGGCCGGCACCGGGCCACTGATCGGCTCGCGTGTTGCCTCGGCCGGTCCTGGAGAGCGGACCGCGAATCGTGCATACTGTCGGCGCACGACGACGCGACGGAGGTGCCCGTGAAGCATGCACTGGTGATGACGATCTGCCTCGCCGCTTTGGTTCTGGTGGGCTGCTCCGATGATCGGAAGAAGCACGCGGCCGACAAGCTGGACGACGCCGTCGAAACCGTGGGCGATGCCGTCGACGACGCCATGGACGATGTGGGCGATGCCGTCGACGATGCCGTCGATGGGGTGAGCGACGCCGCAAAGGACGCCGCCGACAAGGCCAAGGATGCCGCAAAGGACGCCGCCGACAAGGCCAAGGAGCTCGGCGAGGACGCCGCCGACAAGGCGAAGGATGCCGCAAAGGACGCCGCCGACAAGGCCAAGGAGCTCGGTGAAGAAGCCGCCGACAAGGCCAAGGAGCTCGGCGAGGACGCCGCGGACAAGGCCAGGGAACTCGGCGAGGAAACCGCCGACAAGGCCAAGAAGATCGCCAAGGGAACTTAGAATGTTCTCGGCCTCAGCCTTTGGGTCGCACAATCTCCCTGAACGCCGGGTTGTCGCGTAGAGGCTCCAGGTCGGGGTCGAGGCGGATGAGCTCCCAGTAGGGGAAGCCAAGGGCGACGGCCTCGCGGATCAGGTCGAGCGCCCGGTCGAGTTCACCGAGCTGGGCGGCGATGCAGCTCCGGTTGTAGGCGGCGGTGTAGCGTTCGCTGACCGTGTCCCCGGCTGCGGCGAGAAGGGCATCCGCCTCCTCGGCCGACCGGCGGTCGCCGCGGCGGGCCGCGAGAATTCCCGACACGGCGATGACCTCGTTGTCATCGGGGTCTCGTTCAGAGAGTTTCCGGCACAGCTCCACAGCATCGCTCTCACGGCCGGCCCGCCAGAGCAATCCAACCAGAGGGAGCTCCTGCTCCACACTCGCCTCCGTGTTCCCATTCGACCGCCATTCGTCGAGCGCCTGCGTGTACCAGGTCAACGCCCGTTCGGACAGGGAGAGCGAGGCCGCAAGGTCACCGCGACGGCGCAGCTGCAAGGACGTCTGACTCATCACGTTCGCCGGTTCGGCGCGGGCCGCGAACGACTTTCCGCGCCGACGCGTCAGTCGTCTCTCGAGCACCTGCTCCATCTCGTCGACCCGGCCCAGCGCCGCCAGCGCCCAGATCTCGTAATCGTCCATCCACACCGAGTTGGGGAAGCAGGCTTGAAAGGTCCGCGCCATCTCGAGCGCGCCCTCGAAGTCACCGGCCAAAAGAAGGGCGTTGATCAGCTTGGAACCCGTGAGGTTGTCGCACGGGGCGATGTCGGCGAAGCCGGCCACGATCTCCAACGGGTGGTTGAAGTAAAGCGCGGCGTCGGCCCCGGCGGCGCGCGCGAAGAAACTTGACGGCTCGAGCTCGCTTGCCCGCCGATAGTGGCGCAGGGCGAGTGCGTAGTCCTTTTCGAAGAAGGCGAGCGTCCCGCGGACGCATTGAGTGCCGTACTCCGACAATATGCTGCGGTGATCGTCCAGCAGGGCCTGCGCGGCGGCCGCCGCCTCGGCGTCCTCTCCTCGATTGGACACCCGATACGTCTCGGCGAGACGCCGGAAAATCCCGATCGCCGGATCGATCTCGATGCCGCGTTCGAGGTCGTCGTCCACGGTGGCCGTCCGGTACGCCTCGTAGCTCGGCAACCGGTTGAGCATCAACAGCAGCTCCGGCTCGTGCAACTGCAGCTCTACCACCTCGGCCACCCTGACCGCTAGCTGGTGGACACAGTCCGAATCGCCTGCCGTCGGGCACGCAACCTCGGCCGGCGGCCGCAGGTGGGAGGAAACCATGTCTCGAACCACCGCCTGGATGCGCTGACCACCCCCATCGGCGAAGACCGATCCGGAAACCACGACGCCGGCGTTCACGGCTTCGCCCACGGCCGGGGCGGGATCGGCGGCGCGGTTGGACGCCAGCTCCGCGTCGACCGCCGCCATGGGCACCAGGTCCACATCGGGAACACCGGCCACTGCGCTCCACACCCTCGCCGCCAACGCCTGACCCAGCGCGTCGTTGTCGGGGCTCCCGGTCTTGTTGACGAACGGCAGGATCGCCACCCGGTTCTGGGGGGGGCGTGGCGCCACGGTGGCGACAGGCTCTCCTCGTGGGCTCTTTGTAATGTCGTCGGGCCGGAGGAGTCGAAACGCCAGCGCACCGACCCCGGCCGCAACCACCACGAGCGCAGCCACGACCGCCGCTCGCACCGCTCGACGACGGGCTCGCGGCGGCTCGCCGGTTGTCACGACCGTCCAGCCCGGGCTCGACACGGCCTCGAGAGCCAGGGCCAGGTCGTGGGCCGACTGGAAGCGCTCTTCCGGCCTCTTGGCCAGGCACCGTTCCACGATCCGGGCCAGAGCCGGGCTCGAGCCGCCCGCCGTCGATGACAGGGGTGGAGGGTCATCGCGGAGCAGCGCCGTCAGGGTTTCCGCCCCGGTGGCGCGGGCAAAGGGAGACCGCCGCGCCAGCATCTCGTAGAGCACCACCCCGAGGGCGAAGATGTCGGTCCTGGCATCGACGGCCTCGCCCCGCGCCTGCTCCGGAGCCATGTAGCCAACCGTGCCGAGCATCGCCCCGGCTTCGGTGCCGGCGGTGTCCGTAAGCACCTGCGAATCGACGGTGGCGCCGAACTCGCTGACGAGTCGAGCAAGCCCGAAATCGAGGACCTTGAGGCGGCCGTCGCGGGTGATGAAGAGATTTCCGGGCTTCAGGTCGCGGTGGACGATGCCGTGCGCGTGCGCAGCGGACACGGCGTGTGCCGTCTGGATCGCCAGCTCTACCGCCTCGTGAACCGTCACCGACCCGCCGAGCATCCGTTGCTGCAGGCTCTCGCCCTCGAGGAGCTCCGTAACCAGGAAACACGTGTCCTCGTGCCGACCCACGTCGTAGACCGCGAGGATGTTGGGATGGGAGAGTGCGGCGGTGGCTCGGGCCTCGAGTTCGAACCGGCGCACGCGATCCGGATCCTCCCCGGCCGCCGGCGGTAATACCTTGAGCGCCACGTCACGTCCGAGACGCGTGTCATGGGCCCGATAGACCTCTCCCATACCGCCCACGCCCACCAGATCCTGAACGACGTATGGCCCGAACGCCGTTCCCGGCGGCAGCCTTCCGGCCGCTCCTTTGTCTCTGTTGTGGGTCACATGAACAGTCTAGCCCACCCGGCACGGTTTTCCGGCCTGCAAAGGAATCACGCCTTGATGCCGGTGTCGGGTGCGACCCCTCGAGGTCAGCGGGAGACTGCCGGAGGGGTGGCCTGACGTGTTCCCCGACAACCGGCCCGGGGACAGTGAGAGGCAGGACTTCATTAACCTGCCCCCAAAAGCCACTTCCGTCCGAGAATATGGGAGTCGGGGAAAACTCACCTAGAGAAAAGGGCAGGCACCATGATCGGGTCCTGAGTACGGTTGTCGATGATGGAAGCGTAGGCCGCCACGGGTCCCCCGACCTCGACCCTGACCCTGGCGGTTCCACACACGTCGTGATCACCGATCTCCAAGAGATCGAAGAGGTTGGTTTGGTACATCTCGTCAGCGGCCAGTTGGACTCGCTTCGATGACGCGACGATGGTTCCGGTTTCCGTCCAAAACGTCACCAGGACATCGGCAATCATCCCTCCGGTGCTGGAGTTGACCAATCCGATGTTGGTTCTTGAGCCGGCAGCTCCGTCAGCGGAGTTGCAGACGCCGGGCACGTACCCGCTTTGCCCTTCCTCGATGACTCTCGATTGATCGAAGACCTGGACGTTTTGTCCGAAGGTTCCCGCCGTTGGGTCGAGGTTGTAGGTCCTCGCGGCAATCAGAGGAGCCGACCCG
>JAHECW010000284.1 GCA_024641545.1 Acidobacteriota bacterium
AATGCCGGCCGGTTTTCCGCTCCCCGCCCATCACAGACCCGCCGCCCCCTCCCGCCCTCCCACCGCCCCCCCGGCGGGTTCGCCTCCTCGTCCATGGCGTCGAGAACACAACTGGGCACATCATCTCGCCGCCCTCGCGACATAACCCGATGTAGAACGAGCCAGGGGGTAGGAATGTCAGCTGGCAAGTCCGTCGCCGTGCTCATCAAGGATCGCGACCGTCACTCCGAGGGGGTGCGCTTCAGCCTCGGGCTCCTGCTCGAGCGGCACGAGGTCACGCTCGTGATGCTCGGCCAGCCTCTCAACCTCACCGAGGACGAGTTCGACAACCTCGGCTTTATCGACGAGATGGGTGGCGCCAGATTGTCGGATCATCCCGGCAACGTGGCGCGCCACGGATTCGTCCAGACCTCGGTCGAGCAGCTGGCCCGCTCGCTGGACCGGTACGACCTCGTGGTCCCGTTCTGAGGTCCAGCATGCGCACTCTTCACCTCCTCGCATCGGAGGCGGATCCCATCACTCGGAGGCTGGTCACCGAGGCGCAGCGACAGCCGGGGGACGAGGTCTTCTTCCTCGGGCCCGCGGACGTCGACTACGACCTGCTGATGGAGAGCATCTTCGCGGCCGACCGGGTGGTGGGGTGGTGGATAGGTGCCTCTATAAAGAAGTCAAGGCCAAATAGCCCGTCGTCGTTGCTGTGAGCCTGTGGGAAACCCGGAGGGTTTTCCAAGGGCTGTGGGAAGGCGGCGGAGCCAGCTTTCCACAGGCCGTCATCGAGCAGGATCCGGGCGCCGTGGGCGGCGAAGATGACCGGCATGCATTCGCGTCTCCGGTCCGTCGAAGGTTCGGTCGCAGACATTGATGCCTCCAATTGGGTGCCACGTGAGCCTCTTGCAAGATTCAAGAACTGGCCATTGAGGTTTCCCGATCTTCGCCATCATCAGGCCGGCGAGGCGCCGGCCCTACAAGGGATCTCAGCTCTTTGTAGTGCTGGTGTCTCGCCGGCACAGAGACCACTCACCATGAATAATGGGCGGGTTTTGCAAGAGGCTCACGCATACGTCAGGCGAATCCTGGCCGACACCTGGCAAATCTCCCCAGCCGAGGAAATCTGCATTTTCCCTCCGGATACGCTACATTAATCGTAATTAACTAGGGAGTGACAGTCAGTGGCGGGGCTTGTCGGTCGGACGCTCGGACGCTACCAGATCATCGCCTTTGTCGGACGGGGCGGGATGGGTGAGGTCTTTCACGCCCGCGACACCGAGCTGGGTCGCGATGTGGCGATCAAGGTTCTCCCCCAGGAGACCGCGCAGGATGCCACTCGTCTCAGCCGATTCAAACGCGAGGCGCGTGCCGTGGCCCAGCTCTCCCACCCCAACATCCTCGCAATCCACGACTTCGGCGACGAAAACGGAGTATCGTACTCTGTCACCGAGCTCCTCGAGGGAAACGACCTCAGGCAACGGTTGCAGGGTCACCCGCTGCCGATTTCAAAGGTGCTGAGGATCGGCAGCGAGATCGCGAAGGGCCTTGCCGCCGCGCACAGCAAGGGCATCGTTCACCGCGACATCAAACCGGCCAACCTCTTCATCACGACGACAGGTCGGGTGAAGATCCTCGACTTCGGGATCGCGGAGCTCAAGGCGGACCTTGCCACCGAACCGTTGCCGGCCGAGTGCCAGGCTGAAACCCTGACCGCCGCCGGCCAGGTCATCGGCACCACCAACTATATGTCGCCGGAACAGGCCGCAGGCAAGCCGGCCGATGCCCGAAGCGACATCTTTTCGCTCGGCTGTGTGCTCTACGAGATGCTCACCGGGCGGAAAGCCTTCGATGGCGCGACGACGCGCGAAACCATCACGGCGATTCTCAGCAAGGACCCGGTGCGGATCGCCGATCTCAGACCCGAAGTCCCGTCGTCACTCGAGCTCCTCGTTCAACGCTGTCTCGAGAAGGAACCCGACGAGCGGTTCGAAACCGCGCGCGATGTCGCCTTTGCCCTCGAGGGCTTGAGCGATGAGCGAACCCACACGGCACCGCTGCTCCGACGCACGGCTTCTCGGCTGCGCCGTAACCTCGCCCCTGCATTGATCGGCGCGGTGGTGGTGGTTCTCGCCGCCGTCGGTTGGCGAGTCGTTCAAGAGTTGAGGCCCACATCGTTGGAGCTCCCGGAACGAAAGCGGATCGCTCTCTCGCCCTTTGTCGTGACCGATGAAAACCCCGCCACGATGGCCTTCGCAACCGGCCTGAGAATGAGCCTCACCGAAGATCTCGAGGTTCTGGCTCAACAGGAGGGCGGGATCGACTGGGTCGTGCCGTTCGGTCAGACGGGAAGCACCGGTGATCCCACGGTCAACCGTCTCGGACGGGACTACAACGCCGATCTTGTCATCACCGGTACTCTCGCCCGGTCGGGTGATCGGATCACCGTCGCGATCGACATCGTCGATCCCACCACCGGGAGACGGCTTCGCGCTTCCGCCATCGACGACTCGCTGAGCAACGTCGACGAGCTGCAGTTCGGACCGGCCGAACTCGTCGCCGGTCTGCTCAAGATCACGCCCGGACTCGCCACTCAGGAACGGCTCAGGACATCGGCGACCACGATGACCCGGGCCTTTGACGCGTTCACTCAAGGGCGGGGACGGCTCTCCCTCGCCACCTCGGTCGACGATGTCGCCGCCGCGATCGAACTCGCGGACCGGGTGATCGCGGTGGACCCGCTCTTCGGCCGCGCCTGGGTGTTCCGCGCCCGGGCCAGACTCGCCCTCCACACTTACACCGGCGACGACCAGCTCATCGATCTCGGGCTCCGCGACGCGGAGCGCGCGGTCGAGCTCGGCGCGCGCCCGGAAGACGCGCGCCGGGCCGCCGCCGATCTGTATCTCGCCGCAGGTCGGGTCGACGACGCGATCGCTGCGCTCGACCAGGGACTCGAGTCCGCACCCGATGATCCCGAGCTCCACCTCGCGTTCGCTGCGGTCCTCGAGGCGGCCGGCCGGTCGGACGAGGCCGAGTCCGCGGTCCGGCACGCAATCTACCTGCGGCCGGACTACTGGGTTGGCTATGACCGGCTGGCGAAGTTCCAGCTCGCCAGAGGTGATCTCGAAGCGGCGGCCGTGGAATTCCAGCACGTCATCGACAGCGCGCCCGATTTCGCCCTCGGCTACGTCAAGCTCGCCGGTGTCTACATGTACCTCGACCGGCCGGATCCAGCCGCCGCGCTGCTCGAGCGATCGCTCGAGCTCGAACCGAATCCCTGGGCGCTGACCAATCTCGGAACCTACCACTACGACGCCGCGAGGTATGCGCGCGCCGCCGAGTACTTCGAGGCCGCCATCGAGCTCCGTGAAGACGACCCGGTTCTCTGGGGGAATCTCGCCTTCGCCTATCGCTACGGCTCCGAACCGGAGAAGGCCGACCAGGCGTTTGAGCGCGCGATCGAGCTGGGCACCACCGAGGTCCGCGAGAATCCTGACAACCTCAAGCTCGCGGTCGCCGTCGCCGGCTACCACGCCATGCTCGGCGAGAACGACAAGGGGCTCGAGAACCTCGAGGAGGTCGTGGCGAGAGAACCGACGAGCCCGATTCTCCTCTCGCTCATCGCCGAGACCTTCGAGGACCTCGGCGAACGGGAACGGGCCCTGCTGTGGGTGGACCGGGCGTTCGCGGCCGGGATCGAACCCTCGCGGTTCGAAGATCGACCGACCCTCGGCAACCTCGTCGCCGACGAGCGCTA
>JAHECW010000138.1 GCA_024641545.1 Acidobacteriota bacterium
GCGCTGGTGGCTGCTCGCCGGCGCCTGCGCCGGGCTGGCGGCGGGGACCAAGTACACCGCTCTCGGAACGGTGGTCCTGCCGCTTTCAGCCGGCGCCGTCCTTCTCCACCGGCCGTGGCGGCGCGGATCGCTGCTCGCGTTCATCGGCGGCGCGGGAACGGCGACCGTCGGGGGGACCCTGACCCTCGGCCCCTGGTTGCTTCGCAACCTCGTCGCGACCGGAGCGCCGCTCTTCCCCTTCATGACCGGTCCCTTCCGAGAGCTCGCCACACCTGACCGCGCAGCCGTGGAACGCTTCGCGGGGTGGCTCTCGGGTTTCGATATCGGCCCGTCACATCTCATGGACGGGCTCGGTCTTGGCACCTTCACGGCGCCCGTAGGCGGGTTTGCCCCGGCGGGGCTGTTTTGGTTGGGCGCCGCCGCCGCGGCCCTGATGGTGCTGCCGCGGATCATGCGGCCTGCCGTGGCGGGACTCATGGCCGGGGCGTTGGTCGGCATCGCATTCTGGCTGACCGGACTCCACGTGGTTCGCTACCTTCTCCCGGCGCTGGTCCCGGCCGCGGCCGTTCTCGGCGGCGGGCTTGTCGAGACGCTGCGCTCATCGACGAAGACGATCCGAAGGGCGTCCCTCGCCCTGGTCCTGGCCGCGGTGACCTGGAACCTGACGACCCTCCTGCACCCGGTCGGGATGCAGCGGCTCGGCTGCTCCCTCGGCGTCAATCCCGTGGAGCCTCTGCTCGCGCGCTGGGTCAGTTCGTCCCTCGCCTTTGACGCTGTCGATGCGCTCCCGCAAGACGCCAAGCTCCTGTTGGTCGCCGAGAGCCGCGCCCTCGGCTTCAACCGCGAGCTCGAGCTCGAGCACCCCTTCGACGAGTCCCGGCTCGAAGAACTCGCGCGCACCCACACGTCACCGCAGGAGATGGCGGCCGCGCTGGCCGGAGAGGGCTTCACCCACGTTCTCACCAATCGATGGGAGGCCCGGAGGATCGCCGGCATGCGGCGACGACCGCGCTATTTCGTTCACGGTGACGGGCCCACCATGGAACGTCTCGATCGCTTCGCAAGGACCTGCCTCGAGCCCGCCTGGCTGGGAAACGGAGTCTCGATCTACCGGCTCGATCCGAGCTGCACGTCGACCGGCGCCGGCGATCTCGCCACCTGGTGACAGCGCCGAGTCCGCCCTCAGTCCTCGCCGGTGAACATCCCGACAAAGGACGAGATGATGCTGACACCAAGGGCCCCGAGCACCGCCCACCAGAAACCGGCGACATGGAATCCGGGCACCATCTTGGACGCAAGCAGAAAGGTGAGTCCGTTGACCACGAGATAGAAGAGCCCGAGGGTCAGAATGGTGATCGGCAGAGTGAGAATGGTCAGGATCGGGCGGATCAGGGCGTTGACCAGACCGAGCACCACCGCCGCGACGGCCAGCGCCCGGGTGGAATCGACGTCGACCCCCGGCAGGATGTAGGCGGTCACCCAAAGGGCCAGCGCGATGACCAGCCAGTGAATCAAGAAACGCTTCATTGCTCTCCTCCTTCGAACGGACGGGTGAATCGAAACCGACGGTGCTGTCGGAGGCCCTCATCGCTGATCCTCGAGTTCACGCGGGCCGACGGGCACTCTCTTCGAGGGACCTCGGGTCCTCCCTCGCGCGCCTCGCTGCGATCGAATCGTCGCGCCATCATAACCCGGGGATGGTGTATGGTCGCAGCATCCTGCTTCCACCACGAGGTGGATGCGTTCGAAAGGACCAATACGCCCATGAGCAGAACCCTCCCCATCGGCATCTTCGTGGTTGTCTCGTTGGTTGCCGCTGCGCCGGCTCCGGCCCAGCAATTCGAAATCACCCCGTTCGTCGGCTATCAATTCGGCGGCGAACTCGACGAGATCGGCGACGACACGATCACCTACAAGCTCGAACAGAGCCCCACCTGGGGTCTGATGTTTGACGTCGGCATCACCGATTTCAATCAGGTGGAGCTCTACTACTCGACCCAAGGAACCGATCTCAACCGAGGCGTCGAGCCGGCGGTGGGGGTCACGACCGATCACTTCCAGATCGGCGCCATTCACCAATACGCGCCCGGCCGGCCCATCAACCCCTACATCGGGATCGCCCTGGGCGCCACCCGTTTCGAGATCGGCGGCGACAGCGACACCCGATTTTCCGGGGCGATCAGCGGTGGGTTGAAGATGGTGGTCTCGGACCATCTCGGTTTTCGTTTCGACGCGCGATTCTTCGGGATTTCGACCGGATCCAGCCCCATCACCTGCTCCGACGAACTCTGCATCGGCTACCCCGACACCTCGATCATCTGGCAGTACACCGTCAACGCGGGAGTGATGGTCCACTTCGGAGGGTAAGCAGGCCCTCGAGATTCGATTTATCACACGACCCGACCATCCGCGGGCCCTTCCTGCGATACAATCTCCCTGTCAAAAAGCTCTGAGCCAGAGTGCGTTCGCGCCCGAGGGGGGGCCATGATTAAATTCATCCAATGCGTCAGGAAGAAACCTGAACTCTCGATCCAGGATTTCCGCCAGTTCTGGAAGACCTACCAGGAAAAAGCGACCGAGCTGGCCAGGGCGATGAACGCCAAGGGGCTGACGTTCTGCACCACTCTCAACGTCGAGGAGAACCTCCAGGTCATGCTCACCCGGGGGACGTCGGAACCCTACGATGGGGTGGCGCAATTCCTGATCTCCAATGCGCCTCGGACCATCGAGGCCCTCAGCCGCGAACCCGGGAAGAGTCTCATGGCGGAGCTCCAGAGGCTCCAGACCGGGTTCATCGACCTCGAGAACTCGGCGTTCTTCTTCGCCGCCGAGGACGTCGCGATCCGTCGATGAAACGGGCGCTCACCATCGCGGTCTGTTCGACCATGTCGATGTCGGCGGCGGCCGCGGAGAGGACCGTCAACTTCGCCGACCTGTTTGAAAAGGTCGATCCGTCGGTGGTGGAGATCGCCACCATCCAAGACAGCATCGCGCCTGAGGGTCCTGCCAGGAGAGCGCGAACCGGCGGGCTCGGTTCGGGTTTTCTGATCTCCGATGACGGACTGATCATGACCGCCTCCCACGTGGTCCAGATGGCCGAGGATGTCGCCGTTCGCTGGGCGAACGGTGAGGTGAGCAAGGCCAGAATCATCTCGTCCAACCCGAACGCCGATGTCGCCCTGCTGCAAGCCGAGAGCGTGCCGGAGAACACCGTGCCCCTGGTGCTGGGCGATTCCGACCGGGTTCGGGTGGGCGACGAGGTCTTCATCATCGGTGCGCCGAGGAACTATGCCCATTCTCTGACCGTCGGCCATGTCAGCGCGCGCCGCATACCGAACAACCTCTTCGGCGGCATCGAGCCCGTGGAACTGCTTCAGACCGACGCCGCGATCAACGAGGGCAACTCGGGCGGACCCATGTTCAACACCGCCGGCGAGGTCATCGGAGTCGTCAGTCACATCCTCTCGCAATCCGGCGGTTCCGAGGGGTTGGGGTTCGTCGTGACGTCGAATCTGGCTCGGGTCGAGATGCTCGAGAAGAAGCCCTTCTGGAGCGGCATCGACGGCTTCCAACTCAAAGAGGAGTGGGCCAGGATCTTCAACCTCCCTCAGAGTGCGGGAATCCTCATCGAGGGCGTGGCGGCCGGTTCGGCGGCGGCAAGAATCGGTCTTCGGCCCAGCTCGCACCGGGCTGAGATCGAAGGTCAGAAACTCACCGTCGGCGGTGATGTGGTTCTCGCAATCCAGGGAATCCCCGTCGGCACCGAGAATTTCGGACCCAAGGTCGAAGAGGCCGCCGACGCCCTCGGGGACGACGGCCTCCTCGAGCTCAAGGTGCTCCGGGACGGTCAGATCATCTCGCTCACCATGCCGATCGGGGAGTTGCGTTAGCTCGGTCTCGCATACTTCAGCACCAACTCCCGCCACGGGCCGGTCGCCCTGAGCCTCGAGAGATTGCCGAAGTGGCCGGAGAGCGAGCGGTTGATGAAGATCACGTCCTCGGGAAACTCCAGATCCGTCTTCTGGTCCAAGTCCTGAAACCCGAGCCGGATGATCTCGCTGTAGATCTCCCGGTTGTCCTGGCCGAAGGTGTACGGCGGACCGGCCCTGAAGACCTCGCTGATGAGCGCGATATAGGGTTCGATCAGATCGACGTCCACGGGGCTCTCGTCCCGCATGTGCAACCCGATTCCGGCAAATACGGCCGGCAGATCTTCGACCCGGCCGTCGATCACGGCCACGAACGCATCGGCGTAGGCCCGGGCGAGATCGGCCGGGACCTCCTTGACGCAGCCGAAGTCGTAGACCACCACCCGACCGTCTTCGCGGAAGGCGAAGTTCGCCATGTTCGGATCGGCGTGGACGAATCGGTGCTCGATGATTCCCCGCATCTGAAACTCGGACAGAACCACCCCCCACCGGTTTCTGAGCTCCTCCGGGAACCGATCCGAACACGCCTCCGCCGGCGGGATGCCCTCGACATACTCCATCGTCAGAACGGTGCGCGCGGTGGCTTCGCCGATCACCCGCGGGATGACGATCTCGGGCACGTCGGCGTGGAGCTCGGTCATCCGCCGGATGTTCTCAGCCTCGTGGAGATAGTCGATCTCGGCCATGAGACCGTCTCGAAGCTCGCCCCAAAGAGGTTCGACGTCGACGTCCGAAAAGAGCGCAACCAGGCTCTTGAAAATGGTCTTGAGGTTCTTGAGATCGGCCTTGACGATTTCGTCGATGAGCGGGTACTGAACCTTGACCGCCACGTCGCGACCGTCGCGGAGACGCCCTCGATGGACCTGGCCGATGGAGGCCGCGGCAAAGGCCGAGAAGTCGAAGCTCTCGAAGAGCTCGTCGAAGTTCGGGAGCGCCCCCCTGACCTCGAACTCCATCACCTCGGCGGGAACCCTCG
Source organism: Acidobacteriota bacterium (assembly GCA_024641545.1). Classification (GTDB taxonomy): domain Bacteria; phylum Acidobacteriota; class Thermoanaerobaculia; order Thermoanaerobaculales; family Sulfomarinibacteraceae; genus JAHECW01. Next base: position 4,906 of record JAHECW010000138.1, read on the forward strand.
GCGCCTCCCTCTGCAAGCCGCGCAGAACCTCGGCGACCTCGGGCGGAAGCAGGCCCTCGTGCAGGCTCAGCATCTGACCGACCTTCATCGCCGCACCCTTGAGCTCGCCCAGGGTCTCGACGATCCTGAGCGCGTTCTTGACCAGGTTCTCGGTCCGGCGGAGGTTCTTCTCCGGTCCCGAGCGGACGAGCTCGAGGACCTGGCTGGTCATCACCGACGCCCCGACCCTGCCCGCCATCCCGCCGAGCTTGAGGAACCGGCGCGCGGCCGAGGTGATCATGTCGTCGTTGCTCAACTCGATCGACTCCGCCCGGAATCGAATTCAGAGGAGATTTCGCTCCCCGGCCGCGCGCTCGAGCTCCTCGCGGAAGTCCGGGTGGGCGATATCGATCAGGCTCCGAGCCCGATCGCGCAGGCTTCGGCCCCAGAGGTTGGCGATGCCGTACTCGGTGACCACGTAGTGCACATCAGCCCGGGTTGTGACCACCCCCGAGCCCGGCAGCAGGGTATTGACCAACCGCGAGACCGTGCCGCCTTTCGCCGTTGACGGAAGGGCGATGACGGGCACCCCGCCCTTGGCCCGCGCCGCACCCCGAACAAAATCGAGCTGGCCGCCGAAACCCGAGTAGACCCGGGTTCCGATGGAGTCGGCGCAGACCTGACCGGTCAGGTCGACCGCGAGGGCCGAGTTGATCGCCACCATGTTGTCGTTCTGGGCGACGATGAACGGATCGTTGACGTAGTCGTTCGGGTGGAACTCCATGAACGGATTGTTGTCGACGAAATCGAAAGCGCGGCGGGTCCCGATCACAAACGAGGTCACGATCTTGCCGCGGTGGAGGGTTTTCTTCTCGTTGGTCACGACCCCGGCCTCGAAAAGATCCACCAAACCGTCGGAGAACATCTCGGTATGGACGCCGAGGTGCTTCTTGTCCTTGAGGAAATCGAGCACCGCGTCGGGAATCTCGCCGATTCCCATCTGCAGCGTGGCTCCGTCGGGGATGAGCGACGCGATGTTCTCGCCGATCATCCGCGCCACTTCAGAAACTTCGGGCGCCATGGGGTGTTCGAGGAGTGGGGCGTCCACCTCGACGATCCGGGTCAACTTGGAGACGTGGACAAAGGAGTCGCCGAGGGCGCGCGGCATCTTCTGGTTGACCAGCGCGATGGCCGACCGCGCATTCTCCACCGCCGCCTTGGTCGCGTCTACTCCGACGCCGAACGAACAGAATCCGTGTTCGTCGGGTGGCGACAGGTGGACGAGCGCCACGTCGACGGGCATCAGCCCGCCGGTGATCAGTGACGGCACCTCGTGCAGGTGGATGGGTACGAAATCGGCGCGCCCTTCGTTGACCGCCTGGCGGACGTTGCCGCCGGTGAAGAGCGCCCGGTGGCGGAAGTGCGGTTCCATTCCGGGTGCGACATAGGGTGCGGGCGCCAGGGTGAGGATGTGCACCACCTCGACGTTCTCCAACTCGGGCGCGCGATCGACCATGGCGTCGATGAGCTGAACCGGGGTGTTGCAACCGGGATGGATCCAGACCCGGTCGCCGGATCTGATGTCCTTGACCGCCTCGGCGGCGGTGGTTGTTCTGTGGCGGTAGATGTCGACCCATTTCATGACCGACTCCTCACCCTGCCGCGACATCGAGGTAGGGCACCCCGAGGTCGTCGGCCATCCGCCGGCGAACGCATCGTCCGTTGTAGGTGTAGGTCCCGCGGCGGATCGCGTTGTTCGACCGGATCGCGCTGTCGAATCCCTGGTCGGCGATCTCCTCGATATAGGGCAGCATCGAGTTGGTAAGGGCGCGGGTCGAGGCGCGGGACGCCGATGACGGCAGGTTGGGAACGCAGAAGTGGATGATGTCGTCCACGACATAGGTCGGGCTCGAAAAATCCGTCGGCCGCGAGGTCTCGCAGCAGCCACCCTGATCGATGGAGAGGTCCATGATGAGCGAACGGGGTTTCATGTTCTTGAGCATGTCGCGAGTCACCAGAATCGGTGTCCGCTCGCCGTGGACCGCCACCGCGCAGAGAAAGAGATCCGCGAAGGCCAACGCCTTTTCGATGTGCGGCCGGGTCGCGATCATGGTCGGCACGTCGTAACCGACGTGGTCCTGGAGGCGGCGCATGGCGTTGACATCGCGGTCGAGTACCACGACGTGGGCGCCGATGCCCTGTGCGTACCGCGCGGCCGCGCGGCCGAGGGTCCCCGCGCCGAGGATCACCATGGACGCCGGGGGAATCCCCGGCGAGCCGCAGATCAACAGGCCCTTGCCGCCGAATTCGTTGAGCAGGAGACCCGAGCCCATGATCACCGCCAGGCGACCGGCGATTTCGGACATCGCCTCGAGCACCGGCGCGTGGCCGTCGTCCTCTTCGATGATCTCGTACCCCACCGTGGTCACGCTGTTCTCGAGCAGGATCGACAGGGCATCCGCCGGCGCCAGCGCCAGGTGCCAACTCGAGACCACGATCTGACCGGGTTGGAAACGGCCGTAGTCGACCGGTCTCGGCGGCGACACCCGGACGATCAGCTCCGACCGGAGCATCACGTCTTCCTCGGAGTAGGCGACGGTGGCGCCGACACGCTCGTACTGCTCGTTGGCGAAACCCGCCTCGACACCGGCGCCGTCCTCGATCCAGATCCGGTGACCGCGCTCGGCGAGAACCCGCACCGCACCCGGGGTGAGCCCGATCCGGTGTTCGAAGGGCCGCCTGTCCTTGACCAGTCCGATATCCATGCTCGCCTCCCTGCCCGTCGCGGGCACCCGCCGATTCCACCACAGTTGACCACGACGGGCAAACAGGAAGTTGTCACCGATTGCGAAGGCCCGTACCCGCCTCCGTGTCCGCACCCCCAGGAAGCTGAATACCACCCTCCACCGGGGCCTGCCGGGCGCGGCATTGTGCACAACCACAACCCCTCCGGCAACCCGGAACCCCGAGCACAATGCCGACGCCGGGCAACCCTCGCGGCACAACGCCCCGGTGCATCTCCCCCGGTCGACATGAGGCCGCCGGCGCGCGGGCAGCGCGGTCACCGCTCTTCCTTCCGCCTCTCGTGACCGCGCTGCCCGTGCGACGCTGGGCCGCCAAAAGCGGACCAGAAGGCCGGGGCCGAAAGAAGCGCCTGCCCTCCCCGCGCGCGAAGGTGCCGAACCGCGACGCCTCCCTGCGGGCGGGACGCCCGCACCACAAGGGCGGCCCGGAAGGCCGGGGATGAAGGAAGCGCCTGCCGTGCCCATGCGCGACGGTGCCGAAGGAAGCGTTCCCCGCGCCCGGGCAGTGCACCCTCCGGCGCGTTACCGGTGGATGCACACCCCCGCGTAGCCGACGACCGCGGAGTAGTCGCCGCTGACGTCACCCGAGGTGGCATAGGCCACCAGGTGGGCGTCCACCGCACCGAGGTCATTGGCCGCCGACAACGCCACAGTCGCCGGGATGACCCCGCACATGCTGATCCCCTCCCGGTGCACGGTCTCAAACAACCCCGCCGGATCTCGCGCCAAGACCGCGTCGATGGCCAGATGATCCAAGGTGCGCGCGGTTTCGTCGGGTTGGTAGTGCGACATGTCCGATGACGCGACAATCCCGACCGGCTCGTCGAGCCCGGAGATCAGTTCGGCAAGCACCTTCCCAAGATCGAGACACTCAGCCAGACTCAGGTGCTTCACGACGACCGGCACGACCCGAAGATCGGGACGGCGGCGCATGAGAAAAGGCAGCTGCACCTCGATCGAGTGCTCTCGCAAGTGGGCGTGCGGATCGAACTCGGCGCCGGGGAAGGCGTCGACCAGCCGCCGGGCGAACTCTGCATCCACCGGCTGTTCACCCAGGGGCGTGTCCCAGCAGGCATGCGGCGCCACCGCCACCCGCGCCCCGACGCCGGTGTGGTTCGGGCCGAGGACGATGACCCGCCCGGGGATCGTCAGGTGGGCGAAGAGCTGACCGGCGACTCTCCCGGAGTAGATGTATCCGGCATGGGGTGAGATGCAGGCGAGGAGCTCGTGATGGGCGGCCTCTTCCGGGACCAGCGAGTAGAGTGTGCTCTCGAGCTCCGGGCGTTGTTTCGGATAGAAGACGCCGGCGACCGCTGGCTGACGTGTGGTTGCGTCCATGCCGGTTCCTCCCGTCTCGGTGAGCTTCGATCGCGTTTCTTTCCACACACGACCCGATTCCAACTTAAATCCCGGACCCGTCGCCGGTCAAGACTCGAGATTGCGGGCCAGGATCCCGATGAGCTCGGCATCGGCCGGCGGTGTCGGGTAGGAGGGTAGATCCTCGGGCGTCACCCAGGCGATCTGTTGACCTTCGACGGCCGTCGGTCGAGCCTCACCGAGGCTGGCGGCAAAAAACAGCAGCACAATCCTCATCCCCGGCTCCTCGTGCACCGAGAACGTCAACGGCGAACCGATCTTCGGTGAGACCGCAAGCTCCTCTCTCAGTTCCCGCTCGAGGGCGGCGACGGGCGTCTCTCCCGCTTCGACCTTGCCGCCGGGGAACTCCCAGAGTCCGCCCATGTGCGACCCCACGGGCCGCCGGGTGAGCAGGATCTTCCCGGCGCCGTTACGGATCACGGCCGCAACGACGATCGTCGTTCCAAGCTGCAGATCGGGATTCGGCATCCATCGAAGCTAGACCGGTCTCCGCCCGGGGTCAACCGCACGAGGAATCCCTCGGGAGGCCGAATACCGCCCTTGCCTGAGCCGGGTTGCGGCGCTACGCTGAGTCGCCCGAACCCAATTCAGTGCAAGGAGTCGATCCATGCGCCAAGTCACCTGCCTCGTGTGTCTGACGATTCTCTTAAGCGCAGCCGGTGTGATGTCCGAGGAGACGGCCCGAGTCGATGCCGCCTCCGCGGTCGGGATCAGGATCTCGCCTGAGATCGACCCGGTCGATCCTTCCCGGGTGCGCTGCACCGTCGATTGGCTCAGCCCGTCCGAGGAAGCCACGATCAGCGTTCTCGGCCCGGCATCGGTGACGGCGACCACGCTGCCTGAATCGGGCGCCGAGACCGGCAGCGGATGGTCTTCGGATGTGGTCCGGGTCGACGCCGGTGACCGGAGCGAGCTGCTGCTCGAACTCGCACCGAACAGCGCAGCCCAACCCGTCATGGTGCTGGTCGAGCGCAGGGACGGTTCCGTCATCCTCCAGGCCGGCGTGTCGCTCGCGTTTGACGGCGCCACAACCGAGGCGTCGGCGCAGACCAGCTTCAGGGTCCGGCACGAAGCGCTCGAAGCAGGCCAAGGCGCCGTGATCGTCGAGCACCTCGGGCCGCCGAGCCCGACCAAGGCTCAGATCTTCGCCGAGGATTCCGCCAACCATTCCATCGACGATGGTCCCACCGATTGCAGCCCCGGCAGCACGGTCTGGCCGTTGACCACCTTCCTCAGCGTCTCGTCGGCGCCGGCCGCGGCGACGGCATCCGCCGTCACCGTCCATCTCACCGTCATCCATCCGGTGATGGCGAACCTGCAGATCGTCTTCTCCAAGGAGTTCTTCACCGTCGCCCGGTTCCTGTGGAACAACGGCGCCGGCGTCAATTTGGACCAGGACTTCACAACCGATGTCTACTCGCACACCCTCCCCGGCGTCGGTGAGCCCGTCAACGGCACCTGGGTCCTCGCCCTCCGCGACTGCACCGCCGGAAATACCGGGATCCTCGACTACTGGTCGGTGCGGATCGAGTACAGCGCGGCCCCGACCATCGATCTGGCGGCCGATTCGCTCTCCACCGACCCGGCCACCGCCGAAGCCGGCGACACCATCGAGGTCGACTGGGCCGGCCACGTCGCCGGAACCGGGACGGTCGGCGGACCGTTCACAGTCGGCTTCTACCTTTCGACCGACACCAACGTCACCACCGGCGACGTGCTCCTCGGCCAGGTCGTCGAGAGCTCGGCACAGAACCCGTCGGACACCTTCGGCCAGTCGTCGCCCGGGCGGATGTTGACCATTCCCGGCGGCACCGCCGACGGCACCTACTACCTCGGGATGATCGTCGACTCGGCCGACGTCGTCAGCGAGACCAACGAGACCAACAACGTGGCGTGGTCGCAACTCACCGTCGCCGCCGCGGCGAGCACTATCGACCTGGTGGCGGACGAGGTCGGAATCCCGATCTCGTCGGTGGCGGCCGGAGAGAGCTTTCAGATTTCCTACGCCGGCCACGCGACCGGCGGCGGCACCATTGCCGGGAACTTCTCCCTCGGCTTCTACCTCTCCACCGATGCGTCCATCACCGCCGGCGACCTGCCCCTCGCCCACCGGGTGGGCGCCTGGGCGACCACCGGCGGCGACTCCTTCGGCGCAATGGCCTACACCGTGACCGTCCCGCCGGCGACCCCCGCCGGGACCTACTACGTCGGCTTCTGGGTCGATGACACCGACGTTGTGGCCGAGTCGGACGAGACCAACAACAAGGCGGTGAATCACCCGTTGGTGGTGACCACCGGCGGCGGCGGCCAGGCGAACCTCGCGGCCATGCCCTGTACGGTGACGCCGGTCGTCGCCGAGGCCGGCGACACGTTGAACCTGACCTGGCGCGGGCTCAACAACGGCACCGCCGGCAGCGGCGCCTTCACCTGGGGAATCTACCTCTCGGTCGATGGGACCATCGACCCGACCACCGACACCCTGCTGACCGAACAGAGCGTGACCACCTGGGCGGCCGGGACCGACACCGGAACCAGGTGGACCGCCATCACCCTCCCCGCCGGTCTCGCCGACGGCCTCTACCGCGTCGGGATGGTTCTCGACACCGAATCGACGGTGGCCGAGTCGGACGAGAGCGACAACAGCTGCAAGGCGCAGCTCATGGTGGGCTCGACCACCGCTCCGGCCGCGGTGACCAGGTGGCTGGTACCGGCCGCGGCTTCCGCTCCGGGCTTCGGCACCTCGAACTGGAAATCGCAGGTCTCGGTGGTCAATCCCGTCAACGCAACCCGGAGCGCGAGCCTCTACTTCGTGGCCGGCGGCGCGCCGTGGCCGGGAGTGCTGCTGAGCGGCCCGATGACGATTTCGCCCAACGACCGCGCCTACTTCGACGACGTGCTCGCGAGCCTGAATCCCGCCGCGGGCCTGCTCTACGTGGTGCTCGACGACATCGGCCCGGTGGTGTCCTCGCGCACCTACAACCTCGAACCTGGTGGGGCGACCTTTGGCCAGGGGATCCCGGCGATTCCATTCGAAGGGATCACTCCTCCGAACTCGGTCGTGCTGCCCATGGTCCACACCGAGCCCGACCGGTTCCACACCAACCTCGGTTTGGTTCACGCGGCCGGAGGCAACCTCCAGGTCCAGGTCCAGGTCTACAACGCGGCCGGATCGCTGATCGGGACCAAGAGCTACTCCCAGAGCGCAGCCTGGAGGCAGATCAACGATCTCTTCACCGACATGGGTCTCGGAGACCAGGTCATCTACGGCGGCTGGCTCAGGGTCACCCGCGACACCGGCGCCGGCTTCTGGACGTGCTACGCCTCGGTGGTGGACGACCTGACCAACGACCCGACCTATGTCGCGCCCATGGAGGTGGCGACCCTGACTCCCCCGTGAGCGGGGCCGCGAAACACCCTTCTCACCGGTTTGGAAGCGCGGCCGGGTGCGTCCGGCGGGCTGACGCGGTATGCTGTGCTCGACGCGTCGGTAGCTCAGTGGATAGAGCATCGGACTTCGGATCCGACGGTCGGGGGTTCGAATCCCTTCCGACGCGCCAGTTTCGTCGCGACACGCTGCAAACGTCTACGGCAACATCCAGGCCTACCTGGAGCGTGAAGAACGGCCGATCGGACCGAATGATCTTCTGATTGCCGCGACGGTCCTTGCCCACTCTTGGATCATGGTGGCCCATAATGGTTCGGAATCCGGCCGCGTTCCCGGACTCGCCATCGAGGTCCGGGGGGCGTGGCAACGTGGACCTCACCCGAACCGAGTGGAGAGGCGAGAAGAGCGGGTTAGAATGTCCGCCTGATGTCTGACTCACTCGACCGCCTCTGCCAGATCATGGACCGGCTGCGCGATCCCGGGGGGTGCCCGTGGGACCGCAAGCAGACCCTGTCGACCCTCGCCCCCTACCTCCTCGAGGAGGCGCACGAGGTCGCCGAGGCCGTCGCCGCCGACGAACCGTCCAAGCTCTGCGAGGAGCTCGGCGATCTCCTGCTCCAGATCGTCTTCATGACCCGCATCGGCCGCGAAAACGGCTGGTTCGATCTCGACGACGTCTGCGACGGCATCAGCGAGAAGATGATCCGCCGCCACCCGCACGTGTTCGGCGACCGCGAGGTCGAGGACGCCGACGAGGTGATCCGGAACTGGGAGGAGATCAAACGCGGGGAGCGGGCGCACGAGGCATCGAGCTCGGTCCTCGACGGGGTTCCCGCGGCATTGCCCGGCCTGCTCAAGGCCTTCCGGATGACCGAAAAGGCGGCGGCGGTCGGTTTCGACTGGCGCAAGCCCGGCGATGTCATGGTCAAGATGCGCGAGGAGATGGACGAGCTCTCACGCGAGCTCGATGATGCCGGCGGCCCGCCGTCCGAACGGGCGCGCGACGAGATGGGTGATGTGCTCTTTGTCATGGCGAACCTGGCCCGCCATCTCGGCGTCGAGCCCGAGACCGCTCTCCAGCGGACCAACACGACCTTCAAACGCCGCTTCGAGAGCATGGAGGCCCTGGCCCGAGGCCGCGGCAAGGACCTGCGTGAACTCAGCCTCGAGGAACAGGACGCGCTCTGGGAAGAGGTCAAGAGGCTCGAGGGAAACCCGTCGAGCACACCACGCTCGCGGTAACGCGAGCCCATCACAGAGCCACAGAGATCCATCGCAATGGGGCGCGGATTCCACGGATGATCACGGATTCTTGAGTGGTCGGGGTTCGGATACCCGATCGAGCCACGATTTTGTCGTGGTGTGCCGAGTGGCGTGTGAGGTTCTGTTTCTGATTTTGTGCATCCGTGTCCCATCTCGTTGCGATGGCGCGATGAGTCAAAAATGAGATGGTCTTTGCGATGGACGCGGCGTTCTTCGCGTTCTTGGCGGTTCAACTGCGATGGACCACTGCCGTTCAACTCGATTGCCGCGGGTTGCTCCTGGTGATGATGAGCCACCCCACCGCGCCGTAGGCGGCGGCGAAGAGCAGCGCCCACAGGTGGCTGGCCAAGCCGGTCGCGGCGGCCACGGAAACGGGCACCCCG
>JAHECW010000139.1 GCA_024641545.1 Acidobacteriota bacterium
ACCTCCTGGAAGAGGCGCCGGAGCTCGCCGGAGAGATCGATCTCGTGGTGCCGATCCCGCACTCGCCGATTCCCGGCGCCGAGGCCTTCGCCCAGAAGCTCGAGAAGGAGCTCAACGGCGGGGCGGTCCAGATCCAGTACGCGACGCCGATCTCGAAATACCGCTACGGCGGCCGGATCTTCATGGAGGAGACCCAGGAGGCGCGCGATGAGGCGGCCATGCTCGACTTCCGGGTCGACACCATCTCGGTCAAGGACAAGAACGTCTTCATCGTCGACGACAGCATCGTCCGCGGCACCAACGCCAAGCGGATCGTGCGGGCGTTCCGCGCCGCCGGCGCCAAGGCGATCTGGTTCGGCACCCTCTGGCCGATGGTCATCGACTCGTGTTTCCAGGGGATCAACACCCCGACCCAGGCCGAGCTCATCGGCGCGCGCTTCGCCCGCGATGTCGACGCGGTCCAGACCGAGCTCGGCGTCGACCGGCTGTTTTACCTGCCGATTGATGTCTTCCAGGAGAAGGTGATCAAGGGCGCGCCGGCGTGCATGGCGTGCACCAGCGGTCAACGCGCGGTCATGTTCGAGCACGCGGGAACGGTGTTGCCTCCGGGGTAGGCGCGAGTCCGTCGCAACCACGAAGGCTCGAAGACGCGAAGGACACACGAAGAAGTGTCGAACGGGTTCGGCCGTTGGCCGAACCCGTTCGACAGCTTGGTGGTCTTCTTTGTGCCTTTGTGTCCTGGTGATTGTGACGGGGGATGACTCAGCCGGCAAGTTCTTCTCGGCATGCCTTGAGCACCTGCTCGTGAAGCAAGCCGTTGGTGGCGACGATGCCGCGCCCGGTGGCCAATTTGCGGCCCTTGGAGAAGTCGAGCGGATTGCCGTCGAGATCGCTGACCCGGCCGCCGGCTGATTCGATGACGATGGCGCCGGCGGCGTGGTCCCAGACCTTCTCGCGGTAGTTTTCGTCGCGGGGCAGCCGGAGATAGATCGAAGCCTCGCCGCGGGCGAGGACGGCGTACTTGCACTGGGAGTCGATGCGGTAGGGCTCGGCGGTGATCCCGAGCCGGCGGGCGATCCCGGCCTGCACCGAATGCGCTGCGTGGGCCGCTTCCACCGATTCGCAGAAGACGGCCTGGCCGGAGTCGCTGATGGAGTCGACGGTGGCGGGAGCGGCACCGCCGCCCGCGACCGGTGTCGCCCAAGCGCCGGCCGACCTTGTTGCGTGGAAGATCCACCCGTCGCCGTTGCCTCGTTCGCCGGGCGCCGGCAGGTTCGGACAGCCGAGGGCGCCGACGACGACCTTGCCCCGGTCGACCAGCGCCAGGGCGATGGCGTACTGCTGACCGCGGAGAAAGCCTTTAGTGCCGTCAACGGGATCCAGCACCCAGTGGCGGCCCTCGGCGCCGCCGGGGTGGCTGCCGCGATCGAGCGTGGTCGCGATCGCCTTCCCGTCGAGCTCCGGTATGACTGATCTGACGAGGGCTCCGACCTTCTCGGCCATCGCGGGGGAGGCGTCGAGCGAACCCGAGTCTTCCTCGGCGAGGAAGGCATCGGTGGAGAATCGCTCGGCGAGGCGATGACCGATCACCGCCTGGACCGTCAGATCGGCCAGCGTGACGGGAGAACGATCGCCCTTGGTCAGCGAGTCGGCGTTGGCGACGACCTCCTGTTGAACGCGGCGGGTGAGGGCGCAGACCTCGGCGACGAGGGTGCGCGCGAACTCGGTCTCGGCTTCGTACATCGACGGCTCCTTCGCAGGCGGAGTGTAACGCAGGCGGCGCCGCAGGAGGATCAACGGCTCGGTATCCGGCGCCGTAACCACTTCCGGTAGGGGCGAACAGGCGCCCCCGTGAGGAGCGGACGCACCGTCGGCCGCAGCGGTATGTACATGAACAGTTCGGGCTAGAATGGCCCCGAGATTTGATGAAACCAGCGATCCACCATCTCCGCAACATGTTCGTTTTGGTGCCGGCCCTGTTTGCCTGCTCCGCGGTGATTCACCAACTGACCCCGGCGCCGTTTGTGCGTTCCCTGACCCCCAAGTTGACGCACCTCGAGGAGAGTCCCGACGCTTACGACATTCTGTTCGTCGGATCCAGCCGGGTCTTTCGACAGATCTCTCCGAAGATCTTCGATCAGGAGCTGCGGGCCCACGACTTCAACCTGCGTTCGTTCAACGCCGGTGTCCCGGCGGCGAAGTCGGTCGAGGTCTGGCACCTCCTGCGGGGTTTCGCCGCCGATCAGAAGATCAGAGCAAAATATGTGCTCATCGAACCGGATGGGCTGCTGATCGGGATCGCACGCGAAAACCTCGCCACCGAAAGGGAGATCTACTGGCACGGTTGCGCCGAAACCACCCTGGCAATCGAGTCGTTGGGAAGGCTGAAAACCGTGCCGCGACTGACAATGACGGGTCTGCATGCCGGAGCCTTCCTGCTCGATCGACTCGGCGTGGGTCGTCTCCGTCTTCTCGTATCGCAGTTTGGGGAATCCAAGCGATTGCGATGGCTTGACAAGGAAGGTCTCGGACCCGATGGCGACGGCTGGGTCCCGTACGACAAGGCCGACACCAGCACCGAGTTCCCCCGGAGACAGGAGTTCCTCGACGATCTTCCCCGTTACCGGTCAATGTTGGCCCGGCAGGCCCGGCTGCGCTCGCAGCAGGACTGCCTGACCGAGTATCACCGGGTAATGTTGGCGAACCTCATGACCGCCATCGAGGCGCTCGGCGCACAGCCGGTCTTTATTCTCTCCCCGGCCACAGAGCCACGGTGTGAGGTTCACCAGGCATTTCGCGACGCTGTTTTACCGAACCTCATCGCCTTTGACGATTTCTCGACCTATCCGGAGCTCTACGCGGTCGAGCACCGTCACGACTTCGAGCACCTGAACACCGAAGGTTCGGTGCTCTACAGCCGTCTTCTGGCGGATCGATTCGCCCAACTCATGCTGCAAGAGACTGGAGGGGGAAACGGATGATCTTCACCGAGTTCCGTTTTCTCATCTTCTTCGCCCTGGTCTTTCTCGTTCGCTGGTCTCTGCGGGATCTGACGAAACAGAAGCTGTGGCTGCTGGCCTGTTCGTATGTCTTCTACGCGGCATGGGACTGGCGATTTCTTTCGCTCATCTGGATCTCGACAGTGGTGGACTACGTCGTCGGCATTCGCCTCGGCGACGAGGTCGATGCGAGGACCCGAAAGCTGTGGATCACCGTCAGCGTGGTTGCCAACCTGGGGATTCTCGGGGTCTTCAAGTACTTCAATTTTTTCGCCGAATCACTCGTTTCGATGCTCGATTTCCTCGGCCTGCCGATCTCCTACAACGTGGTTCACATCATCCTTCCGGTCGGGATCTCGTTCTACACCTTCCAGACCATGAGCTACTCGCTGGATGTGTATCGAGGTCGTCTCGAACCCACTCGGAACTTCTTGAATCTGGCTCTCTTCGTCGGATTCTTTCCCCAGCTCGTGGCCGGGCCGATCGTCCGCGCCAGCGCCTTTCTTCCGCAACTTCTGAAGCAGGCGCGTTTTCAGGATGTCGACTTTCGCTCGTCGATGGTTCTCTTTCTCTCGGGCTATTTCAAGAAGGCGTGCGTTTCGGACAACATCGCCCCCTTTGTCGATCGGTTCTTTTCGGCCCCGGATGAATTCACCGCCATGTCGGCCTGGATCGCGACGCTGCTCTACGCCGCCCAGATCTACTGCGATTTCTCCGGTTACTCCGAAATGGCCATCGCCACCGCGCGGATGCTCGGGTTCGAGCTCGGCGAGAACTTCAACTTCCCGTACCTCGCCACGAGCATCCGGGATTTCTGGAGACGGTGGCACATTTCGCTCTCGACTTGGCTCCGGGACTATCTCTACATTTCGCTCGGCGGCAGCCGCGGCTCTGAGCTTTTCACTCTCCGCAATCTGATGCTGACGATGCTCCTCGGCGGGCTGTGGCACGGCGCGTCATGGAATTTCGTCATCTGGGGCGGTCTCCACGGACTCGCGCTCGTCATCCACCGTCTGTGGGAACCCCACGGCAGGAGGCTGCCCGGTGTCATCAGCCACGGCATCGGATTCGTGCTGACGTTTTGGTGGGTCAACCTGGCCTGGATCTTCTTCCGCGCCCCGGACCTGTCCCAGGCGGCGTCGATCTCGCGGTCGTTTGTTCTTCTCACGGACAGTGGTCCCCGCTCACTCGGGGTCGGATTGCCGTGGTTGTTGGCGGTGCTCGCCTGCCTGCACCTCGTCGGTTATTTGAGTCAACGGACTGTCTGGTGGCGCGACCTTCCGGGTTGGGTCTTTGCGACCGGCTACGGGGTTTTGGTTGGGCTGGCTCTGGCGTTCATCCACCCATCGGCTCAGCCGTTCATCTACTTTCAGTTCTGATGTCGAAGTTCGACTGGAGGATCTACGCCGAAGCGACGTGCGCGGGGCTGACCGCGTTGCTGCCGATTCCTCTCGTCGATCTCGCGTTCGAGGCCACCTTCCGGAAAAGGATGCCCGGCACCATCGCCAAGGTCCGCCGCCGAGCGTCGGCGGAAGGGGCGCGACGCCGCCTGGGTCGGGGCCGAGACCGCCTGGTCTCGCTCGAAGGCTGCCTGTCCCTGCCGCTGGGCGTCGTGCGCTACATCGCGCGAAAAGTCTGGCGAAAGGTGATTTATGTCTTCGCCATCGCGGACGCGGCGACGCAGGTCAGCGCCTATTGGCACCGAGCCTATCTCCTCGATCACATCATCAGCGCAGGGCACACCGGCCCGGACGTCGATTGGCGTCGTTCAGCCGTGGTCTTCGAAAGGGTGCTGCAGGAGACCGACACCAGCCCCCTCCTGGGCGTGGCTCGACAGACGGTCTCGAGTGTGCACCGTGTCCTTCTTCTCCTCCTGCGTGCCCGCCGTCGTGGAGCCGTCGAGGAGGTCGAGTCGCTGTCGGCCATTCTCGGTTCGCACTGGGATGCGGCGGAGAGGTCACTCCACCAGGTTGCGCTTCGCTACAACGAGGAGTACGCCCGCTCCTTGGAATCACATCCCCCGTCGATGTGAGACAACAGGCCCAGGATGACGGATAATGCCCAGCGGAGGAGGAACCATGCGCTCAAACATCAGTGTGATCTGTCTTTTCTTGGTCATTGGACTCGCCGGTTGCGGGCAGCCGGCCTCGACCCCGGCCGACGAGCAGCAGTCCGAGACACCGGCTCAGGTCGGACACGAAGCCATTTCCGATGAGGACTTCGAGTCGGGTCAGGCCGGCGAGATGGTCGCATCCGACGGCGAAGAAGAGGGATCGGAAACGCAGGCCGGGGATGAAACCCCGTGAGCGAACCCGGTCCCGGTGTTTGATTTGACGTCGAGGAGGAGTTTGCGGATGGCGATCGGCGTGGGTGAAGACACCGGCGTCCGCACGCGGCTCCGGGAACCTTCACATCGAGGAGCTTGGAGATCGACCGAATCGTGGTGAACGAACTTCCACCGAGGATGCATCGAATGCCGATCACGCGGCGGGCAGGTCTTTCGAAGCTCCTCGTGACGGTCTTGGCGGTGTTCATCGGCGCCGGTTGCGGCAGCGGGCCGATGGACCAGGATCCCGCTGAACCCGCTTTATTCTCTGCCCTTGCCGGGAAATACACCTCGAACCAAACCGTGACGGTGGTTCCCGACCGATTCTGGGAAGCCGATGAGGAGTCGGATTCGTGGTCGTTCCGCGGTTGGGCGAATCTGGTGGTTCAGATCGGCCGGAACGGGACAACGGCCCCGCTGCACATCCGGTTCATCCCCGACCAGCCGACCTCGCCCATGCATTTCAGTGCGCTGTGGGACGAACGATCGATCGGAGTCGATTCGGTGCCTGCCGGCGACGGAATCGCCGTCAGTATTTCCGGCGACGATCTTTCCCCCGGTCTTCACCGCCTCAAGATCGGCAGAGTTCTGGCGGCCGACGACACCGCGGTCCGTGCATCCCTGGACTGCCGGTTCTCCGCCATCGAATACGGGATTGGCGAGACCCACCGTCTGAAGCCGAGCGACCGGGTCCGACTCGAATTCACCCGCGCCTTCCTGGAAGACCGCGTGACCGGCATCAGCAACCAGCGTCACGGTGGTTTTTTGGTCTCCGGACGCCGGGACGAACGGGTGAAACTGACCGTCGCCGAGGCCGCGGATGTTTCATTCGCGGTTGCGTCCTTTTTCGCGCCGGAGACGCGATTCTCCGTCGAAGTCGATGGTGTTGAATACGACGCCCGGGCCGGTTCAAAGGCGGTCGACCTCCGGTTTCCGGTCGCGCCCGGCGATCATGAGTTGGTGCTCGGCACCGACGGGCCGGAACAGGGGCTTTTTCTCTGGGGCGAACCGAGCATCCGGTTCCGCGATTCGGCTCCGCCGGGTCCGGTGATCCTCGTTACCCTCGACACCACCAGGAAAGACGCGTTGGCGATCTACGGAGGACCCGCCGTGGTCTCGCCGAACATCGCTCGACTGGCGGAGACGTCCACGGTCTTCGATCAGGCCTGGTCGACCTCGCCGTGGACGCTGCCGTCACACGCGAGCCTCTTCACCGGGCTCTATCCGACGCGTCACGGCGCCGGAGTATCGAACACCCGGCTCGATATTTCCCACCCGACGCTGGCCGAAATCGCGCATGACGCGGGCTTCCGAACCGCGGGTTTTTCGGGTGGCGCGCTGTCGGCGTCCCACTGGGGGCTCTCCCGCGGTTTCGACAGCTATCGCGATCCGGACCGGTTCGAGACCAGGGGCGACCGGCAGACCGACGCGGTCAAGGAGTGGATCGGCCGCCACGGCAGCGATCCGTTCTTCCTCTTCGTCAACTACTTCGATCCGCACGCGATGTACCGGGCGCCCGCCGAGTTCGAGGAGTTGCTCGGGGTCGGCGAGCTACGAGCGAAGATCGCGGATGTCCCGGTGTGGAATCGGGTGAGCGAGGGCGACCCGGCCCTCTGGCGCGCCGTCGTCAACGGCGAGGTGGAACCAACCACCGATGCCATCGCGTATCTCAAAGCCGCCTACCTGAGCGAGGTGGCGTTCATGGATCACCAGATCGGCCGGCTGATCTCGACGCTCGTCGAGGCCGGTCTCTTCGACCGGTCGACCATCATTCTCGTCGCCGATCATGGAGAGTTCCTTGGCGAGGGAGGCTTCTTCTCCCACGCCTGCAGGCTCGATCCCGAGCTCACCGAGATCCCGCTGCTGATCAAGTGGCCGGGGCAGACGACCGCCGAACGCGATCATCGACTGGTCTCACAGGTCGATCTCTTCGCCACGATCGTAGATGCGTTGGGCGTGACGGCATCGCCACGCGACGGGATCCCGCTGAGGAGTCCGGATCTTGACTCCTTTGGTCGCCGGACGAAGGTCTTCATGGAAGAACACGAGAATCGAATCCACCCACTCTTCGAGAACATGACCATCGCCCCCCATGTCTACGGTCTGCAGGAACGGGAGCGACGACAGCTGGTGTGGTCGGGAGGGTCGATCTGTTACGACCGATCGGCGGGCGGCTGGAGACCGGCGGAGTGTGAGGTTGGCTGGCAGCAGCGGCTCGACGAATTGGCGGCGGTCGCCGCACTCCCCGTGGAAACCGAGTTTTCGACCGGCGATGTCGGGTTGACCGACGAGATGCGCGAGCACCTCGAGGCCCTCGGATATATCCGCTAGCGAGGCCCGAACCGCGCTCTCGTGTCGGCGAGGGGCGACGGTGCAGCTCCTCGTCGTATACTCGACCGGTGATCTCTTCTCGGAGGTGTGGACCGTGTTTCGTTTTGTCGGCGGTTTCCTCGCGTGTCTGCTGCTCGTTGCCTGCGGGCCGCTTACCGATCGAAAGGTCGGCGACGTGACAGTGCCTGTTCTGCCCATCGACGCGGGCGGATGGGTGGCGGCTGGCGAGGAAGATGTCTTCGATCCCGAATCGATCTTCAGCTATATCGACGGCCACGCCGAGGTCTATCTCGCCTATGGCATGAAACGCTGCATCTCGAGGCGCTACGTAGCTGCGAACGGCGAGGACGAGATCGTTGTCGATCTCTTCGAGATGGCGTCACCCGCCGGTGCCTTCGGCGTCTTCAGCCACGACCGCGCGGGCGAGGACGTGGCGGTGGGGCAGGGCGGTGTTTTTCGCCATGGATGGCTGTCGTTCTGGAAGGGCTCGTGGTACGGGTCGGTCTACGCGACCGGTGGGGACGACGCAGCCCGTCAGGGCGTCCTCGATGTCGGCCGCGCGGTTGCCGGTGCTGTGGAGGGTCTGGGAGAGGTCCCCTCGTTGGTGACCCGGATGCCGGCGTTCGGTCTGGATCCGGCCAGCGTCTGCTATCTGCGCAGCCCGCAGATTCTCAATGCCCACGTCTTTGTCGGCGGCGACAATCTTTTCGGGCTCGGTCCGGATGTCGAAGCGGTGGTCGGGAAGGTCGATCTCAGTGACACTCCCGCCCACCTGATCGTCGTGCGGTACCCCGACGAGGCCGCGGCGGAGGCGGCCGAGCGCCGGGTGCGCGAGGACGTGGGCCCAGACGGCGCACGGCCGGCCATGGTGATCGGGCGCAACGGAGCTCTGCTGGCGGCGGTCGTCGGTGCTGTATCCAACGAGGACGTCGAGGCATTGCTCGAGGCTGCATTAGGGGGTGGAGAATGAACAAGAACCGGGGCCGCGTCAATCGTCGTGATTTCTTCAGGATCGGCACCGGCGCGGCGGCCGCGGGACTCTTCGGAACCGGCGCCGCGGACGGCGGGGAAAAACCCGCAGCGCCGACGAGCAGGGTGGTCCTCATCCGCGAGCAGACCGTGGTGAGCGACGAGGGCGTCCTCGACGGGGGGATGCTCCACTCGATGTTGAACCGCGCCATGACGTCCCTCTTCGAGGTGAAAACGCCCGAGGATGCATGGAAGAGCGTGGTCAAACCCGCCGATGTGGTGGGGATCAAGACAAATGTCTGGTCGAACCTCAGGACTCCACCCGAGCTCGAGGAGGCGATCCGTTCCGAGGTGATCAAGGTCGGAGTCAAACCGGAGGAGGTCGCGGTCGACGACCGCGGCGTGCTCTCCAACCCGGTCTTTCAGCGAGCGACGGCTCTCATCAACACCCGGCCGCTGCGGATCCACAACTGGTCGGGTCTCGGCACCTGCCTCAAGAACCTCATCATGTTCGTGCCGCGGCCGCCCGAGTACCACGCCGATTCCTGCGCGCCCCTCGGCGCCATGTGGAAGCTCCCCGAGCTCGAGGGCAAGGTCAAGCTCAACATCCTGGTCATGCTCACGCCGCAGTTCCACGGGGTCGGCCCGCACAGCTTCTCCAAGGAGTACATCTGGCCCTACCGGGGGCTCATCGTCGGCGTCGATCCCGTGGCGGTGGATGCCACCGGCGCCCGTATCCTCCAGGCCAAGCGCGATCTCTACTTCGGCAAACCCAGCCCGATCAGCCCGCCGGCGCACCACATCGAGATCGCCGGCAGCCGTTACGGTCTCGGGGTCTCGGATCCGGCCGCCATCGATCTCGTGCGGCTCGGGTGGAAGGACGACGCGTTGATCTGATCACTTCAGGGTTGGATCCGACCGCCGGCTCTACGGGTGGGATTCGGCGAAATCTCGATCTCGTAGTCTTCGACCTCGCCGTCGGGCGCTGCACTGGTGGGGGTGTCGACTCCCGCGGAGCTGATCCGGAAGCGGGCGATGGTCTCAGCACCGATAAGGGCGGAAGATGGGACCACGACCGTGAAGGCGTTGGCGCCCATCACCACCGGCTGGTGATCGAAGATCCGCTCTCCCGAATCGTCCCAGTCTCCGTCAGCGTTGAAATCGGGAAGGTTGAATTCGTCCAACCAAGTGCAGCCGCTGGTTTCGAGGCTTGAAGTGCAGCGCGAGATCGGTTTGGGGGAGGCAAGCCCGGGAACACAAAGTGCGAGGGCGATGACGAGTCCGACAACCGCGGCGTTGCGCCTGAGGGATACCTCGAGTATTGAGTCGGTCATTACTTTCAGGTTACGGTGGTTGGAGCGTCCCCGTTTGTTGTCGCTCGGCGTCAAACCTCGGCGAACGCTCGATCGAAATCGGCGATGAGGTCCTCGACATCCTCGCAGCCGATGGAGACCCGAACCAGACCGTCGGTGATCCCGGCGGCGATTCGATCTTCGCGCGGCATCGCGGCGTGGGTCATGGACGACGGGTGCTGGATCAGGGTTTCCACGCCGCCGAGGGAGACCGCCAGGGTCATGAGCTTGACCGTGTCGAGGAGCTTCGCGCCGGCTTCGACCCCGCCCTTGACCTCGAAGGAGATGAGCGAGCCGGGGCCGTCCATCTGACGATCGGCGAGCTCGTACTGGGGGTGGCTCTTGAGCCCGGGGTAGCGGACCCACTCGACCTTGTGGTGGGTCTCGAGATACTCGGCGATGATGCCGGCGTTGTCCTGGGCGGCGCGGACCCGGAGCGCCAGGGTCTTGAAACCGCGCAGGGCGAGCCACGCCTGGTGCGGGTCCATGCAGGCGCCGAGATAGGCGTGCACCGGTTTGAGCCGCGCCCGCATCTCGTCGTCCTTGGGGATGATCATCCCGGCGACGACGTCGGTGTGGCCGTTGATGAACTTCGTCATCGAGTGCATGACGACGTCGGCGTCGTACTCGATGGGACGCTGGAGAACCGGGGAGGCGAAGGTGTTGTCGACGAGCAGCACGGCCCCCGCGTTGTGCGCGATCTCGGCGGCGGCGGCGAGATCGGTGAGGACGATGGTCGGGTTGGCGGGGGTTTCAATGAACACGATCTTGGTGTTCGGCCGGATCGCGGCGCGGAGGGCGTCGAGATCGGAGGTGTCGACAAAGCTCGACTCGACCCCGAAGCGGCTGAAGTCGCGCTCCATGACGACCCGCGAGGGACCGTAGACCGATGACGTGCCGACGAGGTGGTCGCCCTGGTTGAGCAGCGCGAAAACCACCGTGCAGAACGCGGCCATCCCGGAGCCGGTGGCGAGACCCTGGGCGCCGCCCTCGATGGTGGCGACGGCCTCTTCGAGGCGGGCGATGGTGGGATTGCCCATGCGGGTGTAGATGAAACCGTCGGCCTCACCGGCAAAACGAGCGGCGCCCTGGGCGCAGTCGGCAAAGGCGAAGGTCGAGCTCTGGATGATCGGCGGCGCCACGGCCCCGGTCGCGGCGTCGACGTGCTGGCCGGCGTGGATGGTCTGGGTCGTTCGCCCGAGGTTCTTGAGGTTGTCGGTCATGGAGGCTCCCTTCGCCCGCGCAGCCGTTGTCGTACCACGGAACCAACCCCGGTGTCGAGGAGGTCTTGTGCAACCGTGCAACCCGAACCAGCCTCCGAATCCGAATCCGAATCCGAGTCCGCGTCCGCGTCCGCGTCCGCGTCCGTATCCGTTTCCGTTTCCGTTTCAGAATCCTCTCCCTCTCCCTGTCCCGATGTGTAGCGCCCGATCCCGTTCCCGACCCGCGACTCGTCCCGTGGTCGCATGGGCGAGGCTGGGGTATCATCGAGCAACACCGATGCCGCACCTTGGCACACCATCCCGGAGTTCATGAATGAAGATCCTGATGATCAGCAGCGAGGTTCTGCCCTTTGCGAAGGCCGGCGGTCTCGGCGACATGGTTGCGGCCCTCGCCGCCGAGCTCGCACGGCATGGCCATGAGGTGCGGATCGTGCTGCCGCGCTACTACTCGGTCGACTCGGGTCTGCTCCGCCGCCTCGACCGGCCTCTGGGAGTCCCCTTGGGGGGCGAAGAGGAGTGGTGCGCGGTCGCGATGACGACGCTGCCCGGGACCGAGGTACCGGTCTACTTTCTCGACCACCAGGAGCTCTTCGGCCGAGATGGGATCTACGGCACCAAGACCGAACCGGAGTTCTCCGACAACCTGCGACGCTTCACGCTGCTGTGCCGCGGCGCCCTCCAACTGGCCAAGCTGCTGAAGTGGAAGCCGGATGTGATCCACGCCCACGATTGGCCGGCCGCACTGGCCCCGGTCTATCTCAACACCCTCGAACGCGATGGGTACTTCGCCGACACCGGGAGCGTGCTCACGATCCACAACCTGGCCCACCAGGGGATCTTTCCGAAGGAGGAGATCGAACACACCCTCATCGGCTGGGAGCAGTTCCACGGCGCCGGCTTCGAGCACCACGACAGTCTCAACCTCCTGCAGGCCGGGATCCGCAACGCCGATATGCTGACAACGGTTTCGCCGACCTACGCCCGCGAGATCCAGACCCCGGAGTTCGGCCACCGGCTCGACGGTCTGCTCCGCCACCGGTCGGCGGATCTCTCCGGCGTCCTCAACGGCATCGACTACGGGCTCTGGAACCCCGAGAACGACCAACACCTCCCGTCGAACTTCTCCGCCGGGGAACTCGATGGGAAGGCCGGTTGCAAGGCGGCGCTCCAGGAGGTCATGGGGCTCGATGTCGACCCCAATGTCCCGGTCTACGGCATGGTCTCGCGGTTGGTCGAGCAGAAGGGTTTCGGCGAGCTCTGCGGCCCGACCCACGGCAGCCTCTACAATATCTGCCACGACCTCGGTCTCCAGTTCGTGATTCTCGGCACCGGCGATGCGTGGTGTGAGACCGAGCTCGAATCGCTGGCCGCTCGACTGCCCAATCTCGCGGTCGATCTCGAGTTCAACGAGCCGCTCGCCCACCTCATCATGGCCGGCTCGGACTTCCTCCTGGTGCCGAGCGTCTTCGAACCCTGTGGATTGACCCAGATGTACGCCATGCGCTACGGCACCCTGCCCGTCGTCAGGGCGACCGGAGGTCTTGTCGACACCGTGGACAACTACGACGAACCGACGGGGGAGGGGACGGGTTTTGTCTTCGACCTCCTGACGCCGTCGGCGATCTACAACACCGTCGGTTGGTCGCTGTGGGCCTGGTACAACCGTCCCGAGGACATTGCCGCCATGCAGCAGCGCGCCATGGCCAAGCGGTTCGACTGGGAGGTCTCTGCGGCACGGTACGCGGAGATCTACCAGGGAGCGCTGGCCCGACGGTCCGGCGCCGTGCTGAGGACCTGGTGACGTGATGGAGAGGAAACAACTCGTCCTTGTCGTTCTGTTCGTGGTCCTGGTGGCCGGCGCGCTGGGAATGCGGAACTATTTTGCTCCCGGTAGTGTGGTCCGACGTCAGGTCTTCGAAGCGGTGGCGAGCTTCAAGAGCGAAAAGATTCTCGGCGTCATGTCGAAGGTCTCGCGTTCGTACACCGACCAATGGAGCGGTAGCTATGAAGGCCTGGGGGCTCAGGTCCAGTCGATGATGGAGAGCTACGACGGCCTCACGATGGATGTTGACATCAGCTCCGTGAAAATGGGCGACGGCGAGGCCCGGGTCGAGCTCGCCTTCGTCGTCGGCGGCCGTACCCAGGCCGGTAGGGGGGACATCCTCGGTACCGAGCTCGATCCGTGCCGCGCCACTCTCAGATGGATCAGGGAAGAGCCCGGCTGGCGTCTCGTCGAGACCGAAGCGCTCGACATTCCTCAGTACAGGGAGGAACTCCAACGGAGTCGGCGTCCTTGAGCGCCTGACCGCATTTCTTTTTTCGGCCCACGGCTTCCAGGGAAGTCGTGGGCCGAAAAAAGACGTTGTGGAGAAGTTAGTTCATCACCCTGGCAACTGCGTCGCCGGCGCGCACCACATCCTCGTCGGTGATGTGGTAGTGGGTCACCATGCGGACGAAATCGTGGCCGAGGGCGTGGACCAGGACTCCCTCGTCGGCGAGAGCGGCGGCGAGATCGGCGGCGCTGAGCTTGGCGCTGCCTTCGAAACCGAAGCAGATGATGTTGGTTTCCACCGTTTCCGGGTCGAGGGCGATGCCGGGGATCCCGGCGAGTCGATCTGCGAGGGCTCGCGCCCGGCGGTTGTCCTCGCCGAGCCGGGGAAGGACCTCGTCGAGGGCCACCAACCCGGCCGCCGCGAGGATGCCGACCTGGCGCATTCCGCCGCCGAAGGTCTTGCGGATTCTCCTGCCGTCCGCAATGGCGTCGGCGTCGCCGACGAGCATCGAGCCGACGGGGGCGCCGAGACCCTTGGAGAGGCAGAACATGACGGTGTCGCAGCCGGCGGCGATCTCGGCGGCCGGGACGCCCAGGGCGGCGG
>JAHECW010000140.1 GCA_024641545.1 Acidobacteriota bacterium
GCCGCTGCAGCCAGCGCATTCAGACCTTTGCGGCGTCGGTCTTGTTCTCGCGGGACGACGGCGGCGGCATCGGGTCGGCCTTTGGCCGTTCGGTCAGGGCGGGTTTCGACTCCTGCTTGTGTTCGGACGGTGTCTTGCCCGACATGTCGATGCTGCCGAGGAAGGTGGCGCCGTCCTCGAGCACGACCCGCGGCGCGGTGATGTCCCCGGTGACCTTGGAAGCCGAGCGCAGCGCGACCTGCTCCTGACCTCGGACGTCACCGTCGACCTCACCCTCGATGGTGACCATTCGGCCCTTGATGTTCGCCTTGACGCGGCCTTCGGGGCCGACCGTGACGCTGTGTTGCTTGAGATCGACGGTGCCCTCGACCCGACCCTGGATGTAGAGGTCTTCATCACCGGTGACATCACCTCGGATGGTGATGGACCTGCCGATGGTGGCGGCTTCGCCGGCCGAGGAGACGGCGGGCCTCGCGCTGCTGGGTTTCGGCGGTGTGATCATCCCGGATGACGTCGTCGCCGCCGGATTCGATTCATCGTCTTTCTTCCACATGAGCCCTCCCGGAAGTCGATGGTTAACGGAGATTCAACCGTACCGTTGGAGAACCCGCCCGAGAAGTGCCCGGGGTCACTCTTTATGAGGGTCGACGACGCCGGTCATGCGGCCCGGCTGCACCCAGGCGTCGAACTCCTCGGCGGTGGCGAGGCCGAGATCCACGGTCGCCCGCCTGAGGGTGATCCCTTCTGCGTACGCCTTCTTGGCGACGCGGGCGGCGTTGTCGTAGCCCAGATGCGGGTTGAGGGCCGTCGCCAGCATGAGGCTCGATTCGACGTGGGCGGCGATCCGTTCGAGGTCGGGTTCCATCCCGGCGACACAATTCGCGGTGAAGCTCCGGCAGGCATCGGTGAGGAGCCGGATCGACTGCAGCAGATTGAAGATCATCACCGGTTTGAATGCGTTGAGCTGGAGGTGGCCTCCGGCGCCGGCGATGCCGATGGTGACGTCGTTGCCCATGACCTGAGCGGCCACCATGGTCAGCGCTTCGGCCTGGGTCGGGTTGACCTTGCCCGGCATGATCGATGAACCCGGCTCGTTGGCGGGCAGTCTCAGCTCACCGAGACCCGCGCGCGGGCCGGATGCCAGGAGCCGAATGTCGTTGGCGATCTTCATCAGAGAAACCGCCGTGGTGCGCAGCGCGCCGCTGGCGGCGACGATCGCGTCGTGGGCCGCGATGGCGGAAAATCGGTTGTCGACGGTGGTGAACCCGAGGCCGGTGATGGCGGCGATGCCGGCCGCGGTCCGGGCGCCGAAGTCGGGGTGGGCGTTGAGGCCGGTCCCGATTGCGGTGCCGCCGATGGGCAGCTCGAGGAGGTCGTCGACCGCGGCGTCAAGACGGGGGAGATCGGCTTCGATCTGTCGAGCCCAGGCGCCGGCCTCTTGGCCGAGCGTCAGCGGGACGGCGTCCATGAGGTGGGTGCGGCCGATCTTGACCACCTCGCCCCAGGCTTCGGCCTTGGCTCGGAGTTGATCGCGGAGATGGACGAGGGCGGGGCGCAGGCGGTGGGAGACGGCCTCGGCTGCGGCGATGTGCATGGCAGTGGGAAAGACGTCGTTGGAGGACTGTCCGCGGTTGACGTGGTCGTTGGGATGGACGGGGTGCTTGCTCCCGAGCGTGCCGCCGGCGAGCTCGATGGCCCGATTGGCCAGCACTTCGTTGGCGTTCATGTTGGTCTGGGTTCCGCTGCCGGTCTGCCAGATGACCAGCGGGAAGTGGTCGTCGAGATCACCGGCGATGACTTCTTCGGCGGCGCGGATGATGAGCTTCGAGGTCTCCGCGTCGAGTTCGCCGAGCTCGGCGTTGGCGGCGGCCGCGGCCTTCTTGACGACACCCAGGGCCCGGATCAGCTCGGCAGGCATCCGTTCACCACCGATCCTGAAGTTGGCCAGCGAGCGCGCGGTCTGGGCGCCCCAGTAGCGGTCGGCCGGGACTTCGATCGCACCCATGGTGTCGGACTCGATTCGCTGAGACATGGTTCCACCCCCGACAATTGCAACGCGCGGAGGCGGCCCGGCGTTCCCACCGGCACATGTCGATCTGAAATCGCGGTAGACTACCGGCTGCCATGCAGAGGCTGGGTGAGATTCTGATCGAGCGCGGTGTTCTCTCGTTGACCGAGTTGCACACCGCCCTGGAGACCTGTCACCGGACGGGCGGTCGGCTGGGTACGCAGCTCCTCGAGTTCGGTTACGTCGAGGAAAGGATGCTGCTCGATGCTCTGTCGAAGCAGCTCGGTGTGCCCGGCGCGATCAAGGTCAAGCTCCTTCACTCGCCGCTCAGGGTGCGCAAGATGCTGCCGACTCAGGTCGGACGGCGACTGCAGGCCGTTCCCTTCGAGGTCACCAAGGGTGGTATCAAGGTGGCCATGACCAACCCCAACGACCGGGCGGCACTGGATGAGGTCTCCACCCACCTGAATGAGAAGATCCTGCCCCACGTGGCCACCGAAGATGCGGTGCTCGCCGCCCTCGGCGGGGCCGAGAACGATGACGCCGATTGGTCTCCCAGAGTGGAGCCGTCGGTGGTCAAGGCCCGGCGCAGCGGCGATGTCGAAGGATGGAACCTGCTGTGGGAGCAGCCGAGGTTTCGCTTGGCGTCGCTTTTCCGGCCGGCTCCGAGGCGGGCGCGGAGCGGGGAGGTGCTGCTCGCATCCTTCCCGGACCTGACCACCGTGGCTCCTCACCAGGCGACGTCGCACGAATTGCGGGTCGATGAGTCCAACTTCTCCGCGCTCATCCACCAGGCCGACAACCGGGACGAGATCGGCAGCCTGCTGGTGAGGTACGTCGCTTCCAAGTTCGACCGGGTCTGTCTCTTTTCGGTCCACAAGGGGACGGTCAGCGGGTGGATGGCGCGCGGCCGATCGGTGGTCCTCGAGGACCTCCAGAGTTTCTCGGTTTCGCTGGATGATCCGTCGATCTTCGCCGATGTCGGGCACTCGGACAGCTACGTCGGCGCGATTCTGCTCAACAGCGGGAACAGGGAGTTGATCCAGGCGCTGGCGGATCCGGCGCCGACGGAGGTCGTGGCGGTGCCGGTTCGGGTCAAGCAGCGCGTCGTCGCGTTCGTGCTCTGCGACGATCCGGGGCATCCGGCATCCTCCGAAAACCTCGACGACGTCGTGACCGCCTGCCGCAAGGCCGGGGTCGCCCTCGAGGTCCTCATCCTGCGCAAGAAGCTCCTGAGCTGAGGAGGTCAGAGCTCCATCCGGTCGCAGTCAGCGCTCGCTTCGCCCGCTGTGAGACGTAAGACCCAGATGTGAGCCTCCCGTCCAACGTCTCACGTCTCACCTCTCACGTCTAACCTCTCACCTCCGACTCCTCATCCCTTCACTTCGTGAATTCCCGCACGAGTGAACATTCATCGGTCGATACTCGTTGATTCGGGCGTATAATCGCGGGCGAGCTCTCGTCCGGGGACCCCGGACGAGAAGCACTGCGCAGGGAGGTGCCGATGGCGGTGTATGAGAACCTGGTTGAGACCTTCGTGGAGTTGATCCGGAGAGCATCGACCCAGTTGCCCGATGATGTGGTCAGCGCCCTCGAAAAGGGCAAGGCCGAAGAACAGAAGACCGGGCTCGCCGAGAAGGCGCTCGGCACGATTCTCGAGAATGTCGAGCTCGCTCGGTCGATCTCGGCGCCGATCTGCCAGGACACGGGAACACCGGTGGTGTGGATTCACCATCCGGTGGGCGTTTCGACCCGAGCCCTCGCGGCCCAGTTTCATGAGGCCGTGCGCACGGCAACCGAGCGCAAGTTCCTCCGGCCCAACGCCGTCGACACCCTGACCGGCCGCAACACCGGAACCGGCGCCGGCCGTGGGATTCCGTTCCTCCATTTCGAGGAGTGGGACGAGCCTCGGGTCGAAGTCCGGATGATCCTCAAGGGCGGCGGCAGCGAGAACGTGGGCGCCCAGTACAAGCTGCCGGATTCTCGGTTGAAAGCCGGCCGCGATCTCGAAGGTGTTCGGCGGGCGGTGCTGGATGCGGTCTTCGAAGCCCAGGGCAAGGGCTGCGCTCCCGGCGTGCTCGGAGTCTGCGTCGGCGGCGACCGGGTCTCCGCCTTCGAGATGTCCAAACGCCAGTTGCTGCGGCCCATCGTCGACACCAACCCGATCCCCGAGCTCGCCGAGCTCGAGGAGAGGCTGTTGCGCGAAGGCAATCAGCTCGGCGTCGGCCCCATGGGTTTTGGCGGCAAGACCACGCTGCTCGCGGTCAAAATCGGGGTGCTCGATCGGCTTCCGGCGTGCTACTTCGTGACGGTGACCTACATGTGCTGGGCCGATCGAAAAGCTGCTGTGAGCATCGACGAGGGAGGAGAGGTGACATGGCTGAGCTGAAGCTTCCGGTCAGCGAGGAGGAGATCCGCAAGCTCAAGGTCGGTGATTTTGTCGAGCTTTCGGGGCGGATGATCACCGGTCGTGATACGGCCCACCATTGGCTGATGCAGGATGTCCGTGAGGACGTCATGCCGTACATGAAGGACACCGTGATCTATCACTGCGGACCGGTCGTCGCCAAGAACGACGACGGCAGCTACGATTTCGTCGCCGCCGGGCCGACCACCTCGATCCGCGAAGAACCCTACCAGGCCGATGTCATCGGCCGTTACGGACTGCGTGGAGTCATCGGCAAGGGCGGCATGGGGGCGAAGACCCTCGCCGGTCTGGCGGAGCATGGGGCGGTCTACCTCCATGCCATAGGCGGCGCCGCTCAGGTCCTGGCCCGGGCGATTCCGAAGGTGGAGCGGGTCTTCATGCTCGACGAGTTCGGAGTTCCGGAAGCGATGTGGGTCATCGAGGTCGACAGGTTCCCCGTCGTGGTCAGCATGGACTCGCACGGCGGCTCGCTCCACGACGAGGTCGAGGGGGAGTCGAAGCGGAGGCTCGAAGAGCTGCTCAAGTAATTCGTCGGACGAATGACGGTGGCGCTTGCTTCGCTCGCGCCGATCAGAGGCTGATCGGGACCGGTGCCTGGCACCGGTCCCTTTGCGTTTCCGTAGGGGTGGGACACCCGGCACCGCTCCCATCGCGTTTCCGGAGCCGTGGGACTGAGCTAGCATGGTGATTCTCATGCCGTCACTCCCGCCACCCGTCCGAATACGCCAGCGCGAACGCGGCTTCACCCTGGTCGAAGCGCTGGCGGCGTTGGGGATCTTCACCATCGCGGTGCTGATCGCGGCGGCCTTCCTCCAGGCCCACGTGACC
Source organism: Acidobacteriota bacterium (assembly GCA_024641545.1). GTDB lineage: Bacteria > Acidobacteriota > Thermoanaerobaculia > Thermoanaerobaculales > Sulfomarinibacteraceae > JAHECW01. The sequence continues at coordinate 5,265 of JAHECW010000140.1, forward strand.
GCCGCCCGGCGCCTCGAGGTGCGAGCCGCCCTGGTCCACGCGACCGAGACCAGCCTGGAGGAGATCCGGGGCGGGCTTCGTCCGTTGGCGACCGCCAATCTCGACCAACGCGGGGGCTTCGGTCTGACGCCGGGCGCGGACCTGCTGACCACCATCAAGGTCGACTCCGGCGGCGTGCCCGATCTCTACCGGGTCGTCGTGACCTCGAGATCGGCGGCGGCAGGCGAGCCGATGGAGATCTCCATCGAGACCATGGTGTGGCGGCCGTGACGACTCAACGAGGGGCGACGCTGATCGAGCTGATGGTGGCCCTGGCGCTGCTGAGCTCCATCGCGGTGCTCAGCGCCCAACTCGTCATTCAATCGACCAGGCTCATCGACACCACCGCCAGGGCGTCGCGGAACCCCGATCTGGTCATCGCCACCGAGTGGATCCGGCGTGATCTCTACGAGGCGGTGGCGGTGGTCGGCGAGAACCTCGGCTGGAGCGAAGGGCCGCTCGTGCTGATGACGCAGAGCGGCGGTTGGGTGGCGCTGTCGCCCTTCGAGGGTCGCTTGGTGAGGACCAACGCTCCGCCGGGCAGCGTGTTGCCCGACAACCGGGTTCTCCTCAGGGGTGTCGTGGGCTGGCGCTGGCGGATGAACGAAGGAGGTGCGGTTCAGATCGCCCTCGAGGCCTACGCCAACCCGGATGCCCACCGGAACCTCACGGGTGCGGCCGACTTTCGGCTCGAACGGCGGACCGAGCGGCTCACCCTGGCGCTGCGCGGACGACCGGGAGGCGTCGCATGGTGAGGAGCGGACGCGAGTCGGGCGTCGCCCTCATCTTCGCCATCGTCGCCCTGGCCATCGTCGCTTTCATGGTGGCGATCGTCGCGGCGTCGATCCAACCGCGAATCACGACGCACACCCATCTCGAGCGGACGGTACGGCTCACGGCGCTCGTCGATGCGGCGATGGCGACCACCCTGGCCGAACTCGCGGTCGACCGGTTCGATCGGGGCGTCGAGGATCGGGAGATGGGCGAAGGCGTCATCAGCTCGGTCGTGACCCGGGTCGGTCTGTACGAGGTCGAGGTCGTCGCGCTGGGCCGAGCCCGGGGGTGGCGGTCGACCGTGATCGCGAGGGTCAGCGTCGAACACCGTCCGAGAGTCCTTCGTTGGCGCCGGTTCCAGTCGCCGGAGTGAACTGCGGGTGAGGAGGTGAGGAAGTGAGGAAGTTAGGAGTTAGGAGTCCACTTCTCACCTGAGCCTCTTGCAAAAATCGATGTCGGCGTTGCGGGATTATTGTGTCCGGATCGACTTTCGGCCGGCGGGGGCGCCGGCCCCACAATGGATCTCAGCCTGTTGTAGCGCCGGCGCCCTCGCCGGCGTCACGACCTGGGACGTTGATTCTCCGAGGACCAGGCTTTTTGCAAGAGGCTCACTTCTTAACCCTCAAACCCCATTATCCTCTCTTGTATAACGTCTCACGTCTCACGTCTCACGTCTCACGTCGAATCCTCCGACCTTCCAACCTCTGACCGCCTGCTCAGCATCCGGTTGCCGGGATCCCTGGATTCTCCGACCGAAGACACCCTGATCGCCGCCTTCTCCCCGACCGGACAGCGGTTCTCGCACAGACCGCAGCCGGTGCACAGCTCCGGATCGACGAAGGGCTGCTGAACCTTGACCGTGCGCCCGTCCCGGGCCCGGACCTCGGCGGGTTCGAGCCAGATCGCCTTGGGTGAGGTCGGGCACATCTCCTCGCAGACGATGCACGGGGTCGCCATCCCCCACGGCAGGCAGCGTCCGCGGTCGAGAAAGGCGGTGCCGATGGTGACTTCCGCCGGTCCGCCGACGGCCTGTTTCGCCTCCGGGGTGACGACGGTCAGCGCGCCGGTAGGGCAGACGTCGCCGCAGCGGGTGCACGACGGCTCGCACCAGCCCCGGCGCATTTTCAGGATCGGAGTGAAGAACCCCTCGACCCCGGTCGTGCCGATGTCGGAGACGATGACGTTGGTCGGGCACGACGCCGAGCAGGCGCCGCAGGTAATGCAGCGCGCGAGGAACGAGGATTCATCGAGGGCGCCCGGCGGACGGATCGCATCGGCGGTACGGGCTTCGCCGCCACCCGTGGCCCTGAGAACCGGGGCGATGGCGGCCGTCGCCACCGCGGTGACGAGGAAGCGCCGTCGGCCGACATCGAGGGGCGGTGTGGAGGAGCCCGACCCGACAACGGGCAGGCCGAACTTCAGGCTGTCCTCGGCGCACGAAGGCAGGCAGTTCAGACAGACGTGGCACTCGCTGACCCGGTGGTTGTCGAGCGGTTCGTCGGCGCCCTGGCAGGCCATGAGGCAGAGCGTGCAACCGGAGCAGGCGTTCGTTCCGGTCCGGCGGATGCGCAGCGGCGCCAGCCGGGCGGTGACGCCGAGGAGGGCGCCGAGAGGGCAGATCGCCCGGCAGTAGAAGCGCGGCATCCACGCCGAAAGCAGCAGAATCGCCGCCAGCATCCCGAATGCGACCCAGCCGCCGGGGGTGATCCCGCCGAACCACAGGGGCCGAACCCCGGAGGCGACGGCGCGGTGGAGGAGGGGAATCGGGTCGAGCCAGCCGGCATGATCGGCGCCGAGCGCGGCCCAGACCAGGATCACGGTCAGGATCACGTACTTGAGGGAGAACCACCGGCGGTACCTGTTGATCTTGTTTCGTTTGCGGCGCTCGGGCCCGGCGATCCACGACACCAGCTGCTGCAGGGTGCCGAGGGGGCAGATCCAGCCGCAGAAAAAACGGCCGAGCACGGCGGTGGCGGCGAGGATGACGAGGCCGATCCAGGTCCACGCCGGGATGGTCCAGTCGGCGAGAGCGGTGCCGACGGCGGTCAGGGGGTCGAGGGAGAGCAGGATCGACGCCACCCGGCCGGGCACCCGCTCGACCGCGAGCCCGACGAAGAGAATCATGAAAGAAACGAGAAACAGCGTCTGAACGACGATCCGGAGATGACGGGCGCGTGGCCGGAAGTTCATCCGTCAGACCTTGGTCGCCACCGATTGCCAGTCGGTGGTTCCGAGCCCGAGCCGTTCGGCAATCGCGAGGTAGGGGAGCTCGGCGGGAGAGAAGTCGAGCAACGTCGCGCCCCAGGTGTCGGCCGCCACGGGGTCGGTGGCGACGGCCACGAGATCATCCGGACGGACGAGATCGAGGGAACCCCCGGTGGGGCCGCCGCCGGTGAGGACGCGAGTCGCATCGATCACGGTGAGGGTCGGTCGGAACGCATCTCCGAGCTCGGCGCAGGCCTGGTTGATCCGCTGGTGCAGGCCGGGCCGACCGCCGACGATGGCGCCCATCCAGTTCTTCATGCCCAGGGTGCCGCGTCCGAGTGAGTGATGCTTGACCACCGGGACATTGATGAGCTTGTCGGCTTCGACGATCGGTTGCAGAACCTCCCACTCGCCGAGCACGACGCCGCCGAGGTCGAGCTTGACGGTGCCGGTGCTGTTCTGGTGGGCGACAGCGCCACCGGCCGCCCGGGTGGCTTCCGCGATCCCCGATCGAGCGAAGGCGCGGGCCGGGTCGTGGCAGGTGTTGTCGAGGACCACGACCGATCCGGCGCCGGCTGCGAGGCACAATCGAACCAGCTCGCCGATGAGCTCCGGGTCGGTGTTGGCGGCCTGCTCGGCGGTCCGGTCCCAGGCGCAGTTGGGTTTGACGGCGACCCGGTCGCCCCGAGAAATGAAGCGGTCGATCCCGCCCATTGCCGCGAGGGCGCGACCGAGGTTGGCGCGCGGTCCCTCGCCCCCGGCAATGGCGACCCGTCCGGGGGAGGACGGATCGATCCGCCAGTCCGGCGGAGGCTGGCCGGCCGCGGAATCTCGTCGTTGGTGGCGGCCCGGGCGACCGCCGAGGCCGGCGCCGAGGGCCGTGATCGCCGCGCCCGCAAGCGCGGCGGGTCCCCAGGTCTTGAGCAGATCTCGCCGGCCGAGGGTGGGGGAGGAATCGATATCGGGGCGTGGTTCTTTCATGGTCCGACAAGTGTATCTCGACCGCGACGCGACACAGTACCTCGAGGATCAACGGTGAAGACCTCGACCGGGGAGCCATCTTTCGCATCATTCGGAGGCGCCGTTCCTGATGCTTGTAAGGTCTCGATTTCGAACAATGCTCAAGGTGGCTCCCTCGGCCACCGGCGATGTCGGCACCGGGCTCAGCAGCTCGGTCATCGCGGGCGAGACGCCCGCACCACAACGGGTCCGGGCTCGGTTTACCGCAGGTTTCTTGAGGCCGAGATCAAGGCCTCGATCTTGGTCGAGTAGCGGTACTTCTGTTCGTCGGTTTCCGCCAGCTTTTCCGCCTTGGATGTCCACCGACGCGCCACCTTCTCATCCCCCATCATGAGGTGGCTCAGACCGAGGAGGAAGTAGAATTTGTCCTCGTTCTTGTCCTTCCTGATGGCGACTTTGAGGTGTTCGATGGCGGTGTCGTAGTCATGGTTGAAGAAGGCATCGCGGGCGAGGCTGTACCGGAGATACGGGTTCTGCATCCGGTGTTCGTCGACCCTTTTTTGATAGATCCGGGACTTATCCAGGTCGCCCATCTTCCCGTAGAGGGCAACCAGGTTGCTCATGGCGACGGCGTCCTGTTTGTCGACCCGAATCGCCTGGAGGTAGGCCGCTTCGGCGTACCTGAAGTGACCGTGTTTGCGATAGAGGGTGCCGAGGTTCGTCCACGCCGGGGAAAAATCGCCGTCGCTCTCGACGATGGCCTGGCGGAAATACGCGACCGCTTCGACCGTGTCGCCGTCCTGCATCCGCTCGACGCCGATGTTATTGAAGAAATGGGCGACGGCGCGTCTGTCGGAGATCTGGTTGACCTTGAAGGTGCTTTGGAAATCGCCGATGTTGAAGTCGACGACATGGGTCCCGGCCGCACCCAGGTAGAGCGTGACGTTGACGTGCCGGTTGAGGACGAAGATGTCCTTCCTCGTGGACCAGTCGGGCGGAATGTCGACCTCCTGGAAGTCCGCCTTCAATCCGGCGCCTCGTGCAAGCGTGACGAACATCGTGGTGAAAGACAGACAGTTTCCCAGTTGGAGGTGAAAGGTCTCCGCCGCGGTGCGGGTGTTCTCGTCGTACTCCAAGCCAAACGTCTTTGTTCCCATGACCGCGTCGATGAGCTGCTGCAACTTGAAGACATCGGTGGCCCCTCGATTCACGTGGACCTTCAGGAACTCACGCATCTCATCGCTCAGGGCGAGAACCTCGGAACTCTTGATCGTCGTTCTGGGTTCGCTGGTGGCGCCGAGGAGCGTGCCCGCCAGGACTTCGTCGGGAGTGACCGGCTGCGCTTCTGCAGGGAATGGGCCTGCGGTCGACAGGACCCAAACCAGCACGACGACCACCACCACTCCCCTGGGCATCCAACACCCCTTTCACCGGACGGACACTCCCGTCGCACCCGGGTCAACCGATCTCAGCTGGAAACCTCCTGCATTCGATGCTGCCGGGCGCGCTCGTTTGATCGTCCTACCGGGATCATACGAGAAAGAACGGCATGGGTTGTCTCGGCGTCCTCGGAGTCGATGATCGTGCGCGTTCGGATGGCGGGATATGGTACCGTAAGCCACGCGTTTCAGACGCGATCTCAACTGAATGGACGAGCCTGGTCGACTCGCAAGACCGAATCACTGCCGGGAACTCTGAACGATGACGGAATTGAGAGGGTGCGTTCCGTGTTCTGGGTGCCAAGTGGGGGATGAGAATGTCGGTTAGATCAATGAGAATGAGACGGAGCCTCGCCCCGTTCCTGGTCGGTGCCTGGGCGTTCGCGGCGGCCGCGCCGGCGATGGCGCAGCTGGCCGACCAGGTGCCACCCCAACTCGAGGACGTCGGGATCGAGGAACACCTCGATGCCAAGATCCCGATGGACCTCGAATTCCGCGATGAGTACGGGGCCGTGGTGAGATTGGGAGACTACTTCGACGGCACCAAACCGGTGATCCTGACCCTCAATTACTACAAGTGCCCGATGCTCTGCGGCCTCCAGCTCAACGGACTTCTGGACGGGCTCATGGATCTCGACTGGACACCCGGATCCGAGTTCGAGATGGTCACGGTGAGCATCAATCCGCTCGAGACGCCGGCCCTCGCCACCGAGAAGAAACAGAACTACATGAAGAAGTACGGCCGGCCGTCGGCCGTCAAGGGTTGGCATTTCCTGACCGGCAGGGAGCCCGAGATCAGGCAACTCGCCTCCACCCTCGGTTTCGGTTACACCTACGACCGCGAAACCGGGGAGTACGCGCACGCGGCGGCCATCTTCGTCAGCACCCCGGATGGGCGGATCGCACGTTATCTCTACGGCATCGAGTATCCGGCGAGCCGTCTTCGCCTGGCCTTGCTGGAAGCCTCCGCCGGCGAAATCGGCACCACCATCGATCAGATCATTCTCTACTGTTTTCACTACGATCCATCGAGCCGCCGCTACGCGCCCGTGGCGATGAACATCATGCGGCTCGGTGGCGGCGCGACGGCGTTGGTCCTCGGACTGACCCTCGGGGGGTACTGGCTGCGCGAGGCGCGCCGGCGAAAGAACAGCGACAGGGGGACTCGCACCACATGATATCCACCGGACTTCAATATCTGCTGACCGTGATCACCACGGCGCTGCCGGACGACGACGGATCGTCATTCTGGATGCCGCCGCAGGTCTCGACGGTGGCGCAAGGCGTGGACTGGCTGTTCAACTTCATCCTTGCGATCTCGGTCTTTTTCTTTCTCCTGATCGTGGTGGCGATGGTGATCTTTGTCCTCAGGTATCGCCACCGCGAAGGCCACAGCGCCGAGGACTCGCCGACGCACAACATGACGTTGGAGATCGTCTGGACGGGGATCCCGTTGATCCTGGTGGTCGTGATTTTCGTCTTCGGGTTCAAGGGCTTCCTCGACATGTCGACGGCGCCGTCGAACGCTTACGAGATTCTCGCCGAGGGTCAGAAGTGGAACTGGAGCTTCACCTATCCGAACGGCTATATCGACTCCGATCTCCATGTTCCAGTGGATCGTCCGATCCGGCTCGTGATGGGGTCGCAGGATGTCATCCACAGCCTCTACATCCCGGCCTTCCGGGTCAAGCAGGATGTGGTGCCGGGCCGCTACTCCAAGGCCTGGTTCCAGGCGACCAAACCCGGTGAGTACGATCTCTTCTGCGCCGAGTACTGCGGAACGAGCCACTCGGACATGATCGCCCACGTCATCGTGCACCCGGTCGGGGAGTTCGAAACCTGGCTCGAGAAGGCGTCGAACTTCCTCGAGACCATGGCCCCGGTGGATGCCGGCCGCAAGCTCTTCCAGGTTCGCGGCTGCCAGCAGTGCCACTCGGTGGACGGCTCGGCCAAGACCGGCCCGAGCCTGCTCGGGGTCTTCGGCCACGAGCAGAAGCTCGCCGATGGTTCCTCGGTCACGGCGGACGAGAACTACATCCGCCGGTCCATTCTCGAGCCGCAGGCCCAGGTGGTCGCCGGCTTCGATCCGGTGATGCCTACCTACCAGGGTCGCCTCAGCGACCCCGAGATCCTGGCAATCATCGAGTATTTCAAGTCCCTCGACGGGACCTCCAGCGGGGAGTAGCAACATGACAGCCGAAACAATGACCGCCGACGGCGCCGCCGTTGGGACTTCGAATCATGAGAGCTATCTCAGCCACGGTCGCGGCATCCTGTCCTGGCTCTTCACCCTGGACCACAAGCGCATCGGGGTGATGTACCTGGTGGCGATCATCTCATCGTTCTTCCTCGGGGGCGTCTTCGCGCTGCTCGTCCGCACCGAGCTGCTGACCCCCGGCCAGACCATCATGACCGCCGACACCTACAACAAGATGTTCACCCTCCACGGGGCTGTGATGATCTTTCTCTTCATCATTCCCGGGATCCCGGCGGCCCTCGGGAACTTCGTGCTGCCGCTCATGCTCGGAGCGAAGGATGTCGCCCTGCCGCGACTCAACCTGACCAGCTTCTGGTTCTGGATGATCGGCGCCGCCTTCGCCGTGGTGTCGATCATCGTCGGCGCGGTCGATACGGGATGGACGTTCTACACGCCGTACTCGACGACAACGAGTACGGCGGTGATCAGCATGACGCTCGGGGTCTTCATCCTCGGGTTCTCGTCGATCTTCACGGGCTTGAACTTCATCGTCACCATCCACAAGATGCGGCCCGAAGGCATGACGTGGTTCAAGATGCCGCTCTTGCTCTGGGGGCTCTATTCAACCGCGATCATCCAGGTGCTCGCGACCCCGATCCTCGGCATCACCCTGCTGCTGCTGGTCGCCGAACGCGCTCTCGGGGTCGGGATCTTCGACCCCACCCTGGGCGGCGACCCGGTCCTTTTCCAGCACTTCTTCTGGTTCTACTCCCACCCGGCGGTCTACATCATGATCCTGCCGGCGATGGGGATCATTTCAGAGCTGGTCTCGGTGTTTTCGGGCAAGCACATCTTCGGTTACCGGTTCATCGCCTGGTCGTCCATCGCCATCGCCATGTTCAGCTTCCTGGTCTGGGGCCACCACATGTTCACCTCGGGTCAGTCGGGGATCACCAATATGATCTTCTCGGCGCTGACCTTCTCGGTGGCGATCCCGTCGGCGGTCAAGGTCTTCAACTGGCTGGCGACCATGTACAAGGGGTCGATCCGCCTGGCCACGCCGATGCT
>JAHECW010000285.1 GCA_024641545.1 Acidobacteriota bacterium
ACGATTGGTACTTTAATGGGTGCCAAATGGGTGCCACTGATCACAACCTGATGGGTGCCACGTAACGTACCGCATTGTTGCATCACGAAACTGGATGGGTGCCACGTACCGCATTGCTGCATTGTGGAGCCGGGGAGTCGCTGCGTCGGACACGGCGGAATTCACTGAGTGATCAGGATGCCTGGGCGTTGGGGCCGGGCAGATCAAGATGTGTCCGGGGGCGCCTCCCGTGATGAGCGAGGCGGTAATTCGCATCTCTCGGTGGTGACTTGTGAGGTCGTGGTTCGGTTGAGTGGGCGGGGGAGTGTTCGGGTATAGTCAATCCAACGGCGCCGATTTGAATCGCAGCTTGCGGGCGCCATAACAAATGCAGCTAAAGCGCGTGGGATCTCGAACCGTTGATTCAACCCATCGCGCCGCGATGGGTTTTTTCGTCGGGCGCAATCCGGATCTCGGCGTTTTGGCGGCCGAAGCACGGGAGGTCTGTCATGCGCGAAGAGGTTGGACGGTTCGTGGGGTTTGGTGTCGAGCAGCATGCGGGGCGCCACCCATATCTGGTGGAGCGGTTGATGCCGACGGTGTATCGGCGGTTGGAGTTGCCCAGGACCGATGATGAGTCCGTGCTGATCGAGGCGGCGAACGATCGCTGCGTCAGCTCAGGACGAAGGGTGTGCCTGGTGTTCGGGCCGGATCGGTGTCTGTATCTCGAACCGGATGGGACGTGGAGCTGGTCCGGAGATGCGCCGTCGAGCGGAGTCGTGATCGAGAGGTGAGGGGGGCGCCTCTCAAGGCGATCATCGACCCGTGGGGTCAACGCGCCGGATGACCGGTCGTCCCGAGGTGGACGGTGCCGAGCTGGAGCCCGGCCGTCCCAGGGGGCGGTTGACGGCACCCATCCGGCACCCATCGACACCTACTGGATCAGGTCCAGGGCGAGCAACAGCGAGGCGTCGGGGTCGAAGTCGTAGGACTTGAGTATCTCGTAGGTGAGCGGGTGTTCGGGCTCGACGGTGAATCCCGTCGGCGCTGCGTCCGGGTACCCGACAAAGTACTTGGTCGACACCCATCCCGTCAGTTTGGAATGGGCCAGCTCGAATTGCCGGATGTCGCCAAAACCGTTTCCGGCCTGACTCGGCGAAACCCCGACGATCTCGGCACCCAGGCGGCGAAGCTGGGTCAACAGGTCAAAGCCCGAGCTCTGAGTACCGTTGCCGCTCAGGACAACGATCCTGTTCGGGAAGTAGCAGGCTTCGTCCTGTTTCGTCTCGAAGACCTTGAAGAAGGTCGGCATCTGACGAAACATCCTCAAATAGCCGGTCCGAGCCGCCGCGGTGAGATCGTCCCGCGACATGAAGCGGGAATCGAGACTGAAGTCGTAATCACCGATTCGCAGTGGGACGCCGTCGGCGTAATGGATCTTTCGAAAATCGATTCCTGCTTCGGTGGACGAATCGAGCAATGGAGATGTTTTCTGGACGGTCGCGGTCTGCCCGGCGACGGCCAGCGTGTCGTCGAATCCAACGAGAAAATACAGCAGAATCTGAACCATCAGGTCGTTGCCGCCGAAGTTCTTTCGCAGGTCGACGATCAGGGTCTCGGTCTTGGCCTGCTTCATTTCACGGAAGAGGCCTTGAAAGGTATCGGTCGCCGAGGCGATCCCAGCAATGACCTCGGCGACGCTGTCCGGGGGAGGATTCCCGTGCGACCGCTCAAACACGGTCCTCGCCCAACTCTCCCACCCCGGACTACCCACGGATCGGGAGAACTCGTACATCTCGCGATAGGTGGTCATGTTGTCGATCCAAAGGTAGGCCAGCGCCCTTCGGTCATCAAGAAAGCGATAGCCGAACCAACCGGCGCGGTTTGAAGCCACGGATCGGCTTTCGTTGCGGAAAAGGGGGTACTTCACGTTGGCGGATGGAGTGACGGCGTGCCGGACACGTTCACCGGTGGGATGACGAAGGACCACGTCGATGCTGTCCGGGTCAGTCCACTCTGGAACGAGGCTCTGCAACGGCTCCCTGTAGTAGAGAACACCCCGGCGGCTCAGTGCGCTGAGGGCGTGGCTCTCGTTGTCATGACCCTGACGACGGAACTCGCGCTCCAGGAGATTCGCCATCGCGACGCCCTCGATGGATTCCAGGGTCGAGCCGATGAGGGGGAGAAGCCGTTCATCGGTCACGGCCTCTACGTAGAGCCTGTTTTCCACTACCTCCAGATAGAAGGGGAGCCCACCCGGGTTATTGCGGTCTTCGACCGCGTCGTCCACCGACAACGTGGTGTGGCCGTCACCGAGTTCGGCCACAAACGGCTGCAGCAAGGTCCGGAAATCGTCACGGGTGAGCCCAGTCTCGGGGACACTCCGGATCAATTTCTGCAACCGCCGGTGATAGGCGATCTTACCCCCGCCATTGATGTATGGATCGGGGTGTGAGCTCTCGAGGATTTCGCTGATCTCCCGGACATCCTGAATCAGCTCCTCCCGACCGATGAGCCCATCCGTGGGACCGTTGGAGGTGTCGGTCGCTGCCGGCAACACGGTTCCAAGCATTGCAGCGAAGAGGATCACGGTGAAACGAACCGTGGGTCGAGCTGTTCTCGGTTTCATGCTCATACTCTCCGTTGAGCGCCTCTGGTGGCGGAGATCCCACCGATCGGTGGAAAACTCGAATCTGTGCTGATGGTTTGATGCCGCGTCCGCCCCGAGGGTTGGATGGATGCGAGTGGGTGCCACGTTCAGAATGCACCATTGCTCCGGGGTCAGGGCCGTGCAGAATCGGCTGGTCCCGTCCGCGCATAGGAGGAATCCTATGCCGAGACACCCTCGCCTGTTCATCCCTGGAGCCATCTACCACGTCTGCTGTCGCGTCGCCCGTGGTGAGTTCGGCTTCGACGACGATTGCGAGGCAATCGAGTTCGTCGAGACGCTTCGAGAGATCCGCGATCTCGACCGTAGGACGATTCTTGCGTGGTGCCTCATGGGGAACCACTACCATCTTGTGATCAAGACCCGTACCGTCGATCTCTGGAGGTCGATGGCGCGCCTGCAAGGTCGAATCTCCCGTTCACACAACCGGCGCAACCGATACCTGGGAAGGCTCTGGCAAAGCCGTTATCGAGCTCGAGTCATCGATCGCTATCGATTGGTCTCGGGCCGCGACCTTGAAGAGCTTGCATCACGGCATCGATCAACGGAACACATCAGAGGGAGAATCGAGCTATGTGTGCTCGCTATCTCGAGGTACGGGTTCAGGGCCTGCGATATCGCCGCACTTCTCGGCAAAGGGAGGAACTCGATCACTCGGCGGCTCAGCAAAGGGCTCGTCAAGGAGCGCGATGATCCCGATTTCGCCGCCCGGATCGACTCGCTCGAGTCGTCGATTTCCCAACGATGACAATGGTGCATTCTGAACGTGGGACCTATCTCCCTCGGCACACCTCAGCAGGGAAACCAAACCAAGCCCCCCTACGGCACCATCGAACTCCATGCTGCGGTATCGCCGGATTCGAAGCCATCGGAGAAGACGAGAATGTCGTTAGTCGGGTTTAGGTTCCCGATAATCATGGTGCCGCTGTAGTTGTGCGCTGCTTGGAAAGTGATCGTATTTACGAAGGTGTTCGCGCCCACAACATCATCTTCGTAGAGTCTGTAACTGTACTGCTCTAAGAATAGGAATTCCGTGA
>JAHECW010000141.1 GCA_024641545.1 Acidobacteriota bacterium
CGCCCCGGTGGAGGTTTGCCGCTGCCCGGGTCGCTGTCGCGGTTGCACCGGGAGGCTGGGATCCATTGTGGTGCGGGCGTCCCGCCCGCAGGATGGTCTGTGTCTTGGCACCATCGGGCACTGGCTCGGGCAGGGCACGCGGCTTCCTGGGGCTCCGGCCTTCTGGTCCGCCTTCGCCGTCCCAGCGTCGCGCGATCAGCGTGGTCGGAGAGCAGAACGGGAAGGGCTGCGACCGCGCCGATCGCGCGCCGGCGGCCTGTTTCGCCGCCGGGAGAGATGCACCGGGAGGTTGTGCCGCGAGGGTTGCCCGGTGTGACAATGTGCGGGAGGGGGCGCAGAGCCGGCATGCTTCTGGGGCACATTGTCAAACCCGGCACGCCCCGGGGGAGGTTTGTTCCCGCGTGCTCGGAGCGCTATCGCTGCCCCGGTCGCTGCCCCGGTCGCTGCCCCGGTCGCTGCCCCGGGAGTGCCCGGTTGGACAAGACCTCACCGGGAGAATCGTCGGAGCACACTGTTGAATCCGGGGGGCGTTGGTCGTCCCGCATCTCGGCTACAATAGCGTCTGTGCATTGAACCGAATTCAAGGAGGCCTCCCATGCTTCGATCAGCTGCGTTGCTCGTGGTGTGTTTTCTGGTGGTTCCCGCGGTGTGGTCCGGCGAACTCGCGGATGTGAAGATGGCCGACGAGGTCACGGTGGGGGATGCGACCCTGCACCTCAACGGAATGGGCCTGAGGAAGAAAATGTGGGTCAAGGTCTATGTCGCCGGGCTCTACCTCGAGTCGCCGTCCAAGAACGGGGCCGAGGTTGTCGCGGCCGGGGGAACGAAACGGGTCGTGATGCACTTTCTCACCGACAAAGCCAACAAGAAGAAGATGGATGCGGCATGGATCGAGGGGTTCGAGGCAAACTCGTCATCCGCATACGACTCGATGAAAGACCGGGTCAAAAGATTCGCCGATCTGTTCGGAGATATGAAGGTCGGGGACGTAATCGAATTGACCATGGTTCCGGGCGCCGGAACCACTGCTGCGGTGAACGGCGAGACAAAGGGCGTCATCGACGGGGATGATTTCGCCGTCGGGCTTCTCAAGGTCTGGCTCGGCGATCAGCCGCCGTCAGACGAACTCAAAAACGGAATGCTCGGGAGTTTGTGATTCGTTCCGGAACCGTCTTTTCGACCCATTTGAGTGCCAAACGATCGTGAAAGATTCTCGAAAAGCCGTGGTCAATTGCAGATAGAATCGAAAGATGATAATCTCGCTGACACGAGTTGAGAGGTCTCGATGCCAACGGGCCTCTTTTCGGGACGAGCTCGAAACGGTTTTTGCAGGCGGCGAAGGGAACGGTCAATGATGCGGCGAAGGATAAACGCCACGGTCGGCTTTGCTCTGGTTCTCCTCTGTGCGGTGCCGGCTTCAGCTCAAGAGGCTGACATCGATGGCGGGCAGCCCCCGGTCGAGGCCCGACGATCCGGACCGAACACGTACGAGGCGATCCCCGTCGGCCCGTTCCTCTTCAGTCCCGCCGTGCAGTTGAATTGGCAGTACCGCGACAACATCTTTTTCACCCCGGACAACCCGATCACCGACCAGGTCTTGATGGCGCGCGCGCGGCTCCAATTCGAACTCCCCATCAACGAGTCGTATCTGCTGTTTTCCTACACCCCGCAGTACCGCGACTACAAGGACTACCAGCTCGACGACAAGTGGAGTCATTTCTTCGACTTCCTCGCCGGGTTCAAGTTCTCCAACGGGCTCGTCCTCGATATGACCTACAAGTACATGCAGGGCAACCTCGAGAACCGTGAGGTCGATCCCGGCGACGAGCTCTACTGGGGCGACCGGTGGTACAAGAAGAACTTCGCCGGAGCCCAGCTCTCGTACTGGGCCAGCGCCAAGGACGGCCTCAACATCGAGGCCGACTACACCGACCTCCAGCACGAGGATCCGGATCTCTGGTACGACTACACCCGGTTCATGGTCGGCGCCGGCTGGCTCCACCAGCTCAGCGAGATCCTGGTCATGAATCTGGCCTACCGCCACACCGAGTTCAAACCTCAGGAGAATCTCTTCTTCGACAACGAGTTCCGCGAGTCGTCCTCGGACGAGATCACGGCCGGGTTTCGGGGAATGGTCAGCCCGGTGATCAAGACCGAGATCGTCGTGGGCTATCGCCAGACCAGCTACAACACCGGTGAGTTCGGCTCCGAGATCATCCCCGATTTCGGCGGTTTCATCGCTCGCGGTTACTTCAACTGGGACATGGGTCACGGTTCGGCGCTCCGGCTCGATCTCCTGAGGTCGGACTACCCGTCCAACTTCGGGATCAACGCCAACTATGTGGCGACCGGGGCCAGCCTTCAGTATCAATACCAATACAACCGGTTCAGCGCCCAAATCCGTGGCCGCTACCAGGTCAACGACTACGCCGTGCCCGACCTCCTGACCGGAGACGACCGCAAGGACCCGATCTCGACCATCGGGTTGGGCCTCGGCTATCGCTTCGGGCCCTACATCTCGCTGTGGGGTGGGTATCTTTATGAGAACCGGGATTCCACGATCTACCGCTACGGCTATGACTACAACGTGATCACCCTCGGTCTGATCATCGGCTACTGAGGCCGCCTCGGGTCGAACGCGACGATTCTGTTTCAGTGGACCTTACCCCAGCGGTTGCCGTGCATCGTGGTCGATCGACGAGCCATCGCGATGGGTCTCCGGCCCGTCCACTCCGGCGGTCGTCTGCCACCGCGTCGGGCGGTCGTCCGGTGGAGGGTGAAATCCCGAGGCGTGAATTGTGTTACCTTCTGCCGATGCGGTTGGTCTGTCTCGTCTGGGTGTTGGTCGGTTTCCTGGTGGCCCCTGTCGCGGCTCAGGAGGAGGTTCCTTCGGCGGTCGCCGGTTACCGGGTGGGCGCGGGGGATGTCCTGCGCGTCGAGGCCTACAACCACGACGAGATCTCCGGCAATTTCGCGGTCGAGGTCGAAGGTGAGATCAGCTTCCCGATGCTCGGTCGGGTCGAGGTTGCGGGGCAGACGACATCGGAAATCGCGAATCACCTCGAGGAACTGCTCGAGCGCGACTACTATGTCGACGTCCAACTCCAGGTCGAGGTCGAGGAGTACCACTCCAAGCCGGTGACGGTTCTCGGCGAGGTGGCGCGTCCGGGAACGTATTACCTCGAGGGGAAGACATCGCTGCACAAAATCTTGGCCGAGGCCGGCGGCCTCAAGCCGACGGCGGGGCAATTTGTCGAGTTGCGCCGAGTGCAGGTGGTCGACGGGGTCGAACAGCCGTTCGTCCGCACCTTCGGAACCGTCCCGATCCTCAAGGGGGAAGCCGGCCGCGACATCATCCTGCAGCAGGGGGATGTGATCTCGGTTTCCGCCAAAGAACAGTTCTTCATCACCGGTGAGGTGGCCAAGCCGGGGCAGTACGACCTGACCACCGGGATGACCCTGATGCAGGCCATTTCCCACGCCGGCGGGCAGGGGAAGTTCGCGTCGCAAACCGTCGAGGTCCATCGGACCGGCGACGGCGACAAGGAGATCTTCACCTTCGACGTGTCCCATATCCGCAAGGGAAAAGAACCGGATCCGGTCATCAAGGCCGGCGATGTGCTCATCATCCGTCGACGGTTCTTCTAAACGGTCCTGCCCGCTCGAGTTGACTGCGGCCGGTGGAAAACGTAAGATTATCAAGCGAGAGCGGGAGGTCTTCATGCGGCGCCTGATGATGATCGCTGGTCTGGTTCTGTTCACGGCAGCAGGGGCAGCGGCGCAGACCGACATGAAAACTGTGAGTGCAAAAGACTCGATCACCCACGGTGAGTTCGCCCAGATGGTGATGAGTATCGCCCTCGGGTATGAGGAGGCGACACCGGATCCCGTGACCGCCCAGGAAAAGCTCCAGCTTTGGGGGATCGTTCCGGCGGCCTGGGAGGTCTACGAACCTCTGACTCATGGTGAACTGTCGCAGGTTCTGGCCCAGGTGGGAATCGAGTACCTCCCCGCAAAGCCCGACGCTGCGGTCTCCGGGACCTTTGTCCGGGCGCTGCTCTGGCGGGAAGTCGGCAAGCTCCGCGACTACAACGCCCGGCGACTCGGACATGGGTTCTCGGCGAACCACGTTCTCGACTCCGGCGTCGATCGCGCGGTGAGCCCCTCCGATTTCGACTGACCAGCAGCACATCACACCCGGTGATTTCGAGACGGCGGCTTCGGCCGCCGTCTCTTGTCGTTCACCCCGCCGTTTTCCACGGTACACTCTGGCCACCGAGCGGAACCCGCTCGCTTGGAGGATGACAATGAGCTTCGAGAACCTCAAGATCGCCGATGCCGGCGGCATCCGTACCATCACCATCAACCGTCCCGAGAAACTCAACGCACTCAACGCCGCCACCGTGGCCGAGCTCGACGCCGCCATCGCCGACATCGCCGGCGACGACGCCGTCAACGCCGTGGTCATCACCGGCGCCGGCGAAAAGGCCTTCGTGGCAGGGGCCGACATCTCCGAGCTCGCGGCCCTCGGACCGGTGGAGGCGAAGGAGTTTGCTCTCCGGGGTCAGGCGGTGTTCCGCCGGTTGGAACGACTGACCAAACCGGTGATCGCGGCGGTCAACGGATATGCCCTCGGCGGGGGCTGCGAGCTCGCGATGGCCTGCCACATCAGGGTCGCCGCATCGAACGCGGTCTTCGGTCAACCGGAGGTCAAGCTCGGTCTGATCCCCGGCTATGGCGGCACCCAACGCCTGCCGCGGCTGATCGGTCGGGGCCGGGCCCTGGAGATTCTCTTGACCGGGAGGAACGTCAGCGCCGACGAAGCCCTGGGGATCGGTTTGGCCAACGTCGTCTGCGAACCGGCCGAGCTCGAAGAGGTGGTGGGAGGGATCCTCAAAGCTGTGTTGGCGAACGGCCCGCTCGCGGTCGGCCACTGTCTGGAAGCCGTGAACTCGGGCATGGACATGGGTTTGGAGGACGCCTGCCTGCTCGAAGCGACGCTCTTTGGCGTCGGGGCCGCCAGCGAGCAGATGCGGGAGGGCACCAGGGCGTTTCTCGAGCGTCGCAAACCCGAGTTCAGAAGGAGCTGAGACGGGCCGGCGCCCGTCCCTGATCGGCGGCACCGGGTGGCGGGACCTTGATCCCAAGGCGGGGGCCTCGTAGTATGCTGGAATCCGTACTTTGATGGAGGATCGCTTGAGCGAGCGCGATGAAGGACCCAGCAAGATCAAGGTTGTAGATCGACGACGGTTCGACGGCAGCGGCGATCCGCGTCCGGATGTGCCGAAAGCGGAACCGAAGCCGGTCGCGCGGCCCGCTCGGGAAGCAGCCGAACCGGCGGCCCGGCCCGCCAAGGACCCGTCGAAGCCCGAGACGGCGAGCCGGGCGCCGGAACCCCAGCCCGGAAAGAAGACCTCTCCGCTGTTTCTCGACCTGGTCGCAGGCCTCGCGCAGCAGGCGGAGATTCTCATGACCGGAGGTCAGGGGATGCCGGCACAGCCGGCCGAGTCGCAACGCGTGATTGAGTATCTTGCCATGTTGGAAAGCAAGACCACGGGAAATCTGTCGACCGAGGAAGCGCAGATTCTCTCCAACGTCATCTTCCAACTCAGGTCGTTGTTCCTGCAAAAGAACAAATGAAGCCGATGCGGTGGATCTCCCTGTTCGTCTGCGCGCTGATGGTGGTGCCGCAGGCATCGGCGTCGGTCGACGAAGCGTGGCTCGAGGTTCAGGAGGTTCTCTCTGCGCCCGAGGGGCGGTCCCTTCAGGAACCGGTGATTGATTTGATCAACGAAGCCGAGGAGATCGACCTCCGGCGGATGACACCGTACGCGTCGGCCCTGGTGTCGTGGTCTGAGTCGAATCCGGAAGCGGATGTGTCGATTCTTGAAACCGCCATCAAGATCGACCCGGAACTCCCGGCGAGCTATTTTCTGCACTCGCGTCGCGATTGGCGGCAAGGCTCGTACATCGAAAGTGGGCGCTATTTCCTCAGGGGATGGTTGGCGAACTTCCAGTACGAGGTGACCCGGCGTCACCTTCTCATGTCGTTCCTGGCCTGGCTGATCATGGGATTCGCGGTCGCGAGCGTGGCGGCACTGTTGGTCATGATGCTTCGAACCGTGCGGCGTTCGCGCTTCGATGCGATGACGGTCGGCTCGATGGTCTTCGAACGTGCCAACGCCGTGGTTTTTGGCCTGGTGCTCGTCCTCCTCCCTCTGCTCGCGGGGCTCGGACCCGCCTGGCTGCTGGTGTATCTGTTCGTGCTGGGGTGGGTGTATCTCGATCAGAGCCAACAGCTCATCGCCGTTGCGATCTGTCTGGTTCTGGCATCGGTGCCGATGCTGGCGGACAAATGGCAGCGCGCTCTTCTGAGGGAGCCGCCGGTGACCGATCGCGTCGCGGTGATGCTCGACGAACGACAGCTCAACCCGTCGGCGTTGCGGGAATTCATCAGTTTGAGCGACAGTTTCGAAGGCGACACGACCTACCACCTGATCCTGGGAGAGCTCTTCCGAATGCACTCGGCCGTCGAGTCGGCCAAGCTCGAGTTCCAGGCGGCAGCCGCGGAGCCTCTCGGGGATGCGCGGCCGTTCGTATTTCTCGGAAACATGGCGTTGGAAGACGGCAACGCTCAGCTCGCCATCCAATACTATGACGAAGCCATCGAAACCAACGGTCTCACGGCGTTGGCCTACCACAATCTGTCGTCGGCCTATGACCTCAATCGCCGATTTCAGCAGGGCGACGCCGCGAGGGCGCGGGCCCGTGAGCTGGCCGGGGGCCGTTCGGCGTCGCTTGGTGTTCGTGGACGCGATCCGCGTGTCCGATATCCCATGGTCTCCTCGGACGATGTCGACGAGTTCGTCTCGGGCCTACTGCCGGAAGAGCGGCTGTATGTCGGTTTCGGCGCCTCGTCCTGGCTTTCCGTGAGGCGGCTTCTGGATCCGCTGTCCATGGTCTTCTGGGTGGGAGGACTCTTCGGCCTCGGGGTTCTTTTCGTCCGCATGCGTTGGTTTCCCCCCGCCAGGGAGTGCACCAAGTGCGGCAAGGTCTACCGGCTCGACGATGAACCGGGCGAGAGCCCGGTCTATTGCCGGCAGTGCGTTTCGGTTTTTCTTCAGAGAGATCTCGTTCCCATTGATCAACAGACCGCCAAACTGGCCCAGGTCCGACGATGGGATCGTTGGTCGGCCGTGTTTCGTCGCGTGACCTCAGCGGTGGCGCCGGGGGGATATCAGCTGGTTCAGGACCAAGTGGGGTTCGGCGTGGTTCTCGGGCTGGTTGCCTGGATTTCGTTGATCGGCGTGGTCGTCTGGGTCCCGCGGTTCCTCGAAGTGATCGAGCCGACGATGCCTGTCCAGCCCGTGATCGCGGTCCTTTCAATCGTCTTTCTCGCAACATGGATGCGAAGCGTCATCGCATCCTGGCAACGGAGGTGAAGTGGCTCTCGAAGGCACCCTCCGTGATTTCTCCTTTGCCGATATCCTGCAGCTGATTTCGCTGCAGAGAAAGACCGGCGTCCTCACCCTCAAGGCCGACGACAACGTCACCACCGTCTCATTCATCGACGGCAACATCGTCGGCGCGTCGACTCTGAACCAGCACACCGAAGATCTCATCGGACTCATTCTTCTCAAGCGGGGCGAAGTCGAGGACGGCGAACTCAAAGAGGCCCTCCAGAGGCAGGAGGAGACCCTCCAGCGTATCGGCAGGATCCTGATCGACCACGGGGTCGTGACCATCGACACGGTGCGCTCGGCACTCCAGCAACAGGTCCTCCAGATCGTCTACCGGGTCTTCCGCTGGAACGACGGCGACTATCATTTTTCGCAGGAATCGGACATCGACTACGACCGAGAGTTGACCGAACCCATGGCAGCCGACCACATCATCATGGAAGGCGCCAGGATGACCGATGAGTGGCCGTTTATCGAACAGTGGCTACCCGATCGGAATGTCATCTTCATTCAATCCGATCCCGGCCGGGAACTCAAGATCGTCGAACCGGCGGATGACGATTTCGACGATCTTGGATTCAGCTTTTCAGATACACCGCCGCCGAAATCGGAACCCCGGCCGGCTCGGATCGAAGGGCAGGTGACTGCCAACCAGATGGCGGTGTATCGGCTGATCGACGGCCGGGACGATGTTCACGAGGTCATCCTCTCCAGCCCCCTGATCGAGTTCGAGACCTGCAAGGCGCTCGCGGATCTGTTGGAGATGGGCCTGATCCGCCAGCGGACCAACGACGAAATCGCCGAGGTCGAGCTGCTGATCGACCCGGTGGTGAGCTCCAAACGGCCATCGGTTCTCGGGGCCGTCCCGTGGCTCGCCATCCCGTTTCTCATTCTCCTCGGTTTTGCCTTTACGATCATGCCCCGCAACCCGATCAATCCGACCTTTAGCGCGCGCGCGGAGTACTGGGAGCGTTACGTCGTCCAGAGCCAATCTTGGCTCCGGATGGATTGGCTCGCTCGTGCCGCCGAGACCGAGTTCTTTATGCACGGTTTCTACCCCGCCGATCTCGAGGAGACGTCGATTTCTCGGTCGAACCCGGAGCTCACGAGCGACCCATGGGGTCGGCCCTATCGCATCGCCATTCGCGGCGACAGGTTGATGTTCACCGGGTCGGACAGTCAGGGGCAACCGGTTCCGATCCTGATTCACAGCCGAAGTCTGGCGTGGGAAGGCGAAACCCCCGAGTCCGGAGACCGGCAGGGTCCGGGGCTCATTCTCCTCCCCTGAGAGCCGCACCGACCACCTTCACAGCGGTTTTCCAGAAAACCTTTTGAGTGGACTTGACAAAATCGCACTCAAGTCTTATCCTGTGTTTGGAAATTGAAAGCTGAGGAGGACATTAGCATGTCTCACGTTATTGGCATCGATCTCGGGACCACCAACTCGGTGGTCGCGGTCATGGAGGGTGGCAAACCCACCGTCATCCCGAATCAAGAAGGAAACAGAACCACGGCCTCCGTAGTGGCGTTCAACACCGCTGGTGAGAGACTCGTGGGCCAGGTCGCGAAACGCCAGGCGGTCACGAATCCGGAGAACACCGTGTTCTCGGCCAAGCGCTTCATGGGACGTCGGTTCGATGAAGTCGGCGAGGAGATCAAGACCGTTCCGTTCAAGGTCGTCAAGGGTGAGAACGAAACCGCCCGGATCGAGATTCTGGGTAAAATCTACTCGCCCCCCGAAATGTCGGCCATGGTCCTGCAGAAACTCAAGTCGGCGGCCGAGGATCACCTCGGCTGCCCGGTGGAGAAGGCCGTCATCACCGTTCCTGCGTATTTCAACGATGCGCAGCGCAAGGCGACGAAGGACGCAGGTCAGATCGCCGGCCTCGAGGTCCTCCGGTTGGTCAACGAGCCGACCGCGGCAGCGTTGGCATACGGTCTGGACAAGAAGGCCGACGAGACCATCGCGGTCTTCGACTTTGGCGGCGGGACCTTCGATATTTCGATTCTCGAGGTCGGCGCTGGTGTGGTCGAGGTCAAATCGACCAACGGCGACACGCACCTCGGTGGCGACGACATCGACCAGTTGATCATCGACTGGTTGGTGGAAGAGTTCAAAAAGGACCAAGGCGTCAATCTCAGCAAGGACCGGATGGCTCTCCAGCGGCTCAAGGAGGGCGCCGAGAAGGCCAAGATGGAACTCAGTTCCACCATGGAGTCGGACATCAACCTTCCCTTCATTACCGCCGATGCATCGGGTCCGAAACACCTTGCCCTGAAGCTGACGCGGTCGAAATTCGAGCAGATGATCAGCCCGTTGGTCGACCGGACATTGGGACCCTGTCGACAGGCGCTCAAGGATGCGGGTCTCGAAGCCAAGGACGTGGATGAGGTTGTCCTGGTCGGTGGGTCGACCCGGATCCCGATGGTGCAGAAGGTCGTCACCGAGTTCTTCGGCAAAGATCCCCACCGCGGAGTCAATCCGGACGAGGTCGTCGCCATCGGCGCCGCCGTCCAGGCCGGCGTGCTTTCGGGCGAGGTCAAGGACGTTCTGCTTCTTGACGTGACGCCGCTGTCTCTCGGGGTCGAGACCCTCGGCGGGGTGACTGATGTCGTGATCCCGAGGAACACCACCATCCCGACGCGAAAGAGCAAGGTCTATTCGACCGCCGACGACAATCAGAATCAAGTGGAGATCCACGTGCTTCAGGGCGAGCGTCCGATGGCTCCCGACAACAGGACCTTGGGACGGTTTCACCTCATGGGGATTCCGCCGGCACCGCGCGGCATGCCGCAGGTCGAGGTCACCTTCGACATCGATGCCAATGGAATTCTTCACGTCGCCGCCAAAGACCGCGGGACCGGCCAGGAACAGAAGATCCAGATCACCAGCTCTTCAGGCCTCAACGACGACGAGATCAACCGGATGGTCAGTGAAGCGCAGACCCACGCCTCGGAGGACGAAGAGAAGCGCAAGCGGATCGAGACCAGGAACAAACTCGATGGTCTCGTCTACTCGACGGAGAAGCTGATTACCGAGAACCGGGACAAATTGACGGAGAGCGACACCAAGGCCATCGAAGAGGTGATAGTCGAGGCCAAGAAGGCTCTGGAAGATGGCGCCGAGGACCGGATGGAGAAAATCCATGAGCGGCTCACCCAGGCGTCGCACAAGGTCGCGGCCACACTCTACCAATCGGCAACCGCCGGTGGCGCGCAGCCTCCCGCGGGAGCCGGCCCCGATCCTGCGGCGCAGTCCGGCGCCGCAGGCAGCGACGACGAGGTCATCGACGCCGAGTACGTCGACGTGGAAGCAGAGGAAGAGAAATAGCCGATATTCGGTGCCGGGAGGAGGGCCGTCGCGCCCGCCTCCCGGCTTTTTGTCGCTCCCCGGGTCTTTGGAGTGGTTGAGGGTCAGTGATAGAGTCGAGTGTGAATTCCAGCTCCTCGAGTCACTCTGCCGGTCGAAATACTGGAGGGTTCGTGAAATCCAAGCCGCGATATCGCATGATCTCCTGGGTCGCGGAGAAGTACGATGTTCACCCACAGACCTTGCGCCTGTGGGAGCGCGAAGGCCTCATTCGGCCCAGCCGCTCCCAGGGAAACACGCGTCTTTACGATGAACGGGCCTGCGAGCAGCTGGAGTCGATCCTGACCTTGACCAGGGACCTCGGGGTCAACCTCGCCGGCGTCGAGATCATCCTCAACCTCAAGGAACAGATCGACCGACTGCAGACAGAGAACCAGATGTTGAAGAAGCTCGTACGACAGGCACTCAGCGCCAAGGACCAGATTCCTCGCTATCACGCACTGGTCAAGGTCGAAACCGGATCGATTCAGACTGTAGACGAGGAATGACGGAGACCGGCGGCAGGTCATCGAGTACCGAATCGGCGACGCTCCGCCGTTATCTTCAGGCGATTTCCCGCTACCCAGCCCTTTCCCACGACGAGGAGATCGAACTCGCGCGGCGCGTCCACGCCGGGGACCACGAGGCGGTGCGGACCCTGGTTGAGTCGAACCTCCGCTTCGTCGTCGCCTACGCAAAAAGATATCGAAATCCGAATGTTCCGTTCCTTGATCTCATCCACGAAGGAAACCTGGGGTTGATCCAGGCCGCGAAGAAATACTCTCCCTTCGAGGAGGGTCATGACGTGAAGTTCATCACCTACGCTGTGTGGTGGATCCGGCAGGCGCTCCTCCACGCCCTGGCCGAACACGCCGGATCGTTCAGACTTCCGCAGAAGCAGGCCAACAACCTCTATCGGCTCGAGCGCATTCGGGCACTCTTGAGCGAGAGGTTCGGGCGCGCCCCCACCGATCCGGAGCTGGCGAGAGACCTCGGTCTCTCGGTCGAAGATGTGAGGGTCCTCATCCAGGCATCCCGGTCGTCGCTTTCGCTCAACGAGCCCGTTGATGTCGAGGGGGACTCTGAACTGGGCGATCTGCTCGAGCAGACCGTACTTCCGGACACGGACGAGCGGATCTTGCGCGAGTCCTTCCTGCTGGCCATGGCCGACGCGCTCGGCGAGCTGCCGCAACGCGAACGGCGGGTATTGGAGCTCCGGTTCGGGCTCGAGGATGATCGGCCCAAGACCCTGCGCGAGATCGGCGAGATCCTCGATCTGTCGCGCGAACGAGTTCGGCAGATCGAGAGCCGCGCGCTCAATCGGCTCCGCCGGTCGCACAAGACGCAGTCGCTCGCGGGCTACCTGCAGTAATTCTCAACTCTTGAATTCATCGCAAGGACCACCCGATCTACAGCGATGAAATGAATAATCAAGAATCAAGAACTAAGAAATGTCGATGTCGTCGTCGGCATCGGTTGCCTCGCCGTTCGTTGGGGAGGTCCGGGTTGCCTTGCTGCGGCGTACCACCCACGTTCCGGCGAGGACGTCATGGAGAGCTCGGCGATCGGGGCGGAGCACGATGAGCAGGTGACCCATCCCGAGGGTGACCGAACTCACCGAGTAGGCCGCCAGCCTGAGGAACGCGCGCGACAGGCCGATGGGAGATCGTCCGCGATGATCGACGATCCTGAGGCCGAAGATCCACTTGCCGATGGTGGCGCCAAGCAGGCCCCAACCGACCGCGAAGTAGCACCACCAGAGCGCGATCCAGAGGCCGAGAATCCCGGCTGCGTGGGCGATCCAGCTTGGATCCATGAGCGAGTTGAGGAAGCCCGCTGGATCGGCAACCGCGAGTTGCCAGTCGATGTGACGACCGGCCGGATAGGCGAGAAGGGCACAGACGCCACAAAACACAACCATGTCGATGATCGTCGCGGGGAGCCGGCGGAGAAGGCCTGCGGCCTTTAAACCGACGGGAGGTTCTTCAATGGCCCCGGGATCGATCACAGCGGGGTCAGGCCTCCATTTTTCTGGTGATCGAGCCAGAGACCCGCAAATGCGTAGAGAAAGCGGAACCGCGACCGGTAGATCTGTTCCAGACTTTCAGTGTCGGCGCGATAGAGCATGTCGTCGATGAACCAGAGAAAACGCCGTT
This sequence comes from Acidobacteriota bacterium, assembly GCA_024641545.1. Lineage (GTDB taxonomy): Bacteria > Acidobacteriota > Thermoanaerobaculia > Thermoanaerobaculales > Sulfomarinibacteraceae > JAHECW01. The sequence continues at coordinate 12,966 of JAHECW010000141.1, forward strand.
CGACCTCGCGCGCCCGGTCCAGGCTGCTCGCCGAGCTCTCGAGCATCTCGAAGAGCCGATCAGGATTGGAGCTCGCGGCCAGGCGGTCGATTTCGCGACGTTCTTCCTCCATCTTGACCCTGAGCGCGGCGCTGGTGAGAAAGAACTGGTCGAGATGGCGTTGCTCGCCGTCCTCATCGTCCTGTTTTTCGACCAGATTCCGATAGACCTCGACCTCCCAGGATTCGAGACCGAGGCTCTTGATTTCCGGCGCCTCAATGACCTGTTCCGGTGTTCGGTCCCAGACCACGAGCTCGAGCGCGAACATGATCTTGTGCAGAACTTCGTTGAGCAGAGGGTCACTGGGCAGGAGATCGGTGATCGAGGTGATGGGGGGATCTTCCGGCCTGCGGGCGCTCAGCGGTGAGTTCGCGGTCTGCAGCGAATCGCTGACCGGATCCGAAGCCTGCTCGCCATTTTCACGGTCTTCGGGCTCGAATCGGGGACGCTGAATCGCCGGCGGCCGCTCTTTGACGGTCCCGAGAAGGTCGGCTGCGGTCGACTCGAAGTGGGAGAGCACGTTGTGCATGGATTGCCGGAGATCGAGGATGTCGGAGCGTTTGACGTTGTGCTGGCGTCGGGCGTCTTCGAACCTCACGCGGGTCTGCCGGAAGACCTCGATCTTCTCCTTGATCTCGGTGGTCGCGAGATCCGGGTTCTTCTTCAGATAGCGTTCAATATCGAAGATTCGGTTGGTTCCTTCGAGAAGCTGCCGCTCCTCGATATCGAAGAGATCGCGGAAACGACTTCTCG
>JAHECW010000142.1 GCA_024641545.1 Acidobacteriota bacterium
ACCCGGTCGAGGTGGCCGACGGTGTACTGAGAGATCCCTTCGGCCCAGCGGGCGATCCACACCCGATCGGGGGTGGGGTCACAACCGAAGATCCGGCTGTGGGCGGCTCGAACCACCGTGATCAGCGCGTCGTCGTCGAGTCGGGCCTGATCGGGCTCGCGGCCGCCGCCGAGCATGGTGCGGAGAAAAACCGCGCCGTCGGGCGCCTGTCCGGGGAAGATCGAGTGGCAGTAGAGCGTGCCGAGGATGCCGGCGTGCTCGGCCTTGGGAACCAGAAAGCCGAAACCGTTGACGGGCCGGCCGAAGGCATCGGCGGGGTAGGACGCCATGACCACGGCGATGGGCACCGTCGGGGTTGCGTCGAGCGGATCGGTCGCACCGGCCGCCAACTCGGCGAGGAGGGCGGAGGCGCCGGCGGCGGGGAGCGCCAACAGGACCCGCTCGGCGCGAATATCGGTCCCCCCGGTTTCGATGCGAAAGCCGTCTATGTCGCGGGTGAGGCGGTCGACGGGGGTGGCGAGTCGGAGCCGATCGCCGAGTCGGTCTGCGATCCGACGCGGCAGTTGCTCCATGCCGCCGGCGAAGGTGTGCAGGGTGCCGCCGGGACCCGACGGTCCGGCACTCTTCCGGCCGCCTTTCCTGGACTCGCGCATCCTGGCGATGAGGGCCCGGGTCAGCGAACCGTACTCCGACTCCATGGCGTGCATCTTGGGGAACGTGGCGGCCAGGGAGAGCTTGGTCGAGTCGCCGGCGAAGACCCCGGTGACCATGGAGTCGACCAGGATCTCGGCCGCCTGCCGGCCGATCCGGCGGCGGGCGAAGTCGAAGACGGTCTCGTCGCCATCCGGACGGCGGCGGGCAAAGGGCTCGCCGAAGACCCGCAGCCGGCCGCCGATCGGCAGCAGGTTCGAGGTCGCGAAGGCGACCGGCGACATGGGCACCGCACGCAGCCGTCCCCCGCGCAGGATGAAGCGGTCCGCTGAGGCGTCGGCCGCGGGAACGAGGGCTCCGTCGAGGCCGATGGACCGGGCGAGCTCGAGGGTGTCGGGGGCGTTGTCGAGGAAACCCTGGGGCCCCCACTCCACGGTGTGCCCTGCGGCGATCTCGGTGCGGATCTTGCCGCCCGCGCGGTCGGAGGCTTCGAACACCACGACGTCGTCGATCCCGTGGTCGTGGGCGAGCCACTCGGCGGCCGCAAGGCCGGTAATGCCGGCGCCGATGACGGCGATGCGGGTGTGGGTGTCGCTCAAGCTCGGAGACCTCCCTCAGGACTGGGAGACTAGCATTTCGTGGTAGGTGGGAGAGTGAGGAGGTCGGAGTTCAGTCGTGACGCCGGCGAGGGCGCCGGCGCTACAACAGGCTGAGATCCATTGTGGGGCCGGCGCCCCCGCCGGCCTGATGGTGGCGAGGATCGGGAAACCTCAATGGCCAGTTCTTGAATTTTGCAAGAGGCTCAACTCTCAACTCCTCACCAATCTCTCCTGAATCCCGTCGCCGATCAGCGCGAGTGAGATCACGAGGGCCGCAATGGCAAACCCGGGCAGCGTCGCCAGCCACCAGCCGTCGACCATCACCCGGTGCCCCTGGGCGACCATGGCGCCCCAGGTCGGGATGTCGGGCGGGATGCCGAGCCCGAGGTAGGAGAGGGTGGCTTCGGCGAGGACCAGATCGCCGAGCCGGAGGGCGGTGTCCTGGGACAGCGGTCCGGAGAGATTCGGCACGTAGTGGGTCCGCCAGATTCGCCTCGGCGAAGCGCCGGCCGCCCGGGCCGCGAGGACGAATGTGCGGCCGCGCAGGCTCAGGACCTGGCCGCGGACGAGTCGTGCGAGACCCATCCAGGAAGTCATCCCGAGCACGGTGACGAGGACCAACGGTCCCGGTCGGAAGAGGGTCGCGAGCAGGATCAGCAGAAAGAGTACCGGGAAGGCCATGAGCGCGTCGACGAGCCGCATGAGGACGGCGTCCACCACGGCGCCGCCGGTGGCGGCGGTGAGGCCGACGGTCGTCCCCACGAGCAGCGCGATGAGCACCGCCAGCGCTGCGACCGAGATGGAGATCCTGCCGCCCGCCATGAGCTGCGCCAGGACATCGCGTCCGAAACGGTCGCTGCCGAGCCAGAATCGAGTGGCGCGGATCGCGGCGACCTCGTTGCGCGAAACCGTTGCCGACCGTCTCGGGCCGTCGACGATGACGGTGTCGCCTTCGAATCGAACCGACGGCGAAACCAGGGTGCGGCCGTCGTCGACGGTGACCTCGGTGACCGCGGTGCCCGGCGGCAGCAGCGCGGCGTGGGCCGGGTCGATCCCCGGCGCCGCCGGCAGCAGCAGGGGGCCGAGCATACACAGCGCCACCAGCAGACCGAGACCGGTGACGCCGATCCGGAGACGGCGCGACCGGCTCATGCGCCGTCCTCGCGGGCGCGTGGATCGACGACGGCGTAGAGCACGTCGGCGGCGAGGCTGCCGATGAGAACCGCGACGGCGCCGATGAGGGTGATTCCCATGATTACCGGGATGTCGCGGGCGTGGGCGGCCTGGAGCAGGGCGAGCCCGACGCCGGGCCAGGAGAAGACGGTTTCGATGACCACCGAACCGGAGACCAGGAACGGCAGCGAGAGTCCGAGGAGGGTGACCACCGGCAGCAACGCCGGTCGCAGGGTGTGGATCCACAGCACCCGGCGATCGCTGATGCCGCGGGCTCGGGCAGCGAGGATGTAGCGCTCGCCGCGGATGTCGAGCAGCGTCGAGCGCAGATAGCGGGCGGTCCCCGCGGCGCCCACCAGGCCGAGACACGCCGCCGGCAGCACGAGGTGGCGGAGAAGATCGGCCAGAGAGGCGAGGGGTGTGAGCGCGTCGGCGCCGACCGAGTGCATGTGCGAGGCCGGGAACCAACCGAGGAGGACACCAAAGACCAGGACCGTCAGGCCGGCGACCCAGAACGAAGGCAGGCCGACGATGACGAGACTGAAGAAGGTGCTGGTGCGATCGAACCAGCCTCGGGGGTGGCGGGCGGCGGCGACCGCGACCAGGATGCCGAGGATGAAGTCGAGGAGGAGCGCGGCGGTGCCGAGGAGAAGGGTCGGCGGCAGGGCGCGGGCGAGCAGCCGGCCGACCGGTTCCCTGGTGGCAAAGGACATGCCGAGATCACCGGTGACGATCGAGCCCAACCACCTCAGGTATTGGCGGTGGACGGGTTGATCGAGGCCGTAGCGCGTCCGCAGTGCTTCGCGCTGCTCGACGGTGAGACCGGGGTGGTCCACCGTGTCGGCATAGCTCCCGGGCGCGGCGGCGACCACGACGAAGGTCAGGGTCGCCACCAGCCAGACCATGGGGATGAGGAGCAGCAGGCGGCGCGCGATCAAACCTCTCATTCGGCGGCGGGCTCCGTCATCTGATACCACTCATCGATGTTGAAATACGGGGTCGCGGCATTGATCTCGACGCCTTGAATGCGCGAGTTGTGCGCCGTGAGCCGGGTGTTCTCCACCAGAAACGTGTACGGCTGGTCAGCGACGATCAGTTCCTGAATCCGGTCGAAGAGAGGCTTCTGTTCGGCGAAATCGGTCACCTCGTCGACCTCGGCCAGGAGTCGGTCGACCTCGGGATTGGAGTAGCGCCCGAAGTTGAAGGTCGGCTCTCCCGGCGGTGCGGAATGCCAGAGCCCGGCGAGATCGATCTGGGTGGGTTCCTCCCAACCGTTGACGAGCGCGTCGAAGTCGCCGTCCTCGATGGCGGCCATGAGGGTGCCCCACTCGACGAACCGCGGCACCGCCTTGACCCCGATGCGTTTGAGGTCCTCCTGGATCAAGATGGCGAGGTCCTGTCGGAGCTCGTTCTCGGCGGGAGCGAGGATCTCGATGACAAAGGCGCTGCCGTCCCGGTCGAGGACTCCGTCACCATCGGTGTCGGTCCATCCCGCGGCCGCGAGGGCTGCCCGGGCCGTATCGGGATCGAACGGCAGCGCAACGAGATCGCGGTTGAAAGCCCAGAACGATGACAGGACGGGGCCGATCCCGAGCCGCCCGAAACCCTCGTAGACCACGTCGATGAGGGTCTCCCGGTCGATGGCCGCGGTCAGCGCCCGGCGAATCCGCGGGTCGGCGAGGTTGGGCTTCCCGGTGTTCCAGCAGACGTGGGTGTAGGAGCGGTCGTCGTAGATCACGAGCTGGAGGTCGTGGTGGGCGCGAACCCGCTCGACGCTCGATGGATTGATGGACCGGACGAAGTCGATCTCGCCCGCGAGGAGCTGGGTGACCAGGCCCTGCTCGGACGGGACGATGCGGAAGACCACCCGGTCGAGGTAGGGGAGTCCGGCCCGGTGGTAGTGAGGGTTCCTCTCGAGGGAGATCTCCTGCTGCGGGGTGTGGCCGGCAAGACGGAAGGGGCCGCCGCCGAGGACGTGGTTGCGCCAATCGGTCTCGGCCCAACGGTCGAAGGGAATCCCCGCCCACGCGTGGGCGGGGATGATGAGGCCGTCGTTGAGGTCCATGAACTGATAGGGGTAGCGGTGGGTGAAGGTGACCAGGACGGTGTGTTCATCGACGGCCTCGATGGTCTCGATGGAGTCCTTGCCGTCACCGTAGAGCCAGTCGATCTCGGGCGATGTCTGAACCTGCCAGGTGAAGACGACGTCGCGCGAGGTGATGGGGACGCCGTCCGCCCAGCTGGCCTCGCGGTCGAGGTTGAGAGTGAGAGCGAGGTGGTCCTCGGACCACGACCAGGACTCCGCGAGGGCGGGCTCGAATGACGGTGGGTGGCGGTGGTAATCGGTCTGTTCGATGGCGAGGGACGGGTAGATGAGCGCGAGAACGTGCTCGGTGTCGAGATCCTCGACGACGTACGGGTTCCAGTTCTGGATGTCGCTGAGCAGCCCGATCACCACGGTGCCGCCCTGGGCGGGCGGCCCACCGGTGGTTGCGACCGTCTGATCCTCTCCGGGAGAGCCGCAGGACGCGATGACCGGAAGCAGGACGAATACCAAAGCCAGTTTCTTCATCTGCAAACCTCGAATCTATCGTACCGCGGCGCCTCGGTAGCCGATCGCGTCATCCTGGCCAGGGCCGCCGTTCATCGCCTGACCGGCCCATTGCGATGGTGCGATCCAGCGATGAAATTCACAATTCACAATTCACAATTCAAAAATTCACACCGCCGGTGTGTGTACAATCCGCCCGTCAAGGGAGGTTTGCATGGCGAAACTCGCGCTCATCTCGGTATCCGACAAGAGGGGTCTCGACCTCCTCGGCCCCCGGCTCGAAGAGCTCGGTTGGCGATTGCTCTCCACCGGCGGCACGGCGCGCACCCTGCGTGAAGCCGGCTGCGACGTGGTCGGTGTCGGCGACCACACCGGTTTTCCCGAGATCCTCGACGGTCGCGTCAAGACCCTGCATCCCCGCATCTTCGCCGGGATTCTCGCGGCGCCCTCCGATGACCACTCGGCGCAGCTCGCCGAGCACGACATCCCGGCCATCGATCTCGTGGTAGTCAACCTCTACCCGTTCCGCGCGACGGTTGCCCGCAAGGGCGTCGGTCTCGACGAGGCGGTGGAACAGATCGACATCGGCGGCCCCAGCCTGCTGCGCGCCGCGGCGAAGAACCACGCCCGGGTTGCGGTGGTGGTGGATCCGGCCGACTACCCGATGCTCCTGAGCGAGTTGGCCGACGGTGGCGTCACCGGGGAGACCCGGAGGAAGCTGGCGGTCAAGACCTATCGCCACACGGCGGCCTACGACGCAGCCATCGCCGCCCACCTCCCGGAGCTCATGGGCGGCGAAAGGAAGTCGTTCTCGGCGGCGGTCGCCGGTGATCTGCTCGAGAGCGAGGAGCGGGTTCTGCGCTACGGCGAGAACCCGCATCAATGGGGTCTTGTCGCCCGGCGCAGCGATGCGACGGGTCTCGCCGGCGCCCGCCAGCACCAGGGCAAAGGGCTCTCGTACAACAACCTCGGGGACGCGACCGGGGCCTGGCGCCTGGTCTGGGACCTGCCCTCGGCCGGGGTGGCGATCATCAAGCACGCCAACCCGTGCGGTGTCGGGCTCGCCGATGACATGACCGAAGCGTTTCGCATCGCCCGGGCGACCGATCCGGTGTCGGCATTCGGCGGCGTGATCGTCGCCAACCGAGCTGTGGACGCCGCCTTCGCCGAGGCCGTGGTCGAGCAGTTCGCCGAGGTTGTCGTGGCGCCGGGCTACGACCCGGCGGCCCTCGAGGTGTTCGCCGGTAAGAAGAACCTCCGGGTCCTCGAGGCCGAGCCGTCGGCGCCGTCGGGCACCGTCATTCGTGACATCGACGGTGGGTACATCCTCCAGCAGAGGGATGCCGGTTGGGACGGCGAGGCCCGCGACGTCGCCACCGGGCGCGCCCCGACCGAGGCCGAATCCAGGGCTCTCGAGCTCGCCTGGCGGGTGGTCAAACATGTCGGTTCCAACGCCATCGTCGTCGGTGCCGCGGGTCGAATCATCGGTATCGGTGCCGGCCAGATGAGCCGGGTCGATGCGGCCAAGATCGCGGTGGCGAAGGCGATCGAGCACGGCCACGATCTCACCGGCAGCGTTGCGGCCTCGGACGCCTTTTTCCCGTTTCCGGACGGGGTCGAAGCCCTCCACGAGGCCGGGATCCGCGCGGTGATCCAACCGGGGGGGTCGATCCGCGACAAGGATGTGATCGCCGCGTGCGACCGACTTGGGATTGCCATGGTCATGACCGCGACGCGACACTTCCGGCATTGAGGTCGGAAGAACCGCTGAAGCACGGGACCATCGCAGTCTCACCGCCGGCATGGTCGCCGTCCGCCGATCTTCTCTACACCGGCGTGGTAGCATGGTCGGCGTGCGCCGGAAGGCGTCTGGAGGGAACATGAGGGATGAGGTCGGGCGCGAAGTCGTCCTTCACTACCGCGACGGTTCGACGCTCCGGGGTGCGCTCCTGAGGGAGTTCAGCCCAAGCGATCATTGTGTCGACGTCAGGGCCGCCGATGGCGCAAGCCTCCGGGTCGAGTTCGAAGGTCTGAAGGCGGTGTTTTTCATCAAGGACCCGCGGCGGCGCGATCTCGAGGTCGAGATCTCCGCCATGGACCTCCACTCGCGCACCAGCGCCGCGTCCGCCCGGGTCGAGTTCTTTGACGGCGAGGTCGTCCACGGCCGGGTCGCTCAGTACTCGGTCGAGGAGCACGGGTTCTTTCTCTTCCCGACCGCCCCGGAGAGCAACAACGAGAAGATCTTCGTCGTCGTGCAGGCCCTCAAGACCCTCTACGTCGAAACCCTCGCTGAAGGCGAAGCCTGACCGGGCCCGAATGACCCGCCGCCATCGAATCGCCGCCGCCATCATGGTTGGTTTGGCCGCATCCTCGGTGTCCGCAGCGGTCGGACCGGACCGGGCCGTGGATCGTCTCGAAGCGCTCAATCGCGCGCTTTCGGGCGCGGCGGCGTGGCACGCCGAGTTCGACCAGGAGTACATCCCGGTCGGCATGACCACGGGCGAGCAGGCGCACGGGCAGGTCTGGCTGGCCTGGCCCGACCGCGCGCTCTTTCACACCGGCAAGCCTCCATTCCGTCTCATGGGCCTCCAGGGACGGATCGTGCGGCTGGTCGATCTCCCCGACGAGACCTGCGATGAACACCAGCTTTCGGATCGTGAGTGGGAGCGGGTGCCGCTGGCGGCAGTGCTCGATCCGCGCGGTGCGCCGGTGCACTTCGACGTCACCGAGGGCGGCGATGCCGGGTTCGTTCTGATACCGAAGGAACCCGGGGGCGTGGACCGGGTCGAGGTGATCCTCGGCGCCGACGATCTCCCGAGCCGGGTCTCGATCTGGGATCCGCAGGGCGCGGTGAACCGCCTGGAATTCTCCGGTTGGTCGGCGTCGAAGGCGCCCCCCGACGGGTCCTGGCTTCCGGCCGCACCGGCCGGAGTGGAGTGCGCCACGGACTCGGGTCCGTTGGACTGAAACGCGCCGCTCGAGCCCCGAATACCGGAGATCGGACACGAGGCGCGGGCCGCGAGCTTCCAGGCCCCCGGGCCGACCCGCCGGAGACCGCGGCCGTGCTATCCTTCGCGGGTTATGAAGGCGGTTTCCTCGCTCCATCGTTCTGCGCAGATACGAGAGATTTTCTGGCCGATCATGGGCCGACTCAAGAACGTCGAGGAGTTCTTCGGCCGCGAGTTCGAGCAGACCGAACCGATGGTGCGGGATGTCTGCACCTATGTTCTCGGCAGCGGCGGCAAACGGCTGCGCCCGGCGCTCGTCCTGCTGATCAGCCGGATGCTTTCGTACAAGGGTGAGCGCGATGTCCGTTATGGCGCGGTGATCGAGATGATCCACACCGCGACGCTGATTCACGACGACATCATCGACGGATCGGATCTCCGACGGGGTCGGCCGACCGCCAACAACCGCTGGGGAAACCAGACCACCGTTCTGGTCGGCGATTGGCTCTACAGCCGAGCCATGGATCTGTGCCTGGAACTCGGTGATGTGGATGTCATGCGCCAGCTGGTCACGGCGACGTTGCGGATGACCGAGGGCGAGATCCTCGCCGACCAGGAGCGCGGCCGCCTCGCCATCGATGAGACGACCTACATGGACATCACCCGGCGCAAGACCGCCGAGCTCTTTGCTGCGGCGTGCGCGATCCCGGCGTTGTTCCAACCGTCAACCCTGCACCTCACCGAGCCGCTGGCGGAGTTCGGCCGCGATCTCGGAATCTGTTTCCAGCTCGTCGATGACCTGCTCGACTTCACCTCGGCGCGGGACAAGCTCGGCAAGCCGGTAATGGCTGATCTCAGAGAGGGCAAGGCCACGCTGCCGATCATTCTGCTGTTGCCGCGACTCGACGGGAGGCAGACGGAAAACCTCCAATCGGTGGCGTCGACCGGGGTCTTCGAGGCGATCTCAGTCCAGGAGGTCCTGGAGTTGGTCCGCACCTCGGGTGTCCTCGACGAGACCCAACGCCGCGCCCGGTTCTTTGCCGAGCGGGCGCTCAAGCGCATGGAAGGCTTCCCGGAGGGTCCGGAGAGGGACGCCCTCGCCAAGGCCACCCGCCTCCTCCTCGAACGCGGCATGTAGCTGGGAATCCCGGGAACCTACGGCCTCGAAACGAGAACGGGTCAACCCCAGACGGTCATCAGACGTCCGAGGGACGCGCGCGCTCGTTGCGCATGAGGATGCGAAACATCTTCGCCACAGAGATTGATGACTTTGCGATAGCAATTGATCGCAGCGTGATCATCTTCTCGGCAATACTGACGAAGAAGACCCTTCATCAACCACGCTTCCGTGAGCTTGGGTGAAACATCCAAGATTCGGTCAAAAAAAATCTCTGCCACTTCCCACCGTTCTTCGGAAATAGCGCGTGCTGCGTGCCGTCGATAAACCCGAATAATCGAGTGCTCGGCCTGTCTATCCGGCGGCCTCGATTGCGTGGAATTTTCGTGAAAATGTAGCATTGACAATCACACGATGAACGAATGGCGCCGACTTGTCAAGAGTATTTGTGAAAATTTTTCGAACAAGATTTCTCTAAAACTACGAATGGAAATGTGATCTTGAACCCCGCCATTGTCGTTGATTCTCTGTCGGATTGGCCGTCTTGTCTCGACGCGTTCATGGAACTCGAGATGATCAATCAAGAGATCGAATTGTCAGCCGGGTTCTCCGATCGGTTACAAGCCGGAGATGATTTCGGTTGCACAGTGTCGTTGTCCGATCGAATCTCCCGGAAAGGGTGGTTTGCCAGCACCGCCGGCCCGGGGCCAAGGCGATTTCGGACGGCGGCTTCGCGTCGGGCCGGAGCAGCGAGCTCGCCGAGGTTGGGGCGGGGCGGGTTATCATGTCGCCATGGCGCGAAAAGAGACCTCCAAATTTGTCCATCTCCACCTCCACACCCACTACTCGCTGCTCGATTCGACGATCAGCATTCCCGAACTCGTCCAGCAGGTCTCGAGCTTCGAAATGCCGGCGGTGGCGATCACCGACCACGGCAACATTTTCGGCGCGTTCCAGTTTCACAAAGCCGCGCTCAAGGCCGGTCTTCGCCCGGTCATCGGATGTGAGGTCTACGTCGCCCCGGGGGACCATCTCGAACGGTCTCCGATTCCCGGGCGACGGCGTCCGTACGATCATCTCGTGCTGCTCGCGGAGAATGATCGCGGTTATCGCAATCTGATGTGGCTGGTGAGCGAGGGGTTTCTCAAGGGTTTTTATCATAAGCCGAGGATCTCGAAGGAGGTTCTTGCCGAGCACTCCGAGGGGTTGATCGGGCTCTCGGCATGCCTCTCGGGAGAAGTCTCCCGGCTCCTGCTCAACCGCGATTCGAAGGCGGCGAGAACCGCGGCCGAGACCTATCGCGAGATCCTCGGCGAGGACAACTTCTTTCTCGAGATCCAAAACCACGGTACCGCGGACGAGGATTTCGTCCGCCAGGGGATGGGGGAGCTTTCCCGGTTGACCGGGATCGCGATGGTGGCGACCAACGACTGCCATTTTCACAAACGGGAGGACCTTTTTGCCCATCGGGTGATGCTCGGGATCGGCCTCAATCGCACCCTCGATGAGCTCCATCGGAACTCCGCCTACAACGCCGAGTTTTATGTCAAGAGCGGCCGGGAAATGGAGTCGCTTTTCTCGGATTATCCCGGTGTTTGCGAACGGACGGTGGAAATCGCGTCACGCTGCCATGTGCTTTTCGATACCGACACACTTCACCTGCCCAACTATCCGGTTCCCGAGGGATACTCGATCGAGGCTTTTCTGGAGAAATGCGCCCGTGAGGGCCTTGCGACCCGTTTGAGCAACGATGCTCCGAGAAAGCACGCAATCAGCGAGTACGAGACCCGGCTGAACGACGAGTTGGACATCATTCGTCGGATGGGTTTTCCTGGATATTTTCTCGTCGTCTGGGATTTCATCCGGCATGCGAAGGAAGCGAAAATTCCGGTGGGTCCGGGGCGTGGATCGGCTGCAGGTTCGGTTGTTTCATACGCCCTCGGCATTACCGATATCGACCCGTTGGAGTACGATCTTCTCTTTGAAAGATTCCTCAATCCGGAGAGGATTTCGATGCCGGATATCGACATCGATTTCTGCCAGCGGCGACGCGAGGAAGTCATCGACTACGTCCGCAAGCTCTACGGTGAGGACTCGGTCTCCCAGATCGCCACCTTCAACATCCTCAAAGCCAAGTCGGCCGTGCGCGACGTCGGCCGGGTCATGGGCATGCCGTTCGGCGATGTCGATCGAATCGCCAAGTTGATTCCCGATGACCTGAACATCACCATCGAGAAGGCGCTCGAGGACTCGCCCCAGCTCAGAGAGCTCGTCAACGGGGACGACGACGTCAGGACGCTGGTGGAGACGGCGACCCGTATCGAGGGCAAGGCCCGGCACTGCGGCGTCCACGCGGCGGGCGTCGTGATCGCTCCCGAGCCCCTCGTCAATCTCGTGCCTCTGACGCGGACGTCCCACGGCGATGTGGCGACCCAGTTCGACAAGGACGATGTCGAGACTCTGGGCCTGCTGAAGATGGACTTTCTCGGTCTGCGGACGTTGACCGTGCTCGCCGATGCGGTGGATTCGATTCGCGAACAGGAAGATCCGAGCTTCGAGCTGGAAAAGGTCCCGCTCGACGACCCCAAGGTCTTCGAGCTCTTTTCCGCGGGCGACACCGACGGCATCTTCCAGTTCGAGTCCGCGGGGATGAAGGAGGTGCTGCGCAAGGTCCAGCCCCGGGTCTTCCTCGATATCGCCGCGCTCAACGCCCTCTACCGCCCGGGCCCGATGCAGTTCATCGATGACTACACCGATCGCAAGCACGGCCGGAAGGCCATCACCTATATCTTCCCCGAGCTCGAGAAGATCCTCGGCGAGACCTACGGCATCATCGTCTATCAGGAGCAGGTGATGCGGATCGCGGTCGAGATCGCCGGGTTCTCCATGGCCAAGGCCGACACCCTCCGCAAGGCCATGGGGAAGAAGAAACAGGAGATCATCGACCGCGAGGGCCAGAACTTCATCGACGGCGCGGTGGCGAAGGGCCACCCCAAGAACAAGGTCCGCGAATTGTGGAACCAGATCGTGCCGTTTGCGAAATACGGCTTCAACAAGTCGCACTCGGTGGCCTACGCCCACGTCGCCGTCCTGACTGCCTATCTCAAGGCTCACTACCCGGCTCACTTCATGTCCGCCATGCTGACCTCGGAAGCATCGAACACCGACAAGCTGAGCCAATATCTGGGGCGTTGCCGCCAGATGGGAATGGAGATCCTGCCACCGGACATCAACACCTCGTTGCATGCGTTCTCCGTCGAGTCCGGCGGGATCCGCTTCGGGTTGACCGCGATCAAGGGTCTCGGGGACGCCGCCATCGAACCCCTGCTGGAAGCCAGAGCGGCCGCCGGCGGGTTTTCATCCCTCTCCCACTGCCTGGGGTCGCTGCCGGCGCGAGCGGTCAATCAAAAAGCCCTCGAGTGCCTCACCAAGGCCGGAGCCTTCGACCGGTTCAACGTCAGCCGGAAGGGAGTGCTCGGCAGCCTGGATCGACTGGTGGAGATGGCCGCCCGGGAGAGGGAGCAGCGCGAACTCGGTCAGGGTTTCCTGTTTTCGGATCTGCCGTCCGAGAGCCTCGAAGAGGAGATCAGGTCGGCTGAGCGGGTCGACAACCTGGATCGACTGGCCTGGGAGCGCGAGGTTCTGGGTTTCTACCTCAGCGGCCACCCCCTCGACGCCTATCGCGCACAGCTCGATCGCTACACCAACAGCTCCGTCAACGACCTTCCGCTGCGCTTTCAGGAGGGTGCGGAGACGGCCACCGTCGGCGGATTGGTCTCGGCCCTGAAGGTCATCCCGATCAAGAAGGAAGGTCGGAATCAGGGCCGCCGGATGGCGGTCTTCCAACTCGAGGACGCGAGCGGAGCCGTTCGCGCCGTCGTCTTCCCCGACACCTTCGAATCCTTCGAACGGTTGATCGAGGACGGCGCGGCGTTGCTGGTGACGGCGACCCTCAAGGGCGACGGCGATCACGTCGAGCTGATGGTTGACGAGGTTGCGGATCTTCCGTCCATGGACTCGAAAAAGGCCGCCGGACTGCGGATCGTCCTCGATCTCGACAGCATGGACGAGGAGGCGTTGGAGTCCATCCGGGAGTACCTGCTCGAGCATCCCGGCGACATGCCGGTGAGGTTCGATCTGCGCCGGCGGGGACGGTTCAGGGCCCGCCTCGTGCCCCCGCCCGCGCTCAGCGTCGAGGCGAGTCAGGAAACTCGCGACGGGCTGGCGCCGCTGCTCGCCGGTGGTCGCTGCGAGTTCGAGTTCGACACTGCGAATCGAAACGGCAAGACCGCTGAGGTTCCACCGCCGCCTGCGCCGGCGGTGGAGGACGAGGCGGGGCTCGTCAATTAATTATGAATTATGAATTATGAATTATGAATTACATCGCACCATCGCACGGTGAGCTTCGACTGCAGGATCTTTGCGTCCTTTGTGTTTCAAAACCCGACCGCCACGGCTGACCCTCTGCTATTGCAGGCTGGGAGTCGCACAGGACCCCGCTGGGGGCGGGCGAAGCCTGCGTTGTGATCTTGGCGTTTCAATAATGTGTGGATGTCAGAACCGTCGGGCAAAGGGGTGCGTCAGGATCGCGGCACCGGCGATGGCGAGCATCACGATGAACAATGCACGACC
>JAHECW010000143.1 GCA_024641545.1 Acidobacteriota bacterium
GCCACCGTCGACAGCGCGGGCTACGTCGGCCTCAACACCTCCATCGCCATCGGCGCCGACGGCCTCGGTCTCATCAGCTACTTCGACATCAGCAACAGCGACCTCAAGGTCGCCCACTGCACGAACACCCCCTGCACGAACCCCGCCACCGTCACCATCGACAGTGCGGGCTTCTTCGGCACCGACGCCTCCATCGCCATCGGCGCCGACGGCCTCGGTCTCATCAGCTACTACGACAATACCAACCACGACCTCAAGGTCGCCCACTGCACGAACACCCCCTGCACGAGCGCCGCCACCGTCACCATCGACAGCGCGGGCGACGTCGGCTGGTACACCTCCATCGCCATCGGCGCCGACGGCCTCGGCCTGATCAGCTACCACAACGTCACCAACGCCGACCTCAAGGTCGCCCACCTCGGGATCGGTGTGCCATGAGCGCTCCCCAGCTTTCCACGCTGCGGATCGCAGTCGGGACCCTCGCTCTCGTTGTCGCTGTGGCGGCCCCACCGCTCCACGCCCAGACCTGCACCGTGCCCGGCAGCCACGCGACCATCCAGGAGGCGGCCGACGACCCAGTCTGCGTGACCGTCAACCTGTCGGCCCAAAACTACCCGGAGTCGGTCGTGCTCCGTCGCACGGTGACCCTCGCCGGTCCGGGCACCGGCGGTGCCGTGGTCCAGGGCCTGGTGCTCGTCTCCGGTGCGAGCACCGTGGCGACGCTGCAGGATCTCCGGGTCGAGAACGGCTGCTCACCCGACGCCGTCCGCGCCGCGGGCGGCGCCCGCCTCGTCGGCGACAATCTCGACGTCGCGCGCGCGACCGGTCTCCCCTGCCCGCTCACCGCCGACGCGATCTTCGTCGACGGTTTCGAGTCGGGGAACACCATGGCCTGGTCGAATACGACGCCGTAACTACCTGCAAGTGAGTGGAATTACGTAGCTATGGTTGGCCGAGCGACACGATGATCCAACCCAACGGTCTCAAACTACGCTCAAGAATTTACCCACCATCTCTCCACACCACTCTCCTAGATCGCTTCAGTTGGACGGTCCGTCGCGCCCTGTCGTCGCAGCACGAGGTACAGGGCGGAGGCCACGATCCCTCCCAGGCCATCGGCCAGCATGTCCTTCTGGGCGTCCCACTGGTCGCCCTGCGAACCGAGAAAGGCCGCGCCGGCCGAGGGATCGGACAGAACGGCAAAAATCCACTCGATGATCTCGTAGATGGCAGCCACCGTAAAAATCGCCATCACGGGCACGAGGAAAACCATCCACCGGCCTTTGACGAGTTTCAAGCGATCCAAGAGCTCTGCGAAAGCGAAGGCGTAAAACCCGACCGAGAAGTGGGCCACCCGGTCGTAGTGATTGCGTTCGAAACCCAGCCCGTCCGTGATCCAGTCAAAAGGCACGAGCTCGAAGGTGTAGTGGCCGCCGATGGTGTGGAGGAAGACGAGCACCGCCATCATCACATAGGCCGTGTTCGAGAACCGGAACCAGCGAAAGCTGAGAACCAGAGCCGCAACGATCAAGACAATCGGCAGGTTTTCGGCAAACCAGACGGTTCGGTCATACGGCCGGATGGCGCAGACCGTGAACAACGCCAGATACAGAACAAAAAGCCCATGTGGGAAAAATCGGGACGCCGCTGAGCTGTTTGTCATCATGATTCGATTATGAGGGACGCCCCAGGCTCGGCACAAGAAACAGCCCGGAAAAAGACAACCGCATCCGTCGAAAGAACCTGCTACGCTCACTCCACCATGTCCTCGAAACAACGGCACACGGTCGCGATGATTCTCTCCACGGTCGGTTATCACTGGGAGGAGGCCTTCGGCGCCTACGACGAGTTCCGCAGTGCCGGCTGGAAGGTCGCGCTCTTCACCGTCGACGGGTCGCCGCCGAAGGCCGATCCGACCAGCCTCAAACGAACGGGGCCCTTGTCGTGGTTCGGCCTCGGAGTGTCGAAGGCGAACTCGCCGGAGTCGCCGCGCGGTCGGGAACTCATGGCGGCTATCGAGGGAGTACGGCCGCTTTCTGATCTCGACCCGACAATCGTCGACGCGCTCTATCTGCCCGGCGGCCACGGCTGTCTTTTCGACGTCAACCGCAGCGAAGCGCTGCACGGCGTGATCGAAGAGCTTTACCGGGACCGCAAGCCGCTGTCCGGGGTCTGCCACGCGACCTCGACCTATGCCTTCGTCGAGGCCGACGGCGCGCCCATCGTCGCCGGCAAACGCTTCACCGGGTTCCCCGAGTTCGTCGACACGATCATGTCGTCGACCGGCCTCGTACAGAAGGACTTTCTGCCGATCCCGTTCTCGAACGACCGCGCCCTGTCCGATTCCGGCGCCAAACTGACCTGGCGCCACAAGCTGCTCGCCGCGCTCAACCCGCGTTACACCCGGGTCGATCCGCCCTTCGTCACCGGGATGGGGCCGAAGGCCGCCCGCAGGGTCGCTCGCGAGACCATCCGCTCGACCGGGCCTTGACCCTCCGATCAAGCGAGCAGTCCGCGCTTTCGGACCATCGCTCGCGCTGGTGAGCGACCGTCCGTCTCCGCGTTCCGCTTTCCGAAAGTCCGGCATCTCTGCCCGCCGCTCCGTCGACTCCCGGAACCTCCTCATTGACCCCCACGCTCGCAAGGCTCTACACTCTACGCATCGCGGTCGGAGGTCTCAGGAGACCGGAACCTCACGCGACGCCGGTTGTCAGGCGAAAAGTGATTTTCAACTCGGCCCACCGACGGGTTGAGCGTCTTCGACTCGAGGGATCAAGGAGGAGATTGTGAAAAAGCACCTTGGCATCGCAGCGCTGATTCTGGCGACCGCCACAACCCTGGCTCTCGCCGCAAACGTCCCCACACTGTCCGGTCCGGGCGGTTCAGGGCCCGGCGTTACACCCCAGCCGGAGTTCGCCGTGCTCTGGGACCAGCCGCTCTCGGCCACCGACACCAACACCTATGCCAATCAGGAGTTCGGTGACTTCCCCACCTTCAGCTGCTGGGTCGCCGACGACTTCGTCGTCCCGGCTGCGGGCTGGAGCATCGACGCGATCTTCGTCCCCAGCGGCGGCTGGAACGGCGCCACCACCATCGCCTGCGGAAGCATGCTCCACTTCGAGATCTGGGCGGACGCCGCCGGACTGCCTGCCGGCTACCCCGGCAGCGGCTCGCCGGTGTGGTCGCTGGCGGTCGCGCCCACCGACGGTCAGATCACCATCTCCAACGGCTCCGGGGGCATCCCGACCAACGTGCTCGCCACCCTCACCACCCCGGCCAGCGTTCCGGCCGGCACCTACTGGTTCATGTTCTACCTCACGGCGGACTTCGCCACGTGCGGCCAGTTCGGCCGCCAGGCCGCCGACACCACCAACGGTCTCGGCACCCAGTGGATCAACCCCGGCGGCGGTTTCGGCAACGGCACCGCATGGCAGTCGTGGTCGATCCTCGGCGCGACCCTGCAGGACGCCGCGTTCCGCCTCGAGGGGACCTCGCTCCCCGTCGAACTCCAGACCTTCACCGCCGAGTGACGAGGCGCCGGCACTTCCCCTTCACCATCCAAGCGGGGAGCGGCGCCGTCGCTCCCCGCTTTTCATCTCGTTTCATCCCCTCCGAGGCTTGACCCACTCTTCCGAGGCCAGACGCGGTAGGGCTGTCGTCGAAAATGCACCTGCATCCTCTCCAACCCTCGACCTGGTCTTCCGCTCGACGCCGTGGGAGCGTCGCTTTTCGGCCTGGTCGCTGCGACGGGTGCGTGCACTCTCACGGCTGCCATGGCACCCATGGCGCCGAACCTTGACGATCTCCTGCGGCTGGGTTTTCGCCAATACCGCTAGCCTTGCGTCGCCTTGAGAAAGCGGTCGAACCAGCCGATGTAGCGTTCGATCCGGTCCAGCCGGTAGCTCGGTTTGGCGAGACCGTGGTACTGGCCGGGGTAGATCACCAGTTGGGTCTCGACGCCGAGGCTGCGCAACGCCTGGTACATCTGCTCGGAGTTGATCAGCGGCACGTTGAAGTCCTTCTCGCCGCAGAGAAAGAGCGTCGGGGTGCGGATGCGGTCGGCGTGGAAGAACGGGTACGATGCGCCGAGGTAGCCGTCGAGACCTTCCCACGGCGCGCCGAACTCGAGCTCGTACTGGCGCACGTACAGGTCCGTGCCGTAGCCGGTGATCTGGTTCGAGATCCCCGCCCCGGAGACCGCGGCGGCGAAGCGGCCGGTGCTCGCGATGGTGTAGTTGGTCGTCATCCCGCCGTAGCTCCAGCCGGAGATTCCGAGCCGCTCGGGGTCGGCGAGGCCGTCGGCGATGAGCCGGTCGGCAACCGCCAGCACGTCGGTGGGCTCGAAGGCGCCCCAGCGCCCCCACAGCGCGCGCGAGTACTCCCGCCCGCGCCCCGAGCTGCCGCGGTAGTTGGGCTGCGCCACGAGATAGCCGGCCCCGGCGAGGGCCTGGGCCATGGCGTCGAACTCGAAACCGTCCTGGGCCAACGGTCCGCCGTGGATCAGAAAGACCAGCGGATAGCGCTTTCCGGCGGTGAAGCCCGGCGGCTTGACCAGCATGCCGTGGACCTCGTTTCCGTCCGCCGCGGTCGCCGAGATCCCCTCGACGGCGCCGAGCCGCACCCGCTGCAGGAGATCACGGTTCTGGTCGGAGAGCCGACGGAGCGCGCCGCCGTCGTCCAGCGCGAAGACCTCGGCGGGCTGGTCGGGCCGGCTGAGCAGCAGGGCGGTGCGCCCGGCGGCCGTCGAGTAGTTCCAGACGACGGCCCCGGGTTTGGTGAGCCGTTCCACCGGGCCGTCGGCCGCGGAAACCCGGGCGAGCTGCTGGCTGCGGTCGTCCTCGAGCAGAAAGACGAGCGAGCCACCATCCGAGCTCCAGGTGACATCGGTGGCGGAACGGTCGAGCCCGGCGGCGATGAGTCGCGGCTCGCCGCCGGTGGCCGGAATGGTCGCCAGGGTCGGCGGGTCGTAGTCGCGGTACTTGCGGGGTCCGCCCTGCAGGTAGGCGATGGCCGTACCGTCGGGGCTCCAGGCCGGGGCGCCCCAGTAGCGGGCCGAATCGGCGCTCTCGAAATGAGTGAGCTGCTCGGGAACGGCGCCGGGCTTCGCCGCGATGACGAAGACATCGGAGTTTTCGTTGCGGTCGGGGTCGCCGTCGCGCTTGCTGACGAAGGCGATGCGGCTGCCGTCGGGTGACCAGGCCGGGGCGAACTCGTCGTAGTCGCCCGGGGTCAGGAGCTCCGCCGTGGCGGTCTCGACGTCGAACAGATAGAGGTGGTCGCGGAGGTGCCGGAGGTAGCCGGTCCCGTCCTCTTTGAACTGATAGCGGTCGATCACGATGGGCGCCGGGGTCTTTTCCTTTTCCTTTTCACCGGCGTCGGGCCCCGGTTCCTCGGGGTCGGGGTCGGCGGCGATCAACGCCAGGCGCGTGCCGTCCGGGCTCCAGGCGAAGTCGGCAACGCCGCCGGGGAGTGCGGTGAGCTGCCGCGCCTCGCCGCCGGATCGGTCGAGCAGCCAGACCTGGTCTTTGGCGTTCTCGTCGCCGCGCGCCGCGAGGAAGCCGAGAAAACGGTTGTCCGGGCTCCAGCGCGGGTGGCTCTCGCTCTCCTTCGCGGTGTGGGTGAGCTGCAGGGTGCGGGCGCCGTCCCAGCCGGCCATCCAGAGATCGCTGGCGGCGCGGTCTTCCTCGAGGTCTTCCGTCCGCACGACGTAGGCGACCCACGCCCCGTCCGGCGAGACCCGCGGGTCGCTCACAGCGCGCACCGCCACGAGATCGGCCGGAGCGAACGGCCTCGGGTCCTCGGCGGCGCCGGCGGCCGCCGGGGCAAGGAGCGCGACTGCCGCACTCGCGGAGATGAGACGCTGCACGCGGGGTTGACGAAGCAATACGGAGAACACGTTCATGGGCCCCTCCCGACGCCCGGTCATCGTTGCGGCGGGCGACATCGCCACGCTATCACACTGAAAGGAAACCCGAGCCCGGTCCGCCGTCAGGGCGCCGGGTGCTGGGAATACCTCCGCTTCTTCAACAAGCGTACACTCAGTCTTCAGCCGGCGGGAAAACGCACCCCCGTTCCGGCGGCCCGGCAGGGAGGTCCGTCATGAAGAGGTCGTGGCTGTTCTGCGTCGTCGCTGTTCTGGGGCCTGCTTTGGCGATCGCCGGCGCCTCGCTCAGCCTTTCCAAAAAAGTGCTCGACCCCGGCGAAAGCGTGACCGTGAGCTTCAATGCACCCGGCGCCGCGGATTCCGCGTGGATCGGCCTCATTCCGTCGTCGGTCCCGCACGGCGACGAGGCCGTCAACGACCAGCACGACCTCGACTACCGTTACCTCGACAGCGGCAGCTCCGGCAGCTTCGTCTTCGAGGCGCCGAATCGCCCCGGCAGCTACGATTTTCGTCTCAATGACGGCAGCGGCCGCGAGATCGCCTCGGTCGGCTTCGAGGTGAAGTCCCCCGATTTCAGCCAGGTCTCTCTGCGCCTCGCGTCCGCGGTGGTGGCCCCGGGCGGTGAGCTCCACGCCGGCTTCACCGCGCCGGCGACTCTGCCCGACAATGCCTGGGTCGGCATCATCCCGTCGTCGGTCGAGCACGGCGACGAGGCCGTCAACGACCAGCACGACCTCGGTTACGAGTACCTCAGCGGGCGCACCTCCGGGGCCATCGTCCTGTCCGCCCCCGCCGAGCCCGGATCCTATGACCTGCGTCTGAACGACACCGATGACAACGGCCGCGAGATCGCCTCGGTGCCGTTCGAGGTGAGGCGACCCGACAGCGCGGGCTCGTCGCTTCGGCTCGAGTCGACCGCGGTCCTCCCGGGGGACGAGCTCCCGGTTCACTTCACCACACCTCCCGGCTTCGCGGAGACCGCCTGGCTGGGAATCGTGCCCGCGTCGGTGCCGCACGGCGACGAGGAGGTCAACGACCACGCCAATCTGGGCTGGGAGTACCTCGGCGGTCGCACCGAAGGCACCATCACGCTGTTCGCACCCACCGAGCCCGGCGCCTACGACGTCCGCCTGCACGACACCGACAGTGCCGGCCGCGAGGTCGCCTCCACCGGGTTCTCGGTCAAGGCCGAGGTCGGCGCAGATGACATGGCCGCCAGGCTGCAGGCCACCGGCAAGCTGGCGCTCTACGGCATCCACTTCGCCGTCGACTCGGCCGAGATCGCCGCCGACTCGAGCCGGGCCCTTGCCCCTGTCGGGCAGCTGCTCATCCGGCAGCCCGATCTGCGTCTGGTGATCGAGGGCCACACCGACGCCACCGGCAGCGCCGAGCACAACCTCGATCTGTCGCGCCGCCGCGCCGAGGCGGTTCTGAGCTATCTGGTCGCGACGTTTGACATCGCGCCCGAGCGACTGGAAAGTCGCGGCTTCGGGCAGAGTCGGCCGATCGCGACCAACGACACCGCTTCCGGCCGCGCCCTCAACCGTCGGGTCGAACTCGTGCTGGCCGGAGTCGACGCGGGAGGTTAGGGCGGTGCGCGCACGATGACCCGCGACGCGGGTCGACGACCCCTTCAACGAGCGAATGCTCCTTGACCCAGATTCCGGGTGAGACCTGCGGAGCAGGGATCAACCGGAATTTGGCGGGAAGCCCGCCATCACCTTGGCGATGACCTTCGCCACCTTCGCGTCATCGGGGTTCGGCTTGCTGAATGCGTTCTCCGCGATACCGCGCCAGACCAGGCTCCGGGTCTTGGTATCGAGAACGTCGACGACGATGGTGCCCTCGGTGTAGGTGTCGAGCGACGCGCGTCCGCCGCCCCATCCGCCCCAGCCGCCCCAACCCCAGCCCCAGCCGCCCATCGGCATCGACCAGCCGGTGTAGTACATCACCATCTGCGACTGCAGGACCAGGGAGTAGGTCACCAGGAAATCGGCGTCCGCAACCGGCGCCGTCTTCATCCCCATGGTGGTCAACTCGCGGTCGATGGCCCGGCGGATGCGAGTGGTCAGGATGGTGTTGGCCTCGGTCGGCGGTTTGGCCTTGTCGGGCGGAGACGCGAGCTGGAACCAGGCATAGCTCGAGTACCCCTTGAAGCTGTGCTGCGTGTCCGAGTCGAAGATGTACCGCGTGCTCGAACACGAACTGACGATCATCACCAGGATCACGAGTGCAACAAACAACGCGAATCGTTTCATCTGTCCACGCTCCTTCCGGCCGGGCCCATCCGCGCCGCCCGCACGGCACCGGGACAAACCCCAACCTCATGTTAAGCAATATCGATGCCGAGATCGCGGGCTCGCGTCCCACCGACCGACCGGCGGGGCGACCCCTCACAGATGCAGGGGCGTCCGTTTCTGAGGACGGTTTGTCCGTCGATCGTCGTATCATCGGGGATGGACACCAGCACCCGCACTACGACTCTCATCGTCCTCCTCGCCGTCGCCGCGCTCTCGGGCTGCAGCCAGCCGCCCCCCGAGGCCACGCCCGATCGCCGGCGCGAGGTCACCCTGCTCTACACCAACGACTTCGAGAGCGCCTACGACCCGATCCCCGCCTTCTGGCGCGACGATCTCGGGCACGTCGGGGGCGTCGCGGAGCTCGCGACCCTCATCGATCAGACGAGGGCAACCGAAGAGCTTTCCTTCCTCCTCGACGCCGGCGACATCTTCACCGGCACCCTGGCCAAGCTGACCCGTGGCGAGCTCCCCTTCGAGCTCATGATCACCATGGGCTACGACGCCATGTGCATCGGCAACCACGAGTTCGAGTACGGCTGGTGGGTCCTGCGCGACGCCATGCAGCGGGCGCCGTTTCCGGTGCTCGCCGCCAACCTCTTCTATACCGGCACCGACATCCCCTTCACCCAGCAGTACACCATCCTGGAGCGCGACGGTTTTCGCATCGGGGTGGTCGGGATCTTCGGCCCTGACGCGGCCACCGCGCTCTTCCCGCCCCACCTCGAGGGTCTCGAGGTCCGCGATCCCGTCGCCGCGGCCCGGACCGCGGTCGCGCGGCTGCGCGACGAGGTCGATCTCGTCGTCCTGCTCGCCCACGAGGGTAAGACCGCGCCGATGCAGACCGACGACGAGTTCGACACATCGGTCCACCGCGACATCGAGGCCGACATCCGGCTCGCCGGGGCGGTCCCGGGGGTCGATGTCCTCATCGGCGGCCACGCCGACGCCGGCCAGGAGACGCCGTTCATCCACCCGGCGACGGGCACCCTGATCTGCCAGACCTACGGCCAGGGCACCCGGCTCGGCTATCTCAAGCTCCTCATCGACCCCGACTCTGGCGAAGTCGTCGGCCACGACGGCCGGCTGCTCGTGGTCGCCAGCGACGAGCTCGAACCGCAGCCGGTGGTGGCGGCCAAGCTCGCAGCCTATCGAGCCCGCTACCCCGAGGTGGACCAGATCGTCGGGCGCACCGCCGAGCGTCTGACCCGGCGCTACAACGAAGAGTCGTCGCTCGGCGATCTCTTCGCCGACATCCTCCGCGACCACGGCGGCACCGACATCGCCTTCGTCCACTCCGGCGGCATCCGAGCCGATCTTCCGGCCGGCGAGATCAGCCGCGAGGACCTCCTCGACGCCTTTCCCTTCATCGACCACGTGACGACGCTGCGGATGACCGGGGCGCAGATCGTCGACGTCCTCGAACAAGGATTCAGCCTCGAGCGCGGTGTTCTCCAGGTCTCGGGCATGACCGTCACCTACGACCTCGGCCGGCCCATTGGGGAGCGGGTGGTCGCGGTGACCATCGGCGGCGAGCCGCTCGATGAAAACGCGCGCTACACCGTCACCACCCTTGATTTCCTCGCCTCCGGCGCCGATCTCTACGACGGTTTCCTCGGCGCCGATGTCGTGGAGGCGCAGGGTCCCGGGTTCGCCGAGCTTCTCGTGGCGCGATTCACCGGCGGCGAACCGGTGGCCGCACCCCAAGGCGGGAGGCTCATTCCGCGGTAGCGAGACACCCATCACAACCACGAAGACAGCAAGACACAAAGAACAGCATGGCCGAGCCCAGGGCTCGGTATCCGCCTGCCCGCCGGATCTCCGAGCCTTCTCGGCTGACCCTACTTGGAATCGTTCAATCGCTTCGCGAGGCGGGTCCACGGTTCGCGGCCGTTGGCGGGCAGCTGCTCCATGATCCGGGTGCCGCTCTTGCCGGGATCCTCGTAGCGGCCGAAGTGCTCGTCGAGAACGGCCTCGAGCTTCACCGGCCTGTACTGGTAACCGGGCACGCCGATCAGGTTGGTGGTCTCCCGAGGGTCGGTCTCGAGATCGTAGAGTTCGTCACCGAAGCTCGGGTCCACCGGCGGGTACCTGCGCACCAGCTTCCACCGCCGGTCCGCCACCATCCGCGCGTTGCCGTGCTCTGCAAAACGGTACCGCCGCCACTCGACGGCCGACCCGCCGAAGAGCTGCAGCAGGCTCCGGCCGGGGCTCGAGATCCGCTCGCGGGTGGCGTCGTCGAGCTCGATCCCGGCGGCGTCGAGCACGGTGGCGAAGAGATCGAGGTGATCAACAAAAAGGTCGGTCGCCGCGCCTTCCGGCAACCGCGCCGGCCAGCGCATCACCAGCGGCACCCGCACCACCTCTTCGTAGAGGTTCTGCGGCAGGGTCGCGTTGGCCTTGCCGACCAGCCCGTGCTGGCCGTTCATGTGCCCGTGGTCCGAGGTCACGATCACCAGGGTGTCGTCGACCAGGCCGGCGTCATCGAGTGCGGTCAGCAGCTCGCCGATCCAGGCGTCCTGGGCGCTGACGGCGGCGTAATACTGGGCGAGCATCTCGGTCGGATCGTCGGGAAGGAGCGACGCGGCGCCGTTCGGCGGCAGCGCTGAGCTCTCTCCCCGCGGGATGTCGGCGAAAGAAACGGAACGGTAGCGATCGACCCACTCGTCCGGGTGGCCGTCGAACGGGGCGTGGGTCTCGGTGGGCGCAAAGAGCATGAAGAAGGGCCGATCATCCGACCGATGCTCGATGATCTCGATGGCCCAGCGCGTCAGCTCGGCGGTCTGGAACCCGTCCACGGTCACCGCCTCGCCGTTGTCGAGAAGGTGCACCCGACCACGGTGGAGATACTGGTTCTGCCAGCCCTCGGCGCCCACGTCGTAGCTCAGCCAGCGGTCGAAGACGCCCGCCGGCGGCCTGCCGCTCCCGCTGAGGTGCCATTTCCCGACGAGCGAGGTGAAGTATCCCGCCTCGCGCAGCAGCTCGGGGAGCAGGATCTCGCCGGCGAGCCAGTCGTGTTCGTCGGACCCGGTCTCGGAGAGAAAATCGTGGATCCCGTGCTGCGACGGCAGCCGGCCGGTGAGCAGGCTCGCCCGCGCCGGCGAGCACACCGGCGACGGGCTCGAGGCGTTGGCGAACCAGACCCCGGTGGCGGCGAGCAGATCCATGGTCGGGGTTTCGATCTCGGCGCTGCCGCAGGGGCCGCAGGCCCAGTGGCCCTGATCGTCGGTCACGACGAGGAGGATGTTCGGGCGGGCGGGTTCGGGAGCCATCGCAGGCGAACAGGCCCATGCGTGCAACAAGACAATCGTCGGCGCGAGCCATCGTGGCTTCATCAACCCCGATTGTAGCGCCCGCGCCCCGGGGGCGATGAAACAAATGCCGGTGAGCACATCGCCGACGAGACGTCGGCGCTACAATTCGGACAGCCGGAGGTCTTCATGCGCTGGTCGTTGCTCTCGATTGCCGTTTTTTTCGTCCTCGCGCCACCCGCCGCCGCCGCCGACCGGCCCAACTTCGTCGTCATGGTCGCCGACGATCTCGGCTGGGGCGACCTCGGGAGCTACGGCCACCCCGAGATCCGGACGCCCAATCTCGACCGTCTCGCCGACGAGGGGCTGCGCTTCACCGACGCCTACGCCGCGGCGCCGGTGTGCTCGCCCGCCCGGACCGGACTCATGACCGGCCGCATCCCGAGCCGGGTCGGGATTTACGACTGGATCCCGCCGGGCAGCGACGTCCACCTCCCGCTCGAGGAAACCACCGTCGCCGAGCTGCTGCGCGACGCCGGATACCAGACCGTGTACCTCGGCAAGTGGCACCTCAACGGCGGGCTCGGGACCGAGCAGCCGCAGCCCGACGACCACGGCTTCGACCACTGGCTCGCGACCGCCGGTTTCGCCATGCCGACCCACCTCGATCCCTTCAACTTCGTCCGCAACGGCGTCGAATTGGGTCCGCTCGAAGGCTATGCCTGCCAGCTCCTCACCGACGAGGCGGTCGGCTGGCTCGCCGGGTCGAGAAACCAGGATCGCCCGTTTCTCATGGTCATCGGCTACCACGAACCGCACGAGGCCATCGCGTCGCCGCCCGAACTCACGGCGAGTTACCCCGCGACCCAGAACCGCGACGAGGCCGAGTACTTCGCCAACGTGACCAACCTCGATCTCGCCGTCGGCAGGGTCACGGCGGCGCTCGAGGAGCTCGGACTGGCCGACGACACGGTAGTCCTCTTCACCTCTGACAACGGTCCCGAGATGGTCAACCGCCACCCCCAGGCGCAGCGTTCCTACGGCTCCGCCGGCGGGCTCCGCGGCCACAAGCTCCAGCTCTGGGAGGGCGGGATCCGGGTGCCCCTGATCGTCCGCTGGCCCGGCAACATCTCGCCCGGATCGGTTTCAACCACGCCGGTCTCGGGGATCGACCTGCTGCCGACCCTGGCCGAGCTCGCCCGGGTCCCGATCCCGACGCGGCTCGTCATCGACGGCGCGAGCTTCGTCCCGGCGCTCAGCGGAGGAGCGATGCCTCGTTCGACCCCCCTCTTCTGGCACGACTACAAGGCGTGGGGAGGCCCGCGGGTCGTGCTCCGCGAAGGCCGTTTCAAGCTTTCGGGCTGGTGGGACGGCCCGGAAATCCTCCGTACCGACAGCGCCACGATGCGGCCGGGCGATCTCGAGCTGATCCGGACGGCGAAGCTGGTCCGCTTCGCCCTCTTCGACCTCGAGACGGACCCCGGCGAACGCCACGATGCGGCCGACACGAACCCCGAGGTCTTCGAGCGGATGAAGGCCGAAATGCTCAGGCTCTACGGCGAGATCCAGGCCGACGTCCACCCGTGGAAGGAAAGCTGGCTGAGGAGATGGTAGGGAACTGAAGCCGATCGACAACCTCCGAGAATCCAAGCGCCTCTGGCCGAGACCGAGGCGCTTGGATTCTCGGAGTTCGGGCGGTCCAATCGATTCAATTTGCTTTTACACCTTATTTATGCCATAGTGGTGTTCGCCAGGGAAAAGGAGACCGACATGGCACCCATGACCGCCACCATCGCGACCGCCACCCCAGCCATCGAGCACTGCCGTCTTCTGCCGGAGCGCCGCCCCGAATGGCCCTCCGGCGCCCAGAGCGCCTACCGCGGGGTCCTGGACGAACTCGACGCCTGGTGCAGGAACAACGATGCACCCAGGGGCCTGAACTCGTGGATCGCCGAAGAGGCCGTCCGGCGGAGCGCTTGACTCACGACGTTCACCCGATCCTCAGGTCTGCTGCGATCGATCCTGATCGTGGCGTCGGTCCCGTTCGTCATCTTCGACTCGCCGCCCCGGACCGGCTGGTGGCGA
>JAHECW010000014.1 GCA_024641545.1 Acidobacteriota bacterium
CACCCGGCAAAAACTCCTGCGCAACCGCCGCCGCCTCGAACCGGTACTCGCCCGTCATGGAATCACATTGCGCACCGACGTCCTCGAGGACCCCGACCGCGATCTCTGGACATCGGTGCGACTTCACGAGCCGCGCCGCCCGTCGACCTCGCACCTCAAGGAACGCCTCGACAAGGCCCTCGCACGAGTCGAGGATTTCATCGGCGCCCACTGACTCAGCAGCGCGTCACCGGACCCGGTGAACCTCACTCCTTCGGATAGACCCTCTCGTACAGGTCCGCGCCGAGCTCCGGAGCATGGGTGTTGAGGTAGATGATCTCGCTCTTGGCGCCGTTGCGGTCGCCCGCGAAAAGCAGTGCGAGCCCGTGTCCGTAGTGCGCACGGGCGTTCTCGGGGTCGAGCTCCAAGACGCCCCGAAACTCACGGACAGCCGCCTCGTTGTCGTCTTGGTGAAAGAGCGCGACCGCGAGCCCGAGGCGCGCCTCGATGTTGTCGGGGTCGCGTTTGAGGACCTCCCGGCACACTCTCTCGGCATCAGTGTGACGCTCGAGGGCGCCATAGGTGATCCCGAGCTCGACCAGCGCCTGCGTCAACTCCGGGTCACGGACGGCGGCCTCTGCCAGATACGTCACCGCTTCCCTCAGAGCACCCTGGCGCCGCCGCGTGACTCCGAGCATGAAGGTGCACTTGGCCTCGCCCGGTTTGAGTTCGTGAGCTTCTTCAAGGGCCTCGCGCGCGTCGTCAAGGAGGCCGAGTTCGAGAGCGGCCGATCCCAAACCAAAGAGAGCGTTGTATCGTTGTTCGTCCCCCAGGGAGAGGTCGCGCGCGTTGGTGTAGTGGCCGATGGCGGATTCGAAATCGCCTTCGTCCAGGGCGACGTACCCGAGCTGGAGCTCACGAAAGGCATCCTTCCCCTTCTCATCCATCCCGGCCCACGCACCCGACGCCGTCGTCAGGATCAGAAAGACTGCGACCCACAACATCGCTCTTGGCGGGCAGCGGCCGTCCCGGCGGCTCGAAATCGTACTCACCGGCTGTCCCCGCCGCTATCCCCCCAGGTCTCCCATTCCGTTGGGACACCGCCTTCGGCGCCGTCATCGGCGCTGCTGAGGGTCGCCGACAACTTGCCGAAGGAGAGGTCGAACTCGATCTTGCAGGGGCGGTGAGGCTCTTGACGATCGATCCACACCACCATGGATCCCGATTTGCTGAACATCATCTTGTCACGCGGCTCCGGGACCACCGCCGCCGCATCGCACTTTCCCATCTTGGTCTTGATCGTCTTGTGCTCTCTCACCCGCGCAACGGTTTCCACGGCTCCCTTGCTGGTCATCAGGCCGAGCACGTTCTCGGTTCCGACTTCCGTTTTCATCGTGCGCAACCGATAGATGAACGCCAGAGGATCGTAGGCGCGCTCGACCTCGACCGGGGATCGGGTCTCTTCGCCGTTCTTGGTCCGCACGAGTTCCATGGTCTCGAGATCGACGAGCCAGACCTCGCTCTTTCTCTTTTTCTTCTCGACCGAGTTCTCGTCATAGCGGATCGACGTCACCCGGCGGGGATCGAAGTACGAATCCAACCGCGATCGAACACGGTAGATGCCATCGAAGAACTTCGTGGTCCGAGCAAGAACGACGATGCGATAGATCGACTCGCCCTCCGGTCCGGACTCGACAAAGCTCGTGATCTCCATCTCGCCGCAGTGGACTCCAAGCCATGAGATGGCGAATGAGAGCCGCTCACCGACGGGGAAAGCGGTCACAGCCTCGACCGCCGGCTGCGGCTCGTTCCCAGCGCCTTCGGAAGCTCCGACACCATGACAGGTCACGATCAGCGCGGCGATGCTGATCCAGGCTCGAAGCCTGATCGGTCGGCTCGGTCGCTGGGTTCTGGACTCCATGATTCGGCCGGTTTCTCCCCTCCACGTTCGTCTATCCACGATACCAGGGATGGGTCGTCAGGGCTCCCGAGCGGCCGCCCCCTCGAACACCGGTTCAATGCACCCGACTCGGACTGAAGTCGCCCTCTTCATCGAATCCGTGGATGAGGACGAAGAAGTAGGCCGGGTAGCGATCGGCCTCGGTCTCGGTCATGAGTTCGAAGACGAACTCGTGCTCCTGGTCGCCCGGCCCACCCTGGACGTACGCGATCTGGTCCGCCGTCAGGAGGAGTTCGCCGACCAGGAGTTTACCTCTGAGCACCTGCACGACCAGGGTGTCAGGTTCTTCCTTGGCGAAGTGCCAGTGGAGGTCCTCGTCGTCGTAGATCACCGCCTCGGGGGTTCCGGCGCGCAGGATGCAGTTCGGGTGACCCATGAGCCAGGGCCAGAAAACGTCAAAGGGCAGCGTCGGTTGGTCGTCGATGGTCATTGTGGCTTCACCTTACCATTGATTGAACTCCGTCGGTTCAAACTCGCAACGAGCAACAAAAATCGGGGCGCCCTCGGGCGCCCCGTCGGAGTCGTTACGGTACGAGATCCTCTACTTGATGCCGGCGAACTCCTCGAGCATGGCCGTGGTGACCGACTTGGGCCGTTCGATGGGATAACCCAACGCGCGATCCCAGGTGATGTTGGTCAGCACGCCGAGGGCGCGACCGATGCCGAAGAGAACCGTGTAGAAATCCCACTCGGTGAGACCGTAGTACCACTGGATCACGCCGGACTGCGCGTCGACGTTGGGCCACGGGTTCTTGGCCTTGCCGTGCTCGGTGAGGACACCCGGCGCCACCTTGTAGATCATGGAGATCACCTTGAACAAGGGGTAGTCCGGCAGGTTCTTGAGACAGAACTCACGCTGCGATTCGTACCGCGGGTCGGTCTTGCGGAGCACCGCGTGACCGTAGCCCGGGATGACCTGACCCGAGTTGAGGGTATCCCAGAGCGCCTTCTTGATGACCTCTTCCGTCGGTTCCTGGCCGCCGAGTCCCTCCATGAACTTCATCGTCCAGCTCAGCACCTCCTGGTTCGCCAGGCCGTGCAGGGGACCGGCGAGACCGTTCATGCCGGCCGACAAGGAGTAGTACGCATCCGACAACGCCGACGCCACGAGATGGGTGGTGTGGGCGGAGACGTTCCCCGACTCGTGGTCGGAGTGGAGAATGAAGTACATCCGAGCGACGTCGTCGTAGGGCTTGGCAATACCCATCTGGTGGGCGAAGTTGCCGCCCATGTCGAGGCTCGGATCCTCGTCGATCTGTTCGTCATTCTTGTACTTGAGGCGGTAGATGAAGGCCGCGAGGGTCGGGAGCTTGGCCATCAGGTTGCAGGAGTCCTCGAACATCGGCTCCCAGTACTCCATCTTGTTCATGCCCTCGTTGTAACGCTTGACGAACTCCGACTCGCGCTGCATGGCGACGATGCCTGCCGAGAACATGGTCATCGGGTGGGTGTCGGCCGGCATCGCCCGCATGATGTCCTTGACGTACTGCGGGAGCTGGCGGCGCTTCTTGAAATCGGCGACGACTTCCGCCGCCTGCGCGGCGGTGGGGATGTCACCGGTCATGAGGTAGTAGAAGAAGCCCTCGACGGACGGGTAGTCCTGGCCCTTTACGGCCGGGAGCGCCGCAAAGGTCTCGGGGATGGTGCGACCGCGAAAACGGATTCCCTCGAAGGGATCCAGATAGGACACGTCGGTGACCAGGCACTTGACCCCGCGAGCGCCGCCGATGGCTTGGCCGATGGTCACTTCGCTGATCTTGACATCACTGTGTTCTTTGAGCAGCCGAACGGTTCGCGGCCGGTGCTCGTCAATTTTCTTTTTCAGGGCTTCCTTGAGAGTCGACATGTCCAATCTCCTTTTGTGGCCTCGGCGGCTGCAACAGCCGTGACTCAGACGGTGCGCCGTCGTTCCGATTCGTTCGAATTCAGCTTCTCGATTCTGATTTCAAGGGTCGCGCTCACGCAACAGAGTATAGGGCTTGTGAAACAAAGTGACAAGCTCTTTCACGGTTGCGCGTCTTTCAAAGCGAAAACACTGATCGGCAGCCGCGTTCACCCTGAAACAGTTGACAGCGGCGATGAACCGGCGAAAATGAGCGCCTATGCAGAAGATCGCGATTCGCGAGCTGCGAACCAGATTCCTGCTCGCCGAAGCTGACGCACTGATCCTCCTCGGCGCCGGTGTTGCGGCGGCCTGGATCCGTTTCGGTTCCGCCGGTTTTGACGTCGAGTTGAATCAACTCCTCCAACACCCGGGGTTCATCATCTACGCGGTGCTGGCTCAATTCGGTCTCGCCACGACCTTCGATCTCTACCGCCCTTCGAGTTGGCGAACCCCGGATTATGTGCTCGCGAGGACCGCGGCCCTGGCCGTCAGCATGGCCATTGCCCTGGTCCTCGGCGTCTATCTCGTCGAGCCGTGGCGATTCGGTCGCGGCCTCCTCACCATCACCCTCGCCATCTCGCTGCCGTCCCAGGTGCTCCTCCGGTCGGTCTGGCTCAAGCTCGCGACCCGTCCGCAGGCGCGCGCCGCCATCCTCATCGGCGACGGTCCGATCGTTGGAGCGCTTCGACGAGAACTTCAGAACCGGCCGAATCCACCGTTTCAGATCGTCCGCCATCTCCCGGCCCCAACCAACGGCGCGACCGACCCCCTCGAGGGCATCGACGTCCAGGCCACGGACCTGATCATCGTCGCCCAGCTCGCCGACGGCGATCCCACCATCGATCGCCTCGCCGCGCTCAATTTCCACGGCACCACCGTGGTCGACGCCGCCGGCGCCTACGCTTCGCTGACCGGTCGAATCCCGATTCACCAGGTGGACTCCCGGTGGTTCATCGCGACGGGAGATTTTTCGTCCATTGCAACTTCGCCGTTCCATTACCTGCAGCGAACCTTCGATCTGGTTTCGGCCTCCACGTTGCTCATTCTCACCGCGCCGATTCTCATTTTCGCCGGGCTCGCTGTGGCGTTCTTCGATGGCCTGCCGGTCATCTATCGACAACAGCGGCTCGGCCAGTTCGGCCGGCCCTTCGAGCTCTTCAAGCTCCGCACCATGCGAAATTGTCCGGACGGCAAGGGTCCGACCTTCGCCGAGGAGAACGACGCGCGGGTGTTTCCCATCGGCCGGTTGCTGCGGCGCTGGCGCATCGATGAGCTCCCGCAATTGCTGAATGTGCTGCGCGGCCAAATGAGTCTGGTCGGTCCCCGACCGGAGCGCCCGGAGGTCGCGGCCCGATTCGAACGGAAAATCCCGTTCTACGCTTTCAGGTACTCCGTCCGGCCGGGACTCACGGGCTGGGCCCAGATTCACCTCCCCTACTGCGCCCGGACCGAAGACCACATGACCAAGCTCGAGTTCGATCTCTACGCCGTCAGACACCACGGCCCCTCCATGTATGCGATCGTTCTGCTGAGGACCTTGGGAGCGCTGGTGTTCCGGCCGGGGAGATAGACCGCTGCCGACGCGAAAGGATCGCTCTGAGCAAGGGCGGCGGATCGAGGGCGAGGCAGGCCGGAACTGTTCGTCGGACGAGCCGTCGGATGCCGGGGACCCTTCCCAGGTTCTCCCGGACCGCCCGCCGTCGCCGCTCCCAAGCCCGGACCACCGCCCGTGGGGACGGCTGGACCGTCCTTGACACCGGGCGGGTCGATGCGGATACTCGGGTCGGCTCTTTGTGAATCTGCTCGCATCCATGGGGGTGTCCCGTCTCGGACGGGGCTGAGATCAAACCCCTCGAACCTGATCCGGGTCATGCCGGCGGAGGGAACTGGAATCGTGGTCCGCCGTGCCGTGCTCCCCCGCCCGGGTTCAACCCCCCGATCAGCGGAGGACCGGCATGTTTTTGTTTCGCTTGACCGTCACCATCGTCATCTGGGCGACGCTCTCCGGTGTCGCCCTTGCCGCCGAGATTCGCGGACGGCTCATCGACACACTGAGCAAGGAGCCCATCGCCGGCGCGTCTCTCCTGGCGACCGCGGACGGTCTGAACCTCGAGACCTCGACCGACGAGGACGGGGGATTTGTTCTTCATCTCCCCGACCCGCCTCCGTTCTCCTTGCGTCTTCGGGTGACCTCGGGAGGCCACGAGACCCTCGACCTCAACCTCACCGATGTCCCGCACACCCACGGGCTCAGCCTCCAGGCCGAACCGATCGTATTTCAGGGCGAGGTTGAGGTCACCGGGCTGCGCGCCACCGTCGGTGAGACCCCGGTCACCGTGACCAGGATCGGCCGCGAAGAGATCGAACGCCGCTACTGGGCCCAGGACGTCCCCATCTTCCTGGAACAGACCCCCGGTTTCTACGCCTACAACGACAGCGGCAACGGCATCGGTTACTCGTACTTCTTCCTCCGCAGCTTCGACATGCGCCGCACCGCCATCAGCCTCAACGGCGTCCCGCTCAACGACGCCCACTCTCACGGCGTATTCTTCATCGACCTGGCCGATTTTCTCTCCACCACCGATGAAATCCAGGTCCAGCGCGGCGTCGGAACCAATCTCTACGGCGGCAGCGCCATCGGCGGATCGGTCAACATCACCAGCCGGCAGCCCCTGACCGAGCAACGCCTCCACCTGGCCATGCTCGGAGGCTCCTTCGGCACCGGTCGCGTCACCCTCGAGTTCGACAGCGGGCTCATCAGGAACAGATGGGCCACCACCGCCCGCTACTCCCGGGTGCAGACCGACGGCTACCGCGACCAGAGCTGGTCGGAAATGTGGAACTACTCCCTTTCCGTCGTTCGGTACGGCGAGAAGACCAACCTCCGCTTCAACCTCTTCGGCGGTCCGGAGGAGACCCATCTCGCTTACGAGGGGGTTTCCATGGCCTTCCTCGACGGCGAGATCACCGGGGACGCGCGTGTTGACCGCCGCTACAACCCGCTCGAATACCGCAACGAGATCGACCGCTTCTTCCAGCCCCACTACCAGTTGATTCACGCCTGGCAGATCAGTCCCGATCTCGCGTGGCAGAACACGTTCTATTTCTTTGAAGGGGAAGGCTATTTTCAGCAGTTCAAACACGACCGCTGGATGCCCGAGTACGGCCTCGAACCCATCGCGTTGCCCGACGGCTCGATCATCGACACCACCGATCTCGTCCGCCGCCGCGAGGTCGACGAGTGGGACGCGGGTTGGATCCCCAACGTCGAATGGCGCCACGGCAACGACCACGGCAGCCTCCAGGCGGGTGCTGCGTTCCGACTCCACAGCGGTCGCCACTGGGGTTTCGTTCAGTGGGCGCAGTACTACCCTCCGGATCTCGATCCCGATCACCGCTACTACGACTACCGCCTCGACAAGCAGACCATGCAGCCTTTTGTCCAGGAGAGCTGGCGCGTCAACAAGACATGGAATCTCATGGCGGGCCTGACGTGGACCCACCACCGCTACGAGATGAGTGACGACAGGGTGAAGGGCGTCGAGGTGGACGAGAGCTTTTCCTACCTGCTCCCGAGACTCGGCGTCACCTACCGACCCAGCGAGCGCCTGAGCTTCTTCACGAACGTCTCGCGCGGGGGCCGAGAGCCCGCGTTCCGCGACATCTACGACCCGCAGAACACCTGGTCGCCCGCCCCGCTGAACCTCGAGCCCGAAGAGCTCACCGACTATGAACTCGGCGGGACCTACGCCTGGCGAACCGGGCGGGCGTCGCTCAACCTCTACTACCTCGATTTCGACAACGCCATCGTCTGGGCCGGGGGCCTCGACAACAACGGCGACCCGGTGACCGCCAACGGCGCCGTGACCGAGCACCGTGGAGTCGAGGTCGACCTCGAGTGGCAACCCATCCCTGCGATCGGCGGCCGCCTCGACCTTGCCTGGTCGGATAACCGAATCGTCGACTTCACCGAGCACGACTACGACGGCAACGCCATCGACCACTCCGGTAACGCCTTGCCGGTGAGTCCCGATTGGCTCGTTTCCCTCGAAGTTCACGGAACCGCAGGCCCGGTCACGGGGACGCTCACCGTGCGCTATGTCGACGACTTCTACCTTGACAATACCGAGGACATGCGGAAGTTCCCCGAGATCCGGAACGACCCCGACTACATCCACCGGGTCAATCGAGCCTTCACCACACTCGACCTTGCGCTCGAGGTCGACCTCGGTCGAACCGTGGCGAACGCCGTCATGGCGCAACGGGTCAACGCCACCTTCCGGATCAACAACCTCACGGACACCCTCTTCACCACGTTCGGCTATTTCGACGGATACCAGCCGGTGTGGATCCCCGCGGCAACCAGGAACGCGTACGCGGGGTTGGTCTTCGATTGGTAACAGGGAGCAGGCATCCGAGCCCCCCAGTCGCCCTTTGCCGCGTTGCGACGTGCCCAGCCGGTCCGATTGAGCTAGATTACTCGTCGTTCATCGGGGGCCCGACCGGTGCCTCGATCCTGATTCATGCGGTCGATTCTCGTCTTCTTGCTGCTGCTCGCCGTTCGAGCCTCCGCCCGGTTGTTTTTCCGCCTTCGGGAAGACTGGATGCCGACCAAGCCCCGTGAAATGGCCGACGACACCCGCATCGTCGCGATCCTGAATCACACGAGCCTCTACGAACCGCTCATCGCCGGCTACGCCTCGACAAAGCTCCTGTGGCGATTCGCGCGTCACGGCGTGCTTCCCGTCGCCGAAAAAACCATGAAACGCCCCGTCGGGATTTTTTTCCGTTTCCTGGTCCGTCACACCGTGACCGTCACCCGCCAGCGCGATGCAACCTGGGAGGAAGTCCTCAGCAAGATCGACAATCGGGCCCTCGTGATCATCCTCCCGGAGGGTCGGATGAAGCGCAGGACCGGGTTCGATTCGAAAGGGCGGGAAATGACCGTCCGCGCCGGGATCGCAGATATTCTCGAGGCGTTGCCGGACGGTCGGATCCTCACGGTCTACTCGGGTGGGCTCCACCATATTCAGGCTCCCGGCGAGCTCCTCGCCCGCCCCTTCAGACCCATCTTCTGCCGATTCGAGATGATCGACATCGCGAACTTCAAGCGCGAGCTGGCGGCCAGGTACCCCGATGTCCCGTTTCGCATGGCCGTCGTCCGCGATCTGACCGAACGCCGGGACACGTATTGCCCGACCGAGCTGCAACCGCCGCCGATACCAGCCGATGACTGACGCGGTGTCCGGATCGGTGCCGCACTTGCTCAAACCGCGTCAATGGTGCGATCATGTGGTATCAAGCAGGAAGCTGGCGCAACCGGCAGATGCGCCAGCGGACCGGTGCAAAGAAGTGTGCTTCCGACGCCGGTTTTGACAAACGGGAGGAATGTTGGTCACGGAAGCCGATTCTCGGGAGATTGCCGAGGCGCGTCTGCTGCTGGCGAGGTACCTGTCGGACGAAGTCGCTCCGATGATCTTCGCCGACGCGGCGGAAATCCTCCTCCAGGCGCCCCCCGAGGTCCTGGCTCGCGAAATCCACTCATGGGTGGGCACTCAGCTCCAGGGACCGAACGCCTCCCCGGTCAGCGATTATCTCCTCCACTCGGCCCGCAAGGTCCAGAACCTCGGCGAGCTCGGACTCATCCCCAAGGAAAACCTCAATCAATACCTGGCGAGACTTCAACCGCTTCTGGTCAGCATCTGCCCCGAGCACGATCGATCTGATCTGGCCGACAACCTGAGTCGGCTCGGGGTCGGCGCCGGAGAAGCACTCGCCGCTCGGATCTCGGTCAGTCGATCGCCGCAGTCGGGCTCCGGAGGCGGTGGCGGCGGTGGTTCGACGACGGGAGGCGGTGGTTCTCCGGGACATCTCGGCGACCTCGACGCACAACGATCGGCCGCGAGCCATGCCGGACAGAGCGCCCAAAGCGGCGCCAATCAGAGAGCCGCTCAACAGATCGAACCGCCGCCAGAGATCCCTCGACAGCAGTCCCGGCAGCAAAGCGATGCCGCTGCCGGATCACGGACCGCCGGCAACGAGGACCAGACAACCGCGCACATCGATCGTCTCAACCACCTCCTCGACCGTTGGGAGCGGGTTGCCTCGAAATCACCCGCACAGACGCCGGCCGGACTCAACGCTTCGCTGGCGGGAGCCGAGGGTGCGCTTCTTTCGCGCATCATCGATGAAGTCGCCAGTTCTGCGAGATCGTCATCGGACCTCAACAATCAACTCCGCTATCTCAAGGATTTCGGCGTCCACTCGCTCGGTGACGGCGTCTTTCGGGCGCTCAGCGGCTCGCTTCCGGATTGGGCGCCGGCACAGGAGCCGTCGACCAAAGATGGGGACGCCCCGCCTCTTTCCGGCGCGGCTGAGACCATGCGCAAGGTCGTGGATCTGTCCAAGAGTCCGGCCGAGCTCAACGAACGCTTCCGGGAGCTCATTTCAACCGTCGTCGATCAGTTCAACGGCGGGTCGCTCGGCCGGGCCGTCACCGTCATCGACCTGGCAAAACGGATGATCTCGAAAAAGGAGGTCGATGCGTCCCTGGCCTCGAACATCATCGACCAGGCATCCGAAAAGCTGGACGAAGCGCATCTGCGCAAGTACTCCGAGAATGACGACAAGAAGCTGCTCCTGCGTCGGGTGCTCAACTTCTTCCCACCGCTCCAGATCGACAGCCTGATGCAGGACCTGATCGCTGAAACCCGTCGCGACCGGCGGCGGATGATCCTCCGGCTGCTCATGATCCACGGCGACGAGACCAGAAACAGCGCGATCAGGATCCTCGACGAGTCGCTCTCGGGAAACGTGCCGCAACCCTGGTATGTCCAGAGAAATCTGATCTACCTCGTCCGATCCATTCCTTCGAACGGGGAAGATGACGTCGACAAGGAAATCGACCTGTTGATCAGGGCGTCGGTCCCGGGCGGAGAGCTTCCGCTGCTCCGTGAAGCCCTGACCGCCCTCGGACAACTCGACCACCCGCGATCGGTCAAGACCCTGGTCGCGCGGATCAGCGATCTCGAGGATGTGCTCCTGCAGAAAGGCAAAGCCGCACACAAGACATCCGAGATTCAGTCGCTTCTCGACACCGCTATCAAAGCTCTGATTCGGTTTGACAACAAAGAGGCGCGGCAGTGCGTCGTGACCCATGGGCTCACGCGGCGTCCCGAATTCGGGGACACGCTGTCCCGCCTGGCCATGCTCAGCGCGCAGGACCTTTCCGATGACCCGACCACCATCAATCGCGTGATCGAGGCGATCAAGTCCGAACTCCCGGTCAAGGTATTCGGCGTCTCCGTCAAGACCTCACGCAAGGCGCAGAACATCGGACACCTGCTCGAAAGCCTCTCGGGTACCGACATTCCCAAAGTGCGCATGGTCTACGACAGTATCGTCCGCAAGTTCCCCGGTGAACAGTTCGCCAACGCGGCAGCCAAGGCCCTGACCAAACTCGACGCGAAGACCTCCATCGATCAACCAACCGACGACGACTCGATCACCTCCCTGTCCGGCGACCTCTCGCTTTTCGGCCTCCCGAACCTGATGCAGAATCTCGCCGATTCGCGGCTCGAGGGCGTTCTCACCGTCCTTGATGACTCGGGCAATTCCACCGCATCGATCACCCTCAGCGACGGAATGATGATCGATGCCGCAGCGGGCAACCTCACGGCGGACACCGCGGTCTACCAACTCCTCGAACGTCCGATCCTCGGCCGGTTCATCTTCGTCAACCAACCGGTCGATCTCCCCGAGAGGGAAGGCGAAGCTCCGGGAATCGCAGTCATGTCGCTGCTGATGGAGGGCATGCGGCGCTACGACGAGTTCAACCGCGCGGCAGCGATCATCCCCGACGAAGGTCAATTCGCGGCAACAGGGAAACAGCCGACGGGCCTGCCCGATGAAAACGATGCGAACTTCGTCAACGGCATCTGGGTCCAGGCTACCCGGGGCAAGACGCCGATCGCCCTCGAAAAGGAAGCCGGCGTCGACGGCTACCGCGTATTCCGGCTTTTCGAGCATTGGGTCAACGAAGGCGCGCTCGAGCCAAAGAGCTGACGTCCGAATTCTCAATTCCTAATTCTCAATTCCATCGCAATTCCCACGGAGTGCAGTGTGATGAAAATTAAGAATAAAACTTGAAAATTATGAACTTTCTTCCGCGAGCCTGATGAACTCGAGCTGCGCCGCGCGGGTCGGGTCGCCGTCGTTCGGCATCCGCCGGACATAGGTGCCGTCGGATTGGAGATCCCAGGCGGTATGGTTGTCGCTCTCCAGCACCTCGAGGATTGCGTCGATCTCGTCTCTGAGCGCCGGGTCGATCACCGGCGCCATGGTCTCGACCCGACGGTCGAGGTTCCGCTTCATCCAGTCGGCTGAACCGATGTAGATCTCCGGGTCACCGCCGTTCTCGAAGCGATAGATGCGCCCATGCTCGAGGAATCGGCCGAGGATCGAGAAGACCTCGATGGTCTCCGAGAGCCCCGGCACACCGGGCTGCAGGATGCACAATCCGCGTACGTTGAGGCTGATCGGAACCCCGGCGCGGCTCGCGGCGTAGAGTTCGCGGACGATTTCCGGGTCCTGGAGCTGGTTCATCTTGGCCTTGATACCGCACCGCCGCCCGGCTTTGGCGTGACCGATCTCACGCCGGATGAGCTCGCAGAAACGGTCTCGCATGTAGCGGGGGGCGACCAAGAGCTTCTGATAGTCCTCGTGCGGCGTGGCGCCCGTGAGCTCGTTGAAGACCGCCGCCACATCTTCGCTCAGCACCGGATCACAGCTCAGCAATCCCAGGTCCTCATAGATCCGCGCGGTACCCGTGTGGTAGTTCCCCGTCCCGGCATGGACGTAGCGGCGGATCCCGTCGGCCTCCTCACGCAGGACCAACGCAAGCTTGACGTGGGTCTTGAGGTGTTCGACGCCGTACGACACGTGGACGCCCTCTTTCTCGAGCAGACGTCCCCAGGCGATGTTGGGGGCTTCATCGAACCGGGCGGTGATTTCGACCAGCACCGCCACCTGTTTGCCGCGGCGAGCCGCTTCCAGGAGCGCCGCGATGATCGGCGAATCACTCGACGTCCGGTAGATCGTCAGCTTGATGGCCAGCACCTGCGGATCCGCCGCCGCCGATTCGATAAACCGGAGCACCGAGGAATCGAAGCTGTGGTAGGGGTGGTGCACCAGAAGATCCCGACGCCGGATCTCGCGGAAGAATGCCTCGTGATCGGCCACCGGGATCGAGCGAAGGCGGGGGTGATCCGCCGGGCGGTGCGGTGGATAGCGCAGCTCCTCGTGTCCCGGAACCTGGAGTTTCAGGAGGTCGGCGACTCCGAGCAGGCCATCGGTCACATACACCTCCTCCGGCAAACAACCGAGTTGGCCGCGCAGCCACTCGCGCATCTTCTTGGGCATGTCGGAGGAGACCTGAAG
Source organism: Acidobacteriota bacterium (assembly GCA_024641545.1). GTDB lineage: Bacteria > Acidobacteriota > Thermoanaerobaculia > Thermoanaerobaculales > Sulfomarinibacteraceae > JAHECW01. The sequence continues at coordinate 13,263 of JAHECW010000014.1, forward strand.
ACGAACTTCACCGGCGAACTTCCGGGCCTTGAGCTCGGACGCAACCTGTCCAACGATGCTGCCGGGTGTCGTCAGGACACCGGGATCCTCGAGTCCGGACACCCCCCCCTCTTCCGCCTCCGCTCCCCGGGTCAGACGAAAACGATGAACCCGGCCGATCTTTGCCCGCGGGAACAGCCCCTTCAGATTCGCCGCAATCACCTGTTCGAGGGGCACGCACCCTCCGCCGCCGACCAGCGGCACCCAGCGCTGCCGGTTGGGCGGCACCTTGATCCGGACAAATCGTTCGCGTTTCTGTTCCTTGATCACCACCGCCAGATTGAGGCCGAGGCTCGAGATGAAGGGAAAAGGGTGTTCGGTGTCAACGGCCAACGGCGTGAGGATCGGCAGAACCGCTCGCGCATGGTACGCGCTGATTTCGCTCTTTTGATCGCGCGGCAGGTCGCGGTAGTTGACGATGGGAAAACCGACATCGGCCAGCGCCGGCCGAATCTGCTCGCCGAGAACCTCGCTGAGTTCATCAACCTGGGCGAGGATCTCCTCCCTGCAGTCGTCATACTCTTCCCGCGGGGTCCTCCCGTCGAGGGAGAGTTTGACGATCCCGCGCTGGATCTGGCGTTTGAGCCCGCTCATCCGCTTCATAAAGAACTCGTCATGGAGCATGCCGAGAATCCCGGCGTACTTCACCCGTTCGAGCAGGGGGACTTCCGGATCACGCGCGAGCTCGAGGACGCGCCGGGAAAACTGGAGCCAGCTCAGTTCCCGGTTGATGAAGGTGTTTCCTGCAATGGTCGCGGTCTTGCGTCTCTTGGCCATCATCTTCGTCTCGTTTCTGTCTCGAAACGAGCATTATAGCGAGATCGGGCCGGGACCGGGTGGAGGTGGCGACGACGAGACGCCGGTCTCGATCCCTCCTCACCCCCCGCCGAGACGGCTGCGCTCGGGCTTCAAGCACCGTACGCCGGTCGTGGTTTCGGTGATCCGCTCGACGGCCGCTGGCGACCGTCCGCTACCAATCGAAATCGTCGGGATCGTCCCCTGAGTCAGGGGAACGCTCGATGACCGCGGTTGGAGCGCTGCCCGCTGGGCCCAGGTCGGGAATCTCTTCGGCGCCGGGGTAGTCCTGCGGCAGATAATCGTCCGCGATACTCTCGGGGAAGGTCGTGACCATCTCGTCGTAGGGGATGGCGATGGGCTCGCCCCAATTCCCTTCGCCGGGTCCCCAATCGATTCCCGGAGGGGGCACCACGACGGGCGCATAGATCGGGTAGCGGGCCGGCCATCCCCAACCGTAACCCCAGCCCCACCCGGGACCGGAATAGCCGAAGCCGCCGTTGAATCCGGAATAGGAGTAGTGACTGACGACCCTCGGTCGGCTGTCCTCGAGGCGCTGCCGGTTGGCATCGCGGGCGTCACGTTCCCGGCGATAGAAGTCAGCCATCACGTCCTCGATATTTTGTTTCTTCGGCTCTGGTTTAGCCTCCGGCATCTCCCGGTGCACCCGAATGTGGGCGGTCGCGTGGGCGGGTCGCTCACCCGGGTACTCAACCGTCAACCGAATCACGAAGAGCTCGATCTCGCTGGTGATCTTGGGGGTCTGGAATATCACCTGGTATTGGTCGCCGTTGAAAAGTGCGCCACCTTCACCCTGGACGATCTCCCAGTGGTAGCTCTCGGGTCGCAGACCCTCCTCAGGCGGCATCCCGCCCAGCTTGATCGCCGTGCCCTGCAGCACCTCGAGCTGACCCGGCACGGGTTCGGCGGTGACCGTCGGGGCGGTCTGTGCAGCCGCGGCACACGCCGCGAGCACACCCATGACCGCGATGCTGCCGATCTTCAACTGTCGTCTTCCCGTCAACACGCCGGCCCTCCAACTCGTCGCGAGCGTTGTCATATCGGAGTCGGATCCGGTCCGACTCCCCTTCGACATCAGATCATACCGAGTCCTCAGATTACCGACAGTTCAACATTCCCGGAAGAGCAAGATCTGGGGTGTGGTGCGGGGGGAGGGATTCGGCCGTGCGCGACACAAGCGAGGTCGAAGGTGGTGCCGGAGGAGGGATTCGACCGTGCACGAAGGCTGCGGGTATCGCCGTACCGGCGATGGGGCGGCGTGAATCCTTCCGGCAGCAGGGACTGCCGGTTACGGCGATCCGCCGGCTCGTGCTCGGGGCTGCGCGCATCGCGCGCAGTCAACATTCCCGGAAGAGCAAGTTCTGGGGTGTGGTGCCGGAGGAGGGATTCGAACCCTCACTGAGTTGCCCCAGGCGGATTTTGAGTCCGCTGCGTCTGCCATTCCGCCACTCCGGCCCGGCGATCATTCTCACCTTCATCGCGCCATGGGTCAACCCTCGCAGGCCAAGGTTGCAATCAGACCGGGACTCGAACCCACGCGCGCGGCCGCCCCCTCCTCTCCGAGAACCGACTTGTGGTCAGCTCTCCTGCACGTCCCAGGCCAACAACTCGGCGGTTTCCGCCAGCCGCGCGAGCGCATCCGGGTCGACGGCGGGGAACGGAAAATCCTCGAGCCGGTTCGTCGGCATGAGATGGATGTGCACATGGGGCACTTCATAACCGAGAACCACAACAACGACGCGTTGGCAGCCGGTGCGCTCCTTCAGATGCCGGGCAACGACCCGAGCGGCCGACCACAGCGCGTCGTATTCCTCCGCCGGCATCGCAAAAACCTCGTTCCACGGCTTCTTCGGAACGACAAGGGTGTGCCCGGGTACCCGAGGATTGATATCAAGGAACGCCAGGTGGCGGTCATCCTCCCAGACCCGGTGACACGGAATCTCGGCGGCAATGATGCGCTCGAAGATCGTCGGCATACGCTCCTCCTCAGTTCGTTGCAGTCGGAAGATTATGACCCTGAAATCGGCCGAAAACCAAATGTGAAAAAAATCGCTTGCCGACCTGCGATCTGATTGACGATGTTTAGCGCCTGGAGTATATTACTAAATGGTGATGTCTGAGACTTTTGTGGGAGGAAACCGTGATTGCATCCGACGAACTGCTCAACCGAATCGCCGAAGTACTCAAAGCGATGGCCGACCCCACCCGCCTGAGAATCCTCCACAGCCTGCACAACGGAGAGCGATGCGTTTCCGATATCCTGGAATCCGTCGGCGGGAGCCAGGCCAACGTCTCCAAGCACCTCTCGGTCCTCAAGAGAGCCGGTCTCGTCGACTGCCGCCGAGAAGGTCTCAACGTCTACTATCGAATCATCGACGAGGGCGTCTTCACCATCTGCCGCAATGTCTGCGATTCCCTCGAATCGCGGATTGACCGCGAGCACCAGGCCATTCTTCAGGGGCGGATCGAGATCGAGCGGGCCGCCACGAAGGCCGAAAGCTGATCCGGAGCCGACATGCCGATCTACGAATACCGATGCAGAGCCTGCGGAACGGTCTTCGCCCGTCTCCAACCCATTTCGATGCCCACGGACGCCATGGCCTGCCCGGAATGCAAGAGCAATGAGACCGAGCGCCTGCTGTCGACTTTTGCCGCCGGCGCCTCGTCGTCCGGAAGGTCGTCAGGTGCCGGCTCCCCACCCTGCGCCGCCGGCGGTGGCGGTTGAGGAATCTGAAACCGGCGACCCGTGAGGTCGCTCCCGAAGGTCCCGGCAAGCGAACCCAATCTCCGACCAAGGGGATATTCATTTACATCTGAGGGTGCTAAAATCACCCGGTGCAAAAATATGGGAAACGGCCATGCAAGTGGAGTTCGCCGCTCTGCGTGGCGAACTAAAACCAGAGATTCCTTTTGGGAGGGGAACTATGAAAAGAACCAGTCATCTATTAACTGCAGCCCCGGCGCTCGTCGCGCTGGGCCTGTGCTTGGCGATCGCACCCGGACTCCAGGCGGCAGAGGCGGATCTGTATTCGACTCACACCGCGCCAGCCGAGGTGTCGCTGGGTGCGACGTTCACGGTGACCGTGGGTTATGGCAACGCCGGACCCCAAACTCCGACGAGCGCCTATATCAACTCGTACCACACGGCGCCGATGGGTATGGACGTCTTCATCGACGACCTCGTCAACAACGCCGGCGCCACATACTACGATGCCATCCAGGCGTCCGCGGTTGGAACGGACAGCCTCGGGCTGAACGCCCCGCTCCTGTTCTGGGACGACTATTTCTGCGAAGACCTCCTCTTCCAGCTCCAGCGTGACGACGGCGACACGGACGCCAATCCGGTCGAAGGTCTCGCGCCCGGCGTCAACGCCACCTTCTCCTTCGACGTCACGATCCCCATGGAGGCGCCGAGGACCGGCACCATCCAGATCACCGAGCCCGCAAACCTCGCGGGGTCGTGGACGGGCTCCAACCCGGCCAACGTCTTTGTGCTCCAGGCTGCCGAACTGAACAATTACGGCCGCGGCGGTTGCGACAAGCTCGTCGGAACCGAGGAGGAAGACGTCTGCGAATACATCAACGACAACTGTTTCGGCAGTCGCGTCTCGCTCATGCCGGAACCCGTCGAGACGGTCTTCGAGGTCGTCAACGACGGCTCTTCCGCTCCGACCACCGGTTGTGAAGCGCTCGTAGACTTCACCCCGGGCAACGTCGCACTCGTCCGCCGCGGCGGCTGCGAGTTCGGCGTCAAGGCGTTCAACGCCGAGCAGGCCGGCGCCATCGCGACCGTCATCGTCAACACCGACCAGTGCAGCGACTTCCCCGCTGACGACAGCTGCGTCATCAACCTCGGCGCCGGCGCCCTTGGTGGACTCGTCACCACACCGGTCGTCATGTTCGCCCAGGCCGACGGTGAACCCCTCATCGCCGCCATCCAGGGCGGCGCAACCGTGCGCGGCGTCTTCGGCAGCGCCACCCAGTTCAGCACCGAGGGCTACGCCTTCCTCTCCGAAACCTCCGACACCGACCCGAACGAGAGCAACGACACCAGCCTCTTCAAGTCGGCGGTCTCGGCGACCCCGGATCCCCCGGTGGCCGCCTTCACCTTCTCGCCCGCCACGCCGACGACCGGCCAGAACGTCGTGTTCACCGACGCCTCGACCGGTGGCGCCGTGGACACCTGGGCCTGGGACTTCGGCGATGGATCGACCAGCACCGTGCAGAATCCGACTCACGCGTTCGCCAGCGCCGGCACCTTCACCGTCTCCCTGATGGTGACCAACGGCGGTGGTTCGGACTCGGCTTCGATGGACGTCACCGTCACCCTCGGATCGACCTTCAGCGAGAGCTACTTCATCCCCGCCGCGGCCCTCGCCGCCGGTGCGGAAGGGTCCTTCTTCCAGACCGATGTCGACGTCAACAACGCGGGCGCCACCGCAGCCGGTTTCGCGTTCTTGTGGCTGCCTCGCGGTGAGAACAACTCCTCGCCCGCGCAGTCCTCGAGCTACACCCTTGACGCCGGCGCCAGCATCCGCTTCGAAAACGTGCTCGCCGAGGTCTTCGGCGCCGAACCCAACGTCGCCGGCGCCCTCGCGGTGATCTCCAACTCCACCGAGCTCAAGATCGCCAGCCGGACCTATGACGTGAGCCAGGCCGACACCCTCGGCACCTTCGGTCAGGCCCTGCCGGGCGTTCCCGCAGCCGATCTCATCGGTCAGAACGAGATCAAGCGGATCATCTTCATGAGCGAGAACGACGGCCTCCGCGCCAACGTCGGATGCGTCAACGGCGTGAACGACAATCTCCCGATCAAGATCACGCTGTTTGACGACGCCGGTACCGAGCTCGAGACCCAGACCATGAGTCTCGCACCGTGGTCGAACAACCAGATCAACCGGATCTTCGCCGACTACGCCCCCACCAACGGCTACGTCAACGTCACCTCGATCAAGGCCGGCGCCGGCTACTACTGCTACGGATCGGTGCTCGACAACCTGAGCAACGACCCGACGTCGATCCTGCCCACCGAGTACGGCGTCGATGCGCCGTTCGTCAACTACTTCATTCCCGCCGCGGCCCTTGCCGCCGGTGCGGAGGGCTCGTTCTTCCAGACAGACGTCGACATCAACAATGCCGGCACCGCGATGGCGACCTACGACTTCATGTGGTTGCCCCGTGGCGCGAACAACTCGTCACCGACCGTTTCGGAGAGCTTCACCCTCGCCGCGGGCGCCAGCGTCCGTTACGAGAACGTCCTCGCCGAGATCTTCGGACTCGAGCCCGATGTCGCCGGTGCGCTCGCGATCAGCGCCGACTCCGCGTTCCTCGGCATCATGAGCCGGACCTATGACGTGAGTCAGGCCGACACTCTCGGCACCTTCGGTCAGGCGATTCCGGGTATCCCCGCCAGCAACCTCATCACGCAGAATGAGACCAGGCGGATCATCTTCATGAGCGAGAACGACGCTCTGCGCGCCAACCTCGGCTGCGTCAACGGCGTCGACGACAACCTTCCGATCTCGATCACCCTGTACGACGAGACCGGCGCCATGCTCGGAACCGAGACCATGAGCCTGTCGCCCTGGTCGAACAACCAGATCAATCGGATCTTCGCCGACTACGCCCCCACCAACGGGTACGCCGACGTCACCTCGATCAAGGCGACCGCCGGCTACTACTGCTACGGATCGGTGCTCGACAACAGCAGCAACGACCCGACCACCATCCCACCGCAGTAAGATCCATCAACATCAACCACGGGCGGGGCTTCGGCCCCGCCCTTTTTTTCTCCTGATCGCGCACAAACAGCGGCAGCGTCCGGGTCAGGGGCAGAGGGACAGCGAAAGAGACAGCAGCGACCGCGACCGCGGCAGCGACAACGGCAGGGGCAGGGGCAGCGAACCGAACGCTGCGCCTACCGGCTGTCAGGACCGACCCGGGAACGCGGGAAGGGTGCACGGCTCCGGAGTTGTTCGCCGCGAATATCGCCGCCTGCCTGACATTCCTCAGCGACCGAGCCGGACGCCGGCGCCGTCGCGACCGCTGCCGCCATCGCGATCACCTCGGGGCTCGGTTGATCAGGGGAACGCCGACCGTCGGGATCTCGACCGGCGTCGAATCGAGCTGCCACCGGCGGGTGCACCAGGGCTTTTCCGCGCCGCCGCCCTCCCGCGTCGTGATGCAGTAGTCCCCGGCAGCCGCGGCGATGATGGCGTCGGCGTTCTGTTCGGGGTGGCCGCGAGTTGCAACCAGCTCTCCCTGGCCGGATCGCCACGAGATACGATGCGACCTTGAGCCGGCGCTTCGATCGTCGTCCCCAATGAGAACGGTGACGCCGCCGATTTCGAGCCGGATGTCCGTAATGTCCCTGCCGGAGGCAAGATCCACCGAGATCGGACTCGAGTCGGGACGCGTCCGGAGCACCCAACCGTCCCCGCGGGCGGTGTCAGAGGAGGGCCTCAAAACCCCGATGTGCCGGCCGCCGACCAACGAGATCCCACCGAGCACGATCGCCTCGGGAGATCCATCGACGGAGAATCTCAGTCGGAGGTCTTCGCCGGAGATCTCCCCCTCGAGAGCGATGAACAACGGATCTCGTGGTCCTGAGACGTCGAGTATCGAATCGAATCGACTCGACTTGAATGAAAAAGGATCGACGGACCCATGCACCTCCGGCGTGACGAAAATCGCCGCCGGCAGACCGCCGAGAGAGAGGACCACGTCGTCGAAGTCCGAAAGGCCCGTCGCCATCTCGGGCGCGGCGCCGCTCTCGGCAGGGCCGAGAATTTCGACATCGGGAAGACCGGTTTCCAGCCGGCCGGTCAGAATCGCATGGGCATCACGAGCGAGAATGTGGTAACCCAGCGCGCTCGGGTGGTTCTTCGGCGCGCGATACAGCCCGCTGCGATCCCAGGTGAATTTCTCGGACCGGGTGGGCACGAGATCGAAGGTTCGAGCCTCGGAAGAGTCGCGCATGAGATCACTGGAGCCTCCGTCGTTGAGGAGGACGAGAAGCCGCTCGGAACCAGCCGCCATGTCGGCAAAGATCCGGTCATAGAGTTCGGCGAACTCCTTCTCGGCGTCGCGGCGGTAGTAGAACGGGTTCGACGGCAGCTCGTTGCCCTCCGGAAGCAGCGCCCTGATCTGGGGTGGAGTCTTTGCATCGAACCGGAGGGAGGCCCACCGGGGCATCAATCGGAAGTAGCCCTCGGCGGCGCTGCGGCGGTCGCCGCCGGGGACCCGGATCAGCCGGAGGCCCTCGCCGTCGAGTACGTATCGCGCGTGGACCGGTGCGAAGATCGTGTTGAGCATGATGAAGGTGTTGTCGCGACCGCGATGGAAGCCGTAGAGATTGTAGATCGTGAGGTCGAGGTCGAATTCCCCGGCGAGGTACTGCCAGAGCAGGTACGACTGCTGAACTCCGAACGCCCCGACTCCGAAGTTCAGCACCTCGACCCTGGGCTGCCCGTCGGTCTCGAACAACCGCTGCAGCTGGGATGGAAAGTCCTGTCCGGGCGCGGCTTCCGCACCGTAGACGAAGGAACACCCAAAAACGCCGACCCGGAGAGTATTGGCGGCCTTCTCACGGTCGAAGCAGGTGTAGGAACTCCGGGGCCGATGTCCTTCACGATGCGCCGTGCCGAGCTGGGTGATCTGGGACCGGCTGAGAAGTGGAAAAGCCTGCTCGGCAAAGCTCTCCCGCCGCGCCATGTCGAAAGCCCGCAGCGATCTGAGAAATGCGTGGTAGCGGAAGAGATAGCCGAGGGACAGCGCCCCGAGCACAACCGCGAGGACCGCGATCCGGATGAACGTCCGACGGTTGCGAAACCTGGAGGGTCGTGTCGCGGATGGCACCCGCCGATTATATGGCTTCGCGCTACTCCCCGACCTTCGCCCGGATCGTGCTCGCCAACTCGGTCCTGCCCATTTTCCCCAGGATGAGGAACAGATTGTCCGGCAGATCCGCGACACCGGGATCCAGCTCGAGCGCCCGGGCGTACGTCGACGCCGCACGATCCGTCTGACCGTCCAGCGCCAGGGCGAGGGCGAGCCGGTTCGTCATCGCCGCGTCGTCGGGCCCTGCCGCAAGAGCGGTTCCAAAGGTCGCCACCGCTTCGTGGGGGCGGCCGGCGGAGAGCTGAGAAATGCCGAGCCGGCCGAGGATCTCGGGGTTTCGAGGTTCGATCTCGGCGGCCTCCGTCAGCTTGACCAGTGCCCCGTCGACGTTGCCCTGGCTGTAATCCCGATAGCCCGAAACCATCAGCGCCCGGGCCAGGTTGCGACGGTTGCGGATCGTGGTCTCGGATGTCCTGGAGAAACGGATGGCCATTCTGAAATGATGAATCGCCTCATCGATCCGGCCGGACTCTTCGAGAAGCACGCCGAGATTGCCGTGTGGTTCATCGGCGTCGGGCTGCAGTTCCACCGCCCGCCGATAGCGCGCGACGGCTTCGTCCTTCCGACCCACCAGGTGAGCGGTCAAACCGGCCTGGTACTGGATCAGGGAGTCATCCGGGAAGAGTTCAACGGCCTGCGCGGCGAGTCGGTACGACTCCTGGAGCTTGCCCGCCCATCCGATCACCTTGGAGAGGTTCATCAAGGCCAGGGCGTGGGCCTGCGGATCGATGCCGTCCTCGACCCGGCGTGCGACCTCGGCCACCGCCTCATCACCCCAGGCGGGTGAGAGGCGGAGCAGCCGACCGTCCGCCATGGTCTCGAGTATCGCCACCGCCAGCTGTCGGTTGACCTCGATGGTGGGATGAACGTGATCGAGAAAGGACTCGATTCCCGGGATTCCGTGCTCCGACCGCGCATCGACGAGGGCTTCGAAATCGACCAGCAACACGCCCCGTTCGGATGCGACCTCGCGAACGATGCCCGCCACCCGGCCCGGTGCCCGCAGAGGGCACACGTCCTCGTCTCGGGCGCGTTCGAACGCCGACCGGGCCTCCCGCCAGTTTTCGGCCTCGTCGAGGAGTCGCCCCTGAAGATAGGCCAGCTGTGCGTACCGCGGATCGAGGACGGCGGCCTCGTCGACCTCAGCCAGACTCTCGCCGAGGCGACCTTCAGCGTGGGCCGCCTGAGCGCGCTCCAGCAGGCCTTCGATGGTCAGGCGGTCCTCCTCGCTGAGATCCGGGCGATGTTCGGATTTGAACGGCCGGCTGTCCCTGAGATTGGAGGCGGGGGTGATCAAGACGGTCTCAGCTCCGACCGACGCCGCGATATCGATCATCCGGCTGAGGTTGTAGCGGTAGTGCTGCAGTATCTTCCCGGCGAGCTCGTCGTCGCGGGTGTAGGCGCTGGGACCGACGGCGTTGTCGAGGAGCGTCGTCACCTCCTCATTGAGAAGATCGGGGTTGTTCACGGGTGACGAGGGGCGGTCGGACACCCGTCGCGCGACAGTCGACATGGCAGCCCAGATCCGGGTCTTCGAGACCACGGAACCGAGGCCCCGGACGGCCTTCGGCATGGCGATGATCTGAGGGTAGGTCCGACGCTCGAGAAACTCGTTGTGCCCCGAATAGACGACAAAGACATCGGGCTGGTACTTGATGAGTTCTTCCATCAAAAGAGCGACCCGGTAGCTCGCGTAACTGACGCCGCCGGCGTTGACGACCTCCCATCTGCGGCTGGGATCGGCGACCGGGAGCAACTCGCGCAGCCAGCCGCAGAACGAGGTCGTATCGCCGTAGGGCCGGCCGAAGGTCGTTGATCCACCGACGCAGAAGATCCGAACGGCCTCCCCCTTGCGGAGCGGAAAATGTTGCGGATTGAAGAGGCTGAGCTTGTTGTCCGCGGTCGCCATCTCGGCGGCGCCGTCGGTTCCGGTACGTTCGACGAACAGCGGCGAGGTGGACGAGAAACCGACGTAGGGGTCGTCGGCGTAGGCCCCGCGCCGGACCCCGACCACGGCCAGCAGCCCCTCGAGCAAGACAAAAAAGACCACCGTGACCACAACAGACATGAAGATCTTTCGGCCGGTGGTCATGGTTGGCGCCTCTCCCCCGCTCCGGCCGAAATCTCTCGACCGTGGTGACGAGAGTCTAACCCATGCCGCCGACCCGTGAGCACGCGCACTCTCCCGACCGGCGGTTTCTGATAGTCTCCGGTTACAGGATTCCGTCCCGGATCTCGGAGGTTCAATGACCGCGAAAACCAGGCCACGATCGATCACCACCACCCTCATCGCTCTCACCTTTCTCGCGGCGGGAATCGCCACCGCGAACGACGACTCACTGATCCGAATCGAGCGACGATCAGATGGCGATCGCAACGCCCTCATCGATGCCGGCATCACCCTGGTTGCCGAGACCGATGACGCGCTCTTCGCCATCGGTGCGGCCGAGGCTGTCCTCCCTGCGGCCGAGGGTCGCTCGCTGATCGCAACCATGGTCAAGGAATCGACTGGACACACACGCTTTGCCCTCGCCGGTCTGCGGCCCGGCTTCAGCGAAACCGACCTCCTCGCCTGCGGTACTGTCATCGCCCGCGGTTTCGACTGGCTCCTGGTCGAAGAAATCGACTTCTCGACCCCGGAGTGTCGTGAATCCAGCGGCTGGTTTCTCCACCTGATGGACATGGACCCTCTCGCCGCGATCAAGGCGCAACCGGCTCCGAAGCAGGGATTCCGGCAGTCGAACCCCCTGGTTCAGGAGATGGTCGACCGCGTCGACGGCGCCCTCGCCCTGTCCCATTGGGCGGCTCTTTCCCAGTCGACCGGGTGGACCACCAGGTACTCGAGCTCACAGGGCTGCCTCGATGCCGCTTCCTATGTTCACGATCTCTTCTCGGTCTTTGGGCTGGCTCCCGAGTATCAGCACCACACCGGCGGCTACGCCGACAATGTCATCGGCACCATTCCCGGTCTCAGCGATCCGGATCTGGTCTACATCGCCATCGGCCACCTCGATGATCTCCCCTCTTCCGGGCCCGCTCCCGGCGCCGACGACAACGCCAGCGGGACGGCCATGGTGACCGCGCTCGCCGAGGTCATGTCGGATTACTGCTTCGCCCGCACCACCAGATTCGTCGCCGTCACCGGCGAAGAGCAGGGTCTTTACGGCAGCAATTACTATGCCGACCAGGCCGCAGCCGCCGGCGAGAACATCCAGGCCGTGCTCAACGGCGACATGATCGGTTGGGAGGGCGACGGCCAACCCGCGGTCGAGAACCTCGACGTCAACTACAACTCGGGTTCGCAGTGGCTGGCCCAGGCGATGATCGATGCGTCGGCGACCTACGGCACCGGTCTTCAGATCAACGCCTTCTCCTGCTCGAGCATGGTGTACTCGGACCACGCGCCGTTCTGGAGCAACGGCTTTTCGGCGGTCTGCGGGATCACCGACAACGAGGGATTCTGCGGCCAGAGCGGGAACTACCCCTTCTACCACCAATCATCAGACACCATCGCCAACTGCGGCCCCGGGGCGGCGGATTTCGAGGCCGCCGTCATTCGAACCTACCTCGCCACCATGGCGCACCTGGCGCAGCCGCTGGCCAAAGTCCCCGAGCCGCCGAGCGCCGTCGTCGCCCAGGCCGACGGAGACAACCGGATCGCGTTGAGTTGGGCGGGAGCCGGCCCGGGCCTCACCTACCGGATCTTCCGGTCCACCGGGACCTGTGCCGACCCCGGCCCAGCCGTGCCTGTCGGTGAAACCGGATCGACGTCGTTTGTCGATGCCACCGTCTCGGGTGGCGTCCCCTATGCCTATTTTGTCGCTGCGACCGCCGCAGGCAGCTGTTCTTCCGAGATCTCGAGCTGTGTCGGGGCAACCACCACCGGGACCTGCACCGAGCCCCCTTCCTTCGCCGGCATCGACTCGGTAGCGAATCCCGGTACGACATCGTGCCGGCTGGATCTCGGTTGGCAGCCGCCCCAAAGCGTGTGGTGCGGCGGCCCGGTGGTCTACAACGTCTACCGATCCGCGACACCCGCCTTCACCCCGTCGCCGGCCAACCGCATCGCCCATCAGATCAGCGCCACCGACTTCCACGACAGCGACGTCATCTTTGCCGAAAACTACCACTACATCGTTCGCGCCGTTGATCTCGCCCACGGCGGCGAGGACGGCAATACCCGCGAGCTGGCATCCACTCCGACCGGTCCGAGTGTGATCGGCACCTGGAACGACGATGCCGGGGACACCGCGCCCGCCGCGCTGGTTCAGGCGAGTCCATGGCACGTCGCCGCCGGCGCCGGTGTGAGCGGCGCCGCCTACGCCACCGGAACCTATGGCAACAATCTCTGCGCCGCCCTGACGACACCCCCGTTGGATCTCGATACCGCCCCTCAGGTGGAATTCTGGTCGAAGTACGACACCGAAAACGACTGGGACAAAGGCGAACTCCAGATTTCCACCGACGGTGGATCTTCGTGGCAACGCGTGTCCATGAGCTACCCGGGGGTTTCGACCCACACCAACGACGCCTGCGGTCTCGGCACCGGCGGATTTTTCACCGGAGGTCAGTCAACCTACGCGGCCTTCACCGCCGATCTATCGCCGTGGACGGGCCAGAGCGCGATGCTTCGCTGGGTCTTGTCATCCGACGGCTCGCTGGTGGGCGATGGTTGGTGGATCGACGAGATCTCCATCACCAATGTCGCCGTCCCCGGAGTCTGCACCGGCGCCGAGGTGCTCTTCAGCGACGGCTTCGAATCCGGCGATACGTCGGCGTGGTCAAATTGAACGACTGAGCTTCCCGCCCCGTCGGAGCTCGATCGGATTCGAACCCGCGTCAACGAAAATCGAGATGCGGTATAAATATCGCGTGAACATCCTCCCCACCCTTTCGGCCTCGTTCGACTGGAAAGCCGAGAAGATCGACTGGCCGGTGACCACCGAGGTCGGCCGAGGCCTGTCCGGGGTTATCGCCACGACCACCGATGTCATGTGGCTCGACCCGGCGAGCGGCAGGTTGACCTACCGCGGCGAACCCGTCGAGACGCTCGCCGCCAGCAACAGTTTTGAGGAGGTCGCGTGCCTCCTGATCACCGGTTCGGCGCCGGAAACCGACCCGGCGGCCTACCGGGTCGTCCGCGACCAGCTTCGCTCCGGTCGGATGCTGCCAGCAGACGTCGTCGGTTTGATCCGGGACCTCGAACCCGCGACGCACCCGACGCGGTTGCTCCGTGCGGGAATCTCGGCCCTCGGTTGCCACGAGCTTTCGGTGGATGACGACCTTTCCGGCGAACAACACTGGCGCGAGCTGCGGATCGTCGGGCAGATCGCCGCGTTGGCGGCCGAAATCGCCGCTCACCGGGCGGGTCGAGGTTCCCCGCCGATCGACGTCGACGCCAGCCTCCCGGAGTCGGTCCTGGCCGGACTCAACGGCTGTCGCCCGGACCCTGAAGACGTCCGGGTGCTCGATCTCCTGTGGGTGCTCTATGCCGCGCACGGCCTCGACGCGCCGACCTTCACATCCATGGTGGTCGCCTCCTGTCTCGCGGATCCGTATTTCAACATCGTGGCCGGCCTCTCCGCCCTCCGGGGTCCGCGCCAGGGAGGCGCCGGCGAGGCGGTCCTCGACCAGCTCGCTGCGCTGAGCGAACCTCGCGCCGCCGGAACGCTGGTCCGGCGGATCCTCGACGAGGGCCGCCCCATTGCCGGATTCGGCCATCGAAGCTATCGGATGCCCGACCCCCGGGTCGTGGTCCTCCGGCGCGAGCTCGCCGCCCTCGCCAACCGGCGTGGACGGCCCGAGATCTTCGAGGCGGCCCGCGCGATCGAGACCGCCGCCACCGCAGTCCTGGCCCCGCGCGGCGTCCACGTCAACATCAACTTCTACGCCGCTCCGATCTTCCACCTTCTGGGCGCCGACGCTGCCTTCGGACCATGTCTCTTCGCGGTCGGAAGAACCGCCGGTCTGGTCGCGCTGGTCCGTGAAGCCATGGACACGATTCGCCTGGTGCGGCCGCTGAGTCGGTACGTCGGCCCCTCAGAACGATCCCTGCCGGATCCGGGGTCGACATGATCGGCGGGTCACGATCGCCATCGCCCCAGACCTACGCTCGCGGTCTCGAAAACCTGGTCGCCGGCGACACCCTGATCAGCGACATCGACGGCCGGACGGGCCGCCTGCTCTACCGGGGATACCCCATCGCCGACCTGGTCGAACGCTCCACCTTCGAAGCCGTCAGCTATCTCATTCTCCAGGGTGAGATCCCGACCGCCGCCCAGCTCGAAGACTGGGAGAACGAACTCCGGCGCTGGCGGCGACCACCGCGCGCCGCGTTTGACGCGCTGGAGAGAGTTCCCCGCCGCGCCCATCCTCTCGCCCAGTACCGGACGATGCTCACCGTTGCCGCGTGTCACACGCCCGAGCCGGAGAACACCACCCTCGACGCACAGTGGCGCCGCCCGGCCCGAATCCTCAGCTGGACCGCGGCCCTCGCGGCCGCAGCGATCCGCCACCTCGACGGCTTGGGCCCCGTCGAGCCGTCCGACGATCTCGGTTTTGCCGCCAACTTCCTCTACCAGACCCTCGGCGTGATCCCGCCGGAGGACGAGATTCGGGCCTTCGAAGCCAGTCTCATCGTCCAGGCCGAACACGGTCTCCACGCTGCCGCATTCGCGGCCCTGGTCGTGATTTCCACGGGCGCGGACCTCGGTTCGGCCGTCCTGGCGGGGATGGGCGCCCTCTCCGGGGCCCGCCACGGCGGCGCCAGCCAGCTCGCATACGAGATGATGGCCGGGCTCCGGGACGCCGATCAGGCACGCACCTGGGCGCGAGCCGCACTCGGTCGCGGTCATCGATTCCCGGGTTTCGGCCACCGCGTCTACCGCTGCCCCGACCCGCGGGTCAAAGCTCTCGAAGGCCACGCGGAGGCCGTGCTCAAGAACCACGGGATGGAGCACCGTTGGCAGGTCTACACCGCCCTCCGAGACGAAGTGGAGACCGTCCTGGGTCCGAAGGGAATCTATGCCAATGTCGACTCGATCACCGGCCTCCTCTATCGACCCATGGGTCTTCCGGTCAGCGCCTTCCCCATCCCGTTCTGCCTCGCGATCCAGACCGGCTGGATGGCCCACTGCCTGGAGTACCTTCCGGACGGCCCGATGATCGAACCCGGAGCGGTGTATGTCGGCTCAACCGACAATTCTTAATTCTCAATTCCATCGCACGGCTCCCTGGCTCGAATGTGATGAAATTAAGAATTGAGAACTGGCTGTCGGTCTACACGCGGCTTCGGCTCTTGAGGAACATCTCCCGCAACTCGAGGAGCATCTTCGAAAATCCCACATCGGCGAGAATACTCTTGAGGTCACTGGATTTCGCCCCGGATGCAAAGGCTTCGAGGAAGGTATCCGCGAGCCCGTAGAACCGCTCCAGCGGATCGAGTTCGAACTCCTCCCGATGGGCGTCGAACCAGCCGCGCCGTCCCACCACCTCCCACACCAGGTGGCCGTGTTTGGGATCACGCCGAAGCATGCCGTCAGCGATCGAGGTGACCTCGACGTGAAGCGCCTTCAGGATCGCCGCATCGTCGCCGTCACGCAGTGCCCTCTCAACCCGCTCGGCCTCCTCCACCGATCCCTCGGGTCCCGGCTCGCCGGGCCCCGGACGGCTCGACACCTCCGTCACCGGAGTTGCGACCGAGCCCACCTCGGCGTTCACCGAGATGTGCGGTTTCGGGGGTTTCGCGGGTGGATCGGCATCTGGTGGCGACGCGGTCTCGGTGGCCGCCTTGTGGAGCCCTTTCGACGACACCTTGACCACCAATCGACCGGGGCGAGGCGCCGGCGGCGGAGGCGGTTCATCCTCGTCGAAGATCGAATCGAGGGTCTCCTCCTTGCGTTCGGTCGCGGACGGCTCGGCCGAGCGTCTGGTCGGCGTGAGCGGCGCCGATTCCGTCGCTGCCTTGGCGCCTTTGATGGCCGAACGGAATTCGTCGAAATACCTTTTCAGTCGGGCGTCATCGTCTTTGCCGGCCGGTCTGCTCGCGGAAATCGTCCTTCTCATTTCCTCGAGTTCGTGGAGCCGATCGAGCAGGCTGGCGCCGTCATGAGGTTCGAGTATCGTCAACCGATCTTTGAGCACGTCGTTGCCGACAATGATGTCGGCCAGGTCGCGAAAGTTGGCATAGGTCATCAGTTCTTCGTAGTCGCCGGTGAAACGGTCGAGGGGCGTTTCGTTCTCTTTGCGAACGACCAGCCGGCGAAAAACATCGCTGGGGAGGCCTTCCCGATACCAAAGTTCCCCCGAATAGGTCACCAGACCACGGTGAACGATTCGTCGGAAGTTGACCAGGAGGTCGGTCAAGATACGATTGGCGTCGATTGTTCGTCCCCTTGTTCTATCCGCTTGTTCTATCCGCGGTCTCGGGCCGCGTTGGTCTTCAGATCACAGAATTGTACTGCGAAACCGAAGGGTTGTCTCCGATGGAAACTCGGCTTCCCGACTTTCATTCGTTTTTTGTCCATTCGGCATCGCGTACCGAAGGACGCGGTATTCTGAACCTGCGAGCCGCGGCGGCGGAGATCACCTTTCGAACCGCACGCCGCCCCGGGGGGACGAGGAGAAAAAAGCCCAACGCATCGGTGATGAGCCCGGGCGTCAGGAGCACGGCGCCGGCGATGAGGATCAACAGACCGTCGAGCAGTCGTTCCGCGGGAACCCGGCCCTCGCGAAGTTCCGCCTGAACCTGCCGCAGAACCCGCAACCCCTGAATCCTCGTGAGTAACGCGCCGAGGGCCCCGGTGGCGACCACTAAGGCAACCGTCGCCCAAAAACCAATGACCTCTCCGAGCTTCACCAGGAGCAAGAGCTCGAGCAACGGAACCAGGGTGAACAGAATCAGCAGGCGAACAAACATCGGGGCTCACGCGTCCGGTCGGGTACCTGGATTGCGTGACAGCGGGACCAGGAACGGCAGCTCGATCTTGAGACCGATCTGAGCCGTCATGACCCAGTGGTTCCGTGATGACCTCGCCGCTCCGAACTCGAAAGCCAGCGCGAAGAGCCCGGCGCCTGACTCCGCTCCGACGGAGAGTCCGTGGTGGATTCCGTGGTTGAAGTCCCTGATTCTGCGATAGCGGAGAAACTTGCCGTAAAAGCCGCGCTGCGTTCGGACGGCCGAGAGCGTGCGGACACCGCCCCAGCCCAGCGTGGCCATGTGGGTTTCCGATCCCGGGCCGCGCTCAAAGCCGTAGCCGCCGAAAACGCTGAAACTGTGGCCGTCGGTAAGGGAGAGGTAGCCGTGGGCCTGGAAGGAGATCCACTCGTACGGACCGACCGCGAACCCCGCGCTCGGGCAGATTCCCAGGCTCCAGCCACGGTTCTCCGGTTCGCTGCCGGCGCCGCCCACGGCCGCGGCGAACGCCTCGTGCCACTGGTCGACATCACGCGGGGGAGCGACCTCTTCCGCAGCGACCGGCAGAATCAGGGTGATGATGAACCCCACGAGCACAGGTGCCGTTCGGCCGGCCCTGTTCATCACCACAACATGCCCATCCCATCGAGAAAGCGGCGCTTCGACCCGAGTTCGAGACGCATGGCCTCGACATCGTCGGGACCGAGTAGCTTCACCAGTTGGTCCACGACGACCTGCCGGTCGCCGTTGGTGCAGACGACGTCGAAATTGCGCAGGGTCAGCAGGCCGTCCAACAGCCCCTCGATTCGTCGATTGAATCCCCGATTGAGGATTGCAACCCCCGCCTCGGTGTTGTAATAGGCGGATCGAATGTTGAAGTTCGACGAATGGACGATGGTGAGCTCATCATCGACGCGGACCACCTTCCCGTGAAGGGCGATCGGCGGCACGATCGAAGGGGCACACTCGGCCTTGGCGATCTCGAGGAGGAGATCGGGGTTCGCCTTCCATGCCCAGACTTGGGCCCCGGCCTCGGTCAGTCTGATCAGCGTCGGAAACGCCGCGAGTCGGATCGCACCGCCGCGGATCGCCGCTTCCCGGTCGTTGGTGATGATCCGAACCCGAACGCCGCGCGCGATCGCCTCGACCAGTGCATCCGTGAGCACCGTCTCGAAGTTCGGAAACGGCGTCATGATGTCGATCTCGCTCTCGGCGGCCTTGACCAGTTCCACGAGCAGGGCCGCCGTCGGCGCCCGATCCCAGACCATGCTGTTGTCGTAGAGCACCGCCACCGGGGTCTGGCCCGGCGGTGCCTCGTAGTCGGGGAAGAAGCGCTCGTTAACGTAGTCCTCGAGGGGAGATTCCCCATCCGGGAACCGTCCCGTGTCCCACAGGCTGCGGATTCGTCGCCGGATCGTTTCCGGGGGCCAGGTAAAGTGCCGTGCATCCGAGAGATCCTCCGCGACCGTCCACGACTTCAGCCAGATCATTTGGAGGTCCCAGACCGCCGCACCCTGGAGCAGCACACCGAAATCGAGCCACCAGTGCTGGGGATCGAAGTAGATATTCGAGTAGTTCCGCCCCCCGACGATCGCCTCGCGGCCGTCGCGGATCAGCAGTTTGTCGTGCATCCTCCCGTCGTACATGGGCGACATCCCCCAGGCGGTCCTGTTGTACGACTTGACGATCGCGCCCCCGGTCCGGACCTCGTTGAAGGCACGGCTGAACAGCTTCATGGCGGCGGCATCGGCCAGGCATCGCGCCATGAACTCGTCGGAGTTCCGCCGCCGCGAGCGGACCACCTCGGCAAGGGCGTCCCTGAAACGGGTCCCGTACCTGTCTTCGCTCCAGCTGAAGGTGCTGATGAAGATGTGGTGGTCGGCGGACTCCAGAAGATCCAGGCCCGCCTCCCACGCCCGTCGAGGATCGGACAGCAGCTCGACGCGGTTGTTCTCGGTCCACCGCGTCTTGCCGAACCTGACCACCAGTTCGGCGAGATCGGTCTCCTCCCCGGCGCCCACCTGGGATACCAGCCCCGTGCACGCCCCCAGAAAAAGGGCGGCGATGCGGCAGGCGGAGGAGACGAAACCAGCTCTTCTCATGGCGACGGAACTCTACCAGAACCGGTCGGCGGCAGGACTTCGGGTCTCGATCGCTCAACCGATCCGCAGTATCCTTTTACCCGCGATCTCGTAGCGAAGGTACATGCGCGCACCGAGTACGGGACCAATTGCAAAAGATCGGGCACAATACTGCTGAAGAAAACACAAGGAGCCACCCATGGATGAGACCAGCGACCGTCCGAGTTACGAACCGGCCGAATCGACGACCCCCGCGCCGGGACCGACCGCGAGGATCAGCAGTTTCCAACGGCTGATCAAGGTGTTCTTCTCGCCGGGCGAGGTCTTCGAGGACATCAGAACCAAACCGAGCTGGCTGGTGGTGCTCATCGCCATGATGATCCTGACCGTCGGAGCGCAGGCGATCATCCTGCCGCACATGGACAACGAGGCGACCCTGCGGGCGAGACTCGGCGACCGCGCTCAGGAAATCAGCGACCAGCAGATCGAACAGATGCTCGCCGGCAGCGAGAAGATCACTCGCTTCATCCCCATCATCACCGCGGTTGTGGTGCCGGTCATGTGGGCGATCCTGGCCGCGATCTTCCTCTTGATGCTCAAGATGGTCGGCTCCGAGACCGACTTCGTGACCACCTTGTCGGCGACCCTGCACGCCTACTGGCCGGCCTCGGTCGTGGCAACGGTGTTGATGGTGACGCTGATCCAACGCGTCGACAAGATCACCGAGCAGGAGATCCCCAACCTGGTGAAATCACACCTCGGGGTGCTCCTGCCCGCCGACGCGCCGGCCTGGCTCAGCTCCATGGCCGGCACCTTCAGCATCTTCAACATCTGGACTCTCGCCCTGCTCGTTATCGGGTTCAAGATCGTCGGCCGCCTGCCGACCGCCCGTGCCGCCGTCGCCGTGCTCGTCCCCTGGGCGGTCTGGCTCGTCGGCAAGGCCGGCATGGGCGCGCTCCAGGCTCTGTTTTAGCAATCGGGAAAGGTCATGATGAAGAAGCCACTGATCGGAGCCGCCATCGTCGCGATTCTCGCGCTGGTCGTCTGGGCCTCATTGAGGGACAGCAAGCCTCGCGGGATCAAGGTTGATACCGAGGCCGCCAAACACCGCACGGTCTCGTCGCGGGTCAAGGCGACCGGTGAGATCACACCCGAGAAGAAGGTCGAAATTTCGGCCAAGGTGGTGGGAGAGATCATCGACCTGCCCGTGGTCGAGGGCCAGGAGGTTTCGGCCGGCCAACTTCTCGTCGAGATCGAACGCGACCTCTACGAAGGCGCGCGTGACCAGGCCCGGGCGGCGCTGCGGCAGGCGGAGGTCTCGAGCCGCCGCATCGACGTCCAGCTCGCGGACGCCCGCCGGAACCTCCACCGGATCGAACAGCTCCACCGCGATCAACTCGTCAGCCAGGACGCGTTGGAACAGGCGCAGCTCGCCGTGGACACCGCCGAGGTCGAGCTCCAGTCCCAGGTTCACACCATCGACCAGTACCGCTCGGCGCTCAAACGGGCCACCGACGACCTCGCCCGCACCACCATCCGATCACCCATGGACGGGGTCCTGATCCAGCTCGACGCCGAAAAGGGCGAGACGGTGGTCCCCGGCTCGACCAACCTCCCCGGTTCGGTGATCATGACGGTGGCGGACATGTCGCGTCTGCTCGCCGAGGTCGAGGTCAGCGAGATCGACGTGGTCGGCGTCGAGCTCGGCCAGACGGCAGAGGTCACCGTCGACGCTCTCGGCAAGGACGAACCCGAGATCGGCCACGTGGTCGAGATCGCCACCTCCGGACGCCGCGATCCGGCCCAGGGCACCATCCGTTTCAGGGTCAAGATCGCCCTCGACGATCCCGACCCCTCGCTCCGACCCGCCATGACGGCCAAGGTGGACATCCTGACCGCGACCCGGGAAAACGTCCTCTCGGTGCCCATCCAGGCGGTCGTGAAACGAACCGTCGACGACGATGGCGGGGAGGTTCACGGAAGCGCCGCGGAAGGCCTCGACGAAATCGACGTGGTGTACGTGATCGTCGACGGAAAGGCCGCCGTCCGACCGGTGACGACCGGGGTGGCGGATGTGCTTCACGTCGAGATCGCCGACGGGCTCAGCCCGGACGAGGTCGTCGTGATCGGCCCCTACCGAACATTGAAGAAACTCAAGGCCGGCGAGGCCGTGACCGCGGAAACGAAATCGCAAGCCGACGACGACGAGGACGACTCGGGCAGCGTCGAGGTGCGCGTCGACTGATGTTGATCTCCATCGCCAAACTCCGCAAGATCTACCGAATGGGCGAAATCGAGGTCCGCGCCCTCGACGGGGTCGATCTCGAGGTCGATGCCGGCAACTATCTCGCCATCATGGGACCCTCGGGTTCCGGCAAGTCGACCTTGATGAACCTCATCGGTTGCCTGGACACACCGACCAGCGGGGAGTACATCCTCAACGGACACGCCGTATCCGGTCTCGACGACAGCGAGCTCGCCCACATTCGCAACCGGGAGATCGGTTTCGTCTTCCAAACCTTCAATCTCCTCAGCCGGGCCACCGCCCTCGCCAATGTCGAGTTGCCGCTGATCTACGCCCGGATGCCCGCCGCCAAGCGCCGCCAGCGGGCGCTCGAGGCCCTTGATCGGGTCGGTCTGGGCGACCGCGTCAAACACCAGCCCAACGAGCTTTCCGGTGGCCAACGGCAACGTGTCGCGGTGGCGCGGGCCCTGGTCAACCGCCCGTCGATTTTGCTTGCCGATGAACCCACCGGCAACCTCGACTCGAAGACCTCCGAGGAGATCATGGCCCTCTTCGACGAACTCAACGCATCGGGGAACACCATCGTGCTCGTCACCCACGAGGAAGACATCGCCGATCACGCTCATCGAACCATCCGGCTGCTCGACGGCCGAATCACCAGTGACGGACGCCGGGGTGACGGTGGCGGGGTCCGATCATGATCTGGGACAACTTCCGCATCGCGCTGCAGGCCATCCGGGCCAACAAGATGCGCTCACTGCTGACCATGCTCGGGATCATCATCGGCGTCGCAGCGGTGATCGCCGTGGTGTCCATCGTCCAGGGTCTCAACTACGTGATTGCGACCCAGTTCGAAGGCGTTGGGGTGACCTACATCATGGTCTTCCCGAGACAGGACCTCCAGGACCCGGATCTCGCCGGTCGCGAGGTCACGCTGACCTACGATGACGGCATCGCCGTCATGGAGCAGGCGGCGGGCCTCGAGCTCTTCAACCCGGTCTTTTACCGCGGCGAACAGACTCGATCCGGAGATCGGCGCCACCCGACCATGCTCCTCGGCGTCGGCCCGTCTCACCAGGAGGTCTCCAACCACTGGGTCGACCGCGGCCGATTCTTCTCCGATCTCGATCTCCAGCGCGCCGCGCGGGTCGCCCTCATCGGCCGCAAGGTCATCGAGGAGCTCGAGCTCGAAGAACCGATCCTGGGATCCGACCTCATCGTCGGCGCCTCGACCTTCACCATCATCGGCATCATGGAGTACAAAGGCGAGATGATGGGCCAGAACCAGGACGACTTCGTTCTCCTGCCGATCACCACCGCCCGCGACATCTACGGCGTCGATGCCGTCAAACAGCTCCGGCTCGACTTCAAGGCCACCAGCCCCGAAACCGTGGATCTCGCCAAGGACCAGATCGGAGAGGTTCTCAGGCGACGCCATCGGATCCCGGAAGGCACCAAGGACGACTTCCGCGTCCTTCTCCAGGAGGAGTTGCTCGAACGCACCGGCGCCATCCTGGGGACGGTGACATCGGTGGTCGGCGGTGTGGTCAGCATCGCACTCCTCGTCGGCGGGATCGGCATCATGAACATCATGCTGGTATCGGTCACCGAACGGACCCGTGAGATCGGCGTCCGCAAGGCCGTCGGCGCCCGAAAATCGGACATCCTGGTCCAGTTCCTCACCGAAGCCGTCACCATCTCGCTCGTGGGCGGGCTCATCGGCATCCTCGGCGGCTGGGGGCTCGGAATCCTCGGCGCCAAGGCCATCCCGGGCTTCCCTCCGGCCCACGTGCCGATCTGGGCCATCGCCCTCGCCTTCGGCTTCGCCGCCCTCGTCGGGGTCTTCTTCGGCACCTACCCGGCCGCCAAAGCCGCAAGCCTCGATCCCATCGACGCTTTGCGCTACGAGTGAATCTGAATTCTCAATTCTCAATTGCATCGTAGTTGACCCGGATGGGGCTGCGATGTAATTGAGAATTAAGAATTTAGAATTGGATTTCAGTACTTGAATCGTCCCAGGACACGCTGCAGATCCCCCGACATCTCCGCGAGTTCGTCGGCGCCTTCCCTCGATGACAGCGATGCGGCCGCGGTCTCCTGAACCGCCGCGGCGATCCCCGCGATCCGCTCTGCGATCTCACGCGAGCCGGTCGCGGCCTCCGATACCGCGTGCGCGATTTCGGCGGTCGTGGCCGTCTGTTCCTCGACGCCACTGGCGATGATGGTCTGGATGTCGTGGATCTTTTCGATGATCGTGGTGATCTCGTTGATCGCCTCGCCGGCGACGACGGTCTGTTCCGAGATGGTCCGTGCGGTGGAGCTGATCTCTTCGGTCGCCTGCGCCGTCTGGTTGGCGAGCTTCTTGACCTCATCCGCGACCACGGCAAATCCCCTGCCGGCTTCCCCGGCTCGGGCGGCCTCGATGGTGGCGTTGAGGGCAAGCAGATTGGTCTGCTCGGCGATGGCGTAGATCACCCTGACGACGGCGCCGATGTTCGTCCCACTCTCCGACAGCTGATCGAAGGTTCCCTTGGTCGACACCGCGATGTCGACCGCGCTCGTCGCGACCCGTGCCGCCTCCGATGCGTTGGCCGCGATCTCGCGGGTGTTTGCGTTGAGTTCCTCGGTGGCGGTCGCCACCGAATCGACATTGGCGCTCACCTGTTCCGCCGCCGCCGACACCAGCCCGGCCTGGCTCGAACTCTCGTCGTTGGCCGTCGCGATCTGTTGCGCGAGACTGCGCATCTGCGTCGCCGCTCCCGAGAGTGACTTCGCCTTTGACCCGATGGTCTCGAGGTCTCCTTGAATGTTCTCGACAAAGGTGTTGAACGTCGTTCCGAGACGGCCGATTTCATCGTCGGTGGTGACACTCACCCGTCGGGTGAGATCGGCCTCGCCGCCGGCGACGTCGAGGAATCGCTCGAGAAGCTCCTGAATCGGCTTCGTGACGACCCAGCGGCTCACCGACAGGGTGACGCCACCGATCGCCAGGATCGTGAAGAGGATGGCGATCACGGTCATGGTGACGCTTGCGCGGATGGGAGCGGTGATGAGGTCTCTCGGCACGACAATGCCGAGTGTCCAGTTGAAGTACGGGGAATCGGAGCGGATCGGTGTCGAGAAGACCAGCTTCTGCTCACCATGGAACGTCAAGGGAAACGCGCCGTAGTCGCCGGCCAGCAGTCGGTCGCTCAATTCAGAAAATCCCTCGGCGTCGAGGTCTGCCCTTCGATCGAGGCCTGCCAGCTTCATCTCGTCATTGTCGGCGCCTCCCGCCTCGGACGGGTCTCCGGGGAGGGCGTCGTCTCCAGCCTTGATGCCGGGAAAGTAGATGACCTCTCCCACGTCATCGACGAGGAAGGCCTCACCCTCACCTTCGAAATGAATCGAGCGAACGAGACGCCCGACCGATTCCATCGAGACATCCGCCCCTCCGACGCCCAACAGGGTACCGTTGCTGAGGTAGCGGGTGGTTTGGATGGTGACCGCCTCGGTGCCGGTGACGAGGTCGATGGTGGGCGAGGCCAGATAGAGGCGATCGACCTGGACGGCCTCCAGCCACCAGGGCCGGGTATTGACCCGGTACCCCGGGAGTTCCACCCGCCCGTCGGGTGTTTCGGGAATTCGATTGGAGAAGTAGTCGCCCGAGTCCGCATCGGCGAAAAAGACCGCTCGAACATCCTTTTCCCCGGCCGCGATGGCATCGAAATAGTCGATGGTCTCCTTGAAATCGCGATCATCAAGGACCGGAGCGCGATACTCACTGTAGGCTTGAAAGAAAATCTCGAGCCGCGGATCGGCGAGCAGCGTGGTCACGATCCTCGCCCGCTCGGCGAAGAACCGTCGGATTTCCTGGGCGTTGGACTCGAGCATCCGCGAGACCTCGATGTGGACCTGATCACTGGCCAGACTCGAGGCGTAGTTCACCGCGATGATGCCGAGAATCGTCAGTGCGACGGCGATGGACCCCCCGACAAAAACGGCGATCTTTCGATTGATGTTTTTCAGTTTGAGATCGGCAAACGCCATGAACCACCCCGTTGTACTGCTGAGATGCAAAGCGGCCGGAAAGAAGGCCACTCTATTTCAGTTTAGCAGCAATCCGCCGAATCGACGGACACGACCGGCGATGACGACCCTACGTGCCTGGAAGCGGATGTTGCGGTATGCTTGGATTCGGCGTCTCGAATTGACACGCTCGGGCTCGGTCGATGCCCGTCCCGTGGTCACGGAGACCGGCACGTTGTTTGCTGCGAGTTTCATTGGCGAAACGATGGAGAGTCCGCCTCGCCATGGTTTTCGAAGGACTCCGATCCTCGGGCGCGGCGCACCCGGGGACGAAACCCGGTCCGAAGGGGGTACGAGAATGGGTGGCATGTCCGCCATCATCGCCGAGTTCCTGGCAGAAAGTGTCGAAAACCTCGACATCGTGGATCAGGATATTGTCACGCTCGAAAAAGACTCGTCCAACGTCGAGGTCATCGAGCGTGTCTTTCGGACGATTCACACGATCAAGGGCACCTGCGGATTCCTGGCTTTCAGCAAGCTGGAAGCGGTGACCCACTCTGCCGAAACCGTCCTGGCCCTCGTTCGGGACGGCAGCCTCGACCTGACGCCCGAAATCACGACGACGCTGCTCAAGGCGATTGACAGCGTTCGCGAGATCCTCGCCCACATCGAAAAGGACGAGACCGAAGGCGACGGCGACTACTCGGAGATCGCCCGGGAACTGGATGCCATCGATCAATCGGTCGCGAAGGGAAAAAAAAAGCCCGCCCCGAGGGCGAAGGGGCGAGCCGCCGATAAGGTCGAGTCCAAACCGAAACCGCCCCCAAAAAAGGTGACCCGGGGTCGTTCTGAAGCGGTGACGAAGGAGACCGCCAAGCGGGATCTCGACACCAGGGACACCCCGACATCGGCCGACCCGGTCGGCCCGACAGTTGGCGAATCCAGCTTGCGAGTCGACATCTCGGTGCTCGATCAACTGATGAATCTCGTCGGAGAACTGGTCCTCGCACGAAACCAGATCAGCCAGAATCTGGACAACAACAGCAGTCTTGCGCTCACCACGGCATCTCAGCGACTCGACTCCATCACCGGCGAACTCCAGGAAGCGGTGATGCGCGCCCGGATGCAGCCGATCAGCTCGATTCTCTCCTCTCTGCCTCGGTTTGTTCGAGATCTCGCGATTGCCTCGGGCAAGGAGCTGACGATCGACATTCAGGGTCAGGAGACCGATCTCGACAAATCGGTCCTCGAGGCGATCAAGACGTCTCTCCTCCACCTGGTCCGAAACGCCGTCGATCATGGCATCGAGGCGCCGGATGACCGCGAGGCCGCCGGCAAGCCCCGGGCCGGGAAGATCACACTCAGAGCGGCTCACGAGGGCGGCAGCGTGGCCATCGAGGTTCGCGACGACGGCAAGGGCCTCGACTCGGAGCGGATCCTCGAACAGGCGATCTCGGCCGGGATCACGAGTCCCGAGATGGCGGCGGAGCTGACCGGCAGCCAGATCGAGCAATTTGTCTTTCGAGCCGGTTTTTCGACCGCACGGGAAGTCACCAACGTCTCCGGCCGCGGTGTTGGACTCGATGTCGTCCGCACCAACGTGGAGAGCATCGGTGGTCTCGTCGAAATGCAATCCGAACCAACGCAGGGAACCACTTTCAAGATCAAGATTCCTCTCACCCTGGCCATCGTCTCGGTGATCCTCGTCCGCGCCGGGGGACAGCGGTTCGCCCTGCCCCAGGCCTCCGTCGTCGAGCTGGTCCGTCTCGGGCGAGGCAAAAACGAGCTCGGGATCGAAAGGCTCCACGGAGTCCCGGTCTACCGTCTCAGGGGCAACCTCCTCCCCCTGGTCACCCTGTCCGAAGAACTCGGTCTCTCATCATCGGGCGCCGGCTCGGCGGAGAGCATCGTCGTTCTCCAGGGCGACAGTCGACAGTTCGGGTTGCTGGTTGACTCGATCGACGATTCCCAGGAGATCGTTGTCAAACCTCTCGGGCGGCGCCTCTCCGGCCTGCCCTTTGCCGGGGCGACCATTCTCGGAGACGGGTCCATCACCCTCATTCTCGATGTCTTCCGCGTCGGACTCGCGGCGGGCGTCGTCTCCGACGGCAGGGCCCGATCGATGTCGGCCGACCCGGCGGCGCCGTCAACCCCAGCCCCCGGCCTCAAACGGGTCCTCCTGCTCCAGGGGACGGACGATGAGCGGATGGCGCTCGACCTCAGCCGCGTCTCGCGCCTCGAGTCCCTCGATCGCTCCCGCATCGAACGGGTCGGCGACAACCTCGTGGTTCAGTACCGTGGCGAGATCCTGCCGATCATCGATCTTCAGCGCGCGCTCCCGGAACGACGGACCAACCGACGCAACGAGCAGGCGGACAACGCCGACGAAGCCTCGGTTGTGATCTGTACCATCGACGGCCGCTCGTGCGGACTCCTCGTCCACCGGATCCTCGATATCGTCGACGCAAACCTCAAGGACGCAACAACCGGGAGCCGAAAAGGCATCGAAGCCTGCTCGGTCATCTCCGGCAGGATCAATGAAATCATTGATCTCGCAGCGGTGATTCGGCTGGTCGATCCGGACTTCTTCAGCAGGGTCGTTTCGACCGAGGGCAAGCAATGACCGAACAAAAGCAGTACTGCACGCTGAGGGTGGCCGATCTCCTTCTCGGCATCGAGGTCGGAGAGATTCAGGAGATCATCCGGGATACCTCGTTCATGCCGGTCCCGATGGCTCATCCGGCCATCAGGGGCCTCATCAACCTTCGCGGCCAGATCGTCACCGCGATTGACCTGCGACGACGCGCCGGACTCGCAACCAACGACGATGGGGCGGATTACATGACCATGGTTCTCGGCACCGCCGAAGAACCACTCGCGCTCGTCGTCGACAGCGTCGGTGATGTCGTCGAGGTCGCCCCGGACACCTTCGAGTCCCCTCCCGATACCCTTCGAGGAGAGGCTCGTCGGATGATCGACGGCGCCTACAAGCTCGAGCGCGAGCTCCTGCTGGTGCTCAACCTCCGCGTCGTGCTGGACCTCCGCAGCGCCGCAGGAGAAAGCGCCTGATGACCCTGGGTTGCCGGAATCCGCCACTAGCCGGCCGCGGCGGGGGGCTTTGATGCTCGATAATCTGAGGCTCACTCACAAGCTCTTGGCGCTCCCGATTCTGGCCGGCCTCGGTTTCACTCTCGTCTTTGCGGTTCTTCTCAACGGTGCGGCGCGATCAGCAGAGGTCCGACGATCGCTCGACACCGCCGAGCTTCGCCAGATCGTCACCTCCCAGGACCGGGCCGCATGGAAACACTTCGAGTCCGAGCTCGACCGGGCGGATCGAATCGATCGAACCGCGGTCCGGGCGGCCGCGGCCATCGTGATCGCGATACTCGTCGCGCTCGGGGCACTGACCCTGCTCATCAACCGTTACATGAGCCTGATGCTGCGCCGGACCGTGGGAGTGCTCGAGCGGATCACCGCCGGCGATCTCACTCGTCGGATGAACGCCAACCGCAACGACGAGATCGGAACCGCCGGAACCGCCCTCGACACGCTCTTTTCGACGTTTGAGGGAGTCGTCTACGCCTTTTCGGGCAACATCGCGGATCTCAACGAATCAGCCGACAAGCTCGCCTCAACCAGCCAGGAGATGAGCTCCGCGGCGGAAGAGACGTCGAGTCAGGCAGCACTGGTTTCGGCGTCGGCGAAGCACGTCGATTCCAGCATCCAGAGTGTCGCGGTCGCCGTCGAACAGTTGACCGCAAGCGTGCGGGAGATCGCTTCAAACGCACACCGGGCATCACGGATCGCATCCGACGCCGTGGCCGCGACCGACCTCACCAACGCCACGATCCGCTCTCTGGGAGACTCGAGCTCGGAGATCGGCGACGTCGTCAAGGTCATCACCTCGATCGCCGAACAGACCAACCTCCTCGCGCTCAACGCCACCATCGAGGCCGCGCGCGCCGGTGAAGCCGGAAGGGGCTTCGCGGTCGTCGCCAACGAGGTCAAGGAGCTCGCGAGAGAGACCGCTTCCGCCACCGACGGCATCGTGCGACGAGTGGCCACGATCCAGAACGACACCGGCGAAAGCATCGATGCCATCTCCAGAATCGGCGCCATCGTCCGGACCATTCACGAAATCCAGACCACCATCGCGACGGCCGTGGAAGAACAATCCGCCACCGCCGTCGAGATCGGCAGGAACATCAGCGATGCTGCAGGCGGGAGTTCCGAGATCGCGAGAAACGTAGCCGGGGTCGCGGCGGCCGCGCACGCGGCCTCCGCCGGTGCGGCCACGACCCTCGAAGCTGCAGTCCAGCTCGGCCGGACCGCCTCCGATCTCGAATTCGCCCTCAGCCACTTCAAATTCAACCCCACCGAGGAAAGGTGAAGGCGATGAGAGCTCTGATTATCGACGACTCGCGTGCGATGAGGACCATCCTGCGCGGCATTCTGGTGAGCCTCGATTTCGACGTCGTCGAGGCTGCTGATGGCCGCCAGGCAGTCGGCATCCTCACCGAGGATCACGATTTCGACCTCGCTCTGGTTGACTGGAATCTGCCCGAAATGAGCGGCCTCGAGATCGTGACCGAGGTCCGGAAGAACCCTCGCCTGGCATCGCTGCCGCTCCTGATGGTCACCACCGAGACCGAGTTCGAACGCGTGGCACAGGCGCTTCAGGCTGGCGCCAACGAGTACATCATGAAACCATTCGACCGCGGCATGCTGTTGGACAAGCTCGTCATGCTGGGCATTCCCGTCGAAACAAAGAAAGCCTGAAGAGGAACCCTTTGCCCCCTATTCGAATCCTTGTGGTGGACGATGCCGTTGTCGCCCGCAGAGTCATTTCAGAGATCCTGAGCGAGGAGGACGGCCTGGAGGTCGTCGGCACCGCTCCCAACGGTCGAATCGCGCTCACCAAGATCGAACGTCTGAGACCCGATCTCGTCACCCTCGACATCGACATGCCTGAACTCGACGGTATGGAGACCCTGGGTCTGATCAGATCCGACTTCCCCGGTGTCGACACGATCATGGTCAGCAACCTGACTCAGCGTGGCGCCCGGGTCACGGTCGACGCGCTCTTCATGGGAGCTGCCGACTATGTGACCAAAGCAACCCAGGCAAGTTCGCCGGATGCAGCCCGGGATCACCTCAGACAACAGCTCATTCCCAAGATCCGCGCCCTCTATCTCGGTCGTCAAGGAGGCATCAAGCCGAGCCGAACCCCGGTCCCGACCACCGCCGCGGCCGGTCGTCCGAGAAAGGTCGGGGTCGTCGCCATCGGCGCGTCAACCGGCGGTCCAAACGCCCTGGCGGAAGTTCTCAGGCACATTCCGAGGGGTTTTCTGGCGCCCATCGTCATCGTTCAACACATGCCGAAGAACTTCACGGCGTTTCTCGCCGAACGACTGAACAGCCGTTGCGAGCTCACCGTTCGAGAAGCGCAGGAGGGATCGCTGCTCACACCCGGGAGCGCATGGATCGCCCCGGGCGATCTTCACATCAAGGTGCGGCAGAGCGGCGGCAAGATGCACCTCGTCACCGACGACGGCCCTCTGGTGAACTCCTGTCGACCTTCGGTCGATGTCCTCTTCGATTCCGTCGCGAAGTGCTACGACGCATCCACCCTGGCGGTGGTGCTCACCGGGATGGGCCAGGACGGCCTCGAAGGGTGCCGCGCCATCGTCTCGGCGGGCGGTCGGATCGTGGTTCAGGACCAGTCGACGAGTGTTGTCTGGGGCATGCCGGGTCATGTGGCGAACCAGGGTCTCGCGGAGGCCGTGCTTCCGTGCAGCGAGATCGGAGCCGAAATCATCCGGCGGGTCGGATTCCGAACATGAAGAAAGAGACCCACGGGATCCAGTTTCCAGAGCCCATCGACGGGTCCGATTTCGACTACATCAGGGACCTTGTCAAGGACCACACCTCCATCGCCCTCGACAACTCCAAGGTGTACCTGGTCAATGCCCGACTCCTCCCGGTCGCTCGCGATGCAGGAATCGAGTCCGTCGTGGCGCTGATCAGGCACCTCCGGTCGCGACCGTTCGGCGACCTCCACTACAGGACGGTGGAGGCCATCGTCACCACCGAGACATCTTTCTTTCGCGATTTCTTTCCGTTCGAGGCTCTGCGCCAGGAGGTCATTCCGGAGATCATTGCCGAGCAACGCGGCGGGAGTCGGAGCCTGACCATCTGGTCGGCAGGTTGTTCAAGCGGCCAGGAACCCTACAGCATCGCCATGATCCTCCGCGAGGCCTTTCCGCAGCTCGCGACCTGGAGCACCCGAATTCTCGCCAGCGATGTCTCGCGGGCGATGCTGGAGAAATCGAAGGCCGGCGTCTACTCTCAAACCGAAATCAATCGTGGTCTGCCCGCCTCTCTGTTGGTGAAGTACTTCCGCCAGAACCAAACCAGCTGGACGCTCAACGACGAGGTCCGTAACATGGTCAGTTTCTTTCATCACAATCTCACCCGGGATCTGCCCGTTCTTCCACCGGTGGACATCCTCGCCATGCGCAATGTGCTGATCTACTTCGATGTCGAAACCAAACGCCTGGTCCTCGATCGGATACGGCGATATCTCCGCCCCGGCGGTCTCTTGATTCTCGGCACCGCGGAAACCACCCTCAATCTTGACGAGCGGTTCGAAAGGGTTCGGTTCGGTCGGGCGGTCTTTTACCGCGTCAGGAATTCGGAGACACGATGAAACCCAACGAAACCCAGATCCGGTCAATCGTTCAAAGCGTGTGGTCGACCCAGCTCGGCCTCGAAATCCAGGACGCCGAGGGGCCGGCGCCGCCCGGGCCCGGTCGGAACATGACCGCCGCCATCAACATCAGCGGGGACTTCCACGGCGGCATCAGGCTCGAATGCAGCCGGGTCATCATTCAGCGCGCCGCCTCTGTCATGTTCGATCTCCCGACGGACAAGCTGACCGATGATGACGAACGAGATGTCATCGGCGAATTGGCCAACGTCGTCGCCGGCAACGTCAAAGCACTGGTCCCCGGCAGCAACTCAATCTCGTTGCCGACCATCGTCGAGGGGTCCGACTACCGGGTCTCGGCGCTCGACGTCAAGACCAGCGATGACTTCAGCTTCACCATGGAGGGTGAATGGATGACCGTGACGGTGATGGAGCACCGAAGCTGAGGTTCCTGTTCGGGGTCAGGACACAAGGGACTTTTGTCGCGCAACCGGACGCGGGTCGCGCGCTCCACGATCAGTCGCCGGAGTCGTCGCCTCCGATGATCCGCTTTCGAGGCACGACGGGTTTGGGTTTTCCGTCCCAGCAGAAGGTGCTGAAGATCCGACCGATGGGATGAAGCAGGAAGCGGCGGTCGTCATTCTGGCTGTAATCCCACTTCGTATCCTCGAGCTTTTCGGCCAGGCTGTCGTCTTTCCACTTGTCACTCACGGGGACGCTCCATACCCGCCGGAGGCGAGAATCGAAGTCACAAGCTCGTGGTCGGGAGTTCCGGGCACCGCGATCGTCAGTTTCGACACCCGCTCTTCGGTGGCCACAATGAAGACGCACGACTCCCGCGGCTCACTCGCGCAACTGATTTCACGCGCCGCCAGAGTCCGCCCCGACAGGTAGGTCAAGACCGCCGAGTGGAAACCGGACAGAATTGGGCACGCACCGCCGGAGACCGCGACAAAATGACCGGGGAACGGGCTGTCGCGGTGAAGGATCACGATGATTCCCGCGTCGCGCCGGCTCAGATCGGCGTCGAAACTCCCGAGGCCGAGGACACCCAGCGACGATGACAGCAGTTCGAGCGCCATCTGGGTTTCCATCTCCCGCAGCGTCTTGCCGTACTCTCTTTGGACGTGTTGTTCGAGACGGAATGCGTGCCGGATGCCCCATTTCCGACCGAGTTCCCGGAGTAACTCGTGGTGTCGAAAACCCATGTGCTTGGTGAAAACGCTCTCAAATGCGTCAAGAAAGTCCTCATTGGCGAGCACCACTCGGCCGTGGCCGGCATCACGCAGCGCCCCGGAGAGGGGGTCTCTCTCGAGCACCGGGGCCAGACTCTCGCTGAGGTCGCGAAGCCTCGCCAGGGTCACGATGAACCCGCCGTCCACCACACGACGAACGAGGTTGATCCGCCACATGCCGCCGTGGTGACCCGACCAGGCCTCGAACTCGGTGCTCGCAGAACTCCGATCCTCGATGGGCATCCGCGCCAGCGACTTGAGCACCACCTCGGCAACCGCCGCGGCCTCATCGGTCAGCAGGCTGAGAAAGAGGCGCCCCGTGACGGTCTCCGAATCGAGGTGGTTGACCCGCAGCCCGTACGGCGCATACGACTCGACCCGAAGGTCGCCGTCGAGCAGGAGACAGCCCTCGGGGAGGCTGCCCCGCACCACCGGCTGTCTCGTTCGGCTCCCGGTCTGGGTTTCGCCGGCGGAATCACCATCCCTGGGCTCCCGAAAACCGACAAACCCCAACCGCTCCATCCGATCCTGCCAGGGGGTGAACAGCTCGGCGAGTCGTTTCTTGGTGAATCGCCAGGCAAGAGCCTCCTCCATCCGCGAGAAGAAGCGAAGAATCCACGTGCTGACGAACCCGGCGAAATCTTCCGGACCGCCGTGGAGGTCCCAGCCCGGCTCGAGAGTGATCTCGCCGGCCGAACCCAGTCTGATGCCGCCAAGCTGCCCTGATTCCCTGACGAGCTCGTCTCGAATGGTCTCGAGCCGTTCGAGCACCAGATTGACCTCCATGTGATTGGAGGCGTAGGACACCACCGTGTTGAGCATGGTGAGCGCGGTGTCCAGGGTCTGAAGAAGGACGATCGTCTCCGTGTCCTCCTTCGAAGCCGCCCGCCGTTCGTCAAGCCGACGCATGGCCTCGAGCAGCAGCTCGGAGGGTGACATGCAGAATTTCGGTTCCACGTCGACTGATCCGAAGTCGGCCTCGAAGGTCCCGGTCTCCCAGGTCGCAATCTCGTAGACCGCTTCTTTTCCTTCGAGTCCACCCTGGATCTCGGCGCCGATGACCTGGCCGTCCTGCAGCCACAGACGGCCTCTTTCATTCTCGTGTTGGAACGAGACGGCGCCGCTGCGCCGGCCGACTTCCGCGGTCTGGAGGAGATCGGCGACCGAGAGCTGAGACATGGTGCCGAAGAGCGCCTGATCATGGCGGTGCTTGTCGATTGCGAGCTTGGTTGTGAGGGTGACTTCCTCATCGTCATAGGGCGGGGCAACCACCCCGAGCAGCCCGAGACGCAGCGCCCGCCGCCGTTCCTCGGCGCCGGCGCTGGCGATGACAACCAGGGGAATCTGTTCCATCAGCGGATTCGACTCGAGCAGCCGAATCAGGATCGAGTCGCCGCTCTCCATGTCCCGCAGCGGCGTCAGAATCGCGTCGGGAAGGTCGAACTGGCGCTCGCGGATCACGAACTCGGCGTCTTCGAGGGTTGTCATGCTGGCGACCTCGAAGTCCGACTGACGCAGAGCCTCGCTCACCCGTCGGGCTATCACCAGGTCGGAGTGCACAACGTAGGCGAGGTCGCGCTTCACGAGTCGACCCTCGGAGACCCGCCACCGGTCAGCGCGGGGACCGTCGCCTCAGAGCGAGACACGAGCCTCATTTCACGTCCATTCCGGCGCAGAAGATCCAAATCTCGAACTCGACGTCGGCCGAAGCGACCACCGCCCGGACCGCGGGTGCGGCGGTCGTCACCAGATCGCCGCCGCCCGACCACGACGGGGGCTCCGGCCTCAGGAGCTTTCCGAGTTGCTCGATCCGGGTGCAGGCGTTGCCGCCGATGAGATTGATCACCTCACACACCGCGTCCGGCTCGGCCTCGGCGCCGGGCTCGACCGAGAATCCGAGCATGCCGCGTGCGACCTCCGCGACCAACGCGGGCGGCAGATCCACCACGATGGTGTAGTCCCCATCGCCGACGATCCGCTGCGAAAAACGCTGGCGGCCCGGGGCGAGCGCGGCGGTTGCAACAGAGACCGAGTTCAGTTTGACCGGACGACCGGTGACACGGGCGATATGGAAGGCGGTGAGCTCGACGCACGCGCTCACCGTTTCCGAATCGGGCAGGTGCTGCATCGCTTCACGGATCTCCTGATCCGCTGCACTTTCCAGGGATCGATAATCCGCGAGATTGGCCCCGATCTCCTCCTCGCTGAGGTGCCCGCCCTCCACGAGTGCGGCCCCGATCCGAAGCCAACTCGATCTCTGTTTGTTCTGCAGGCGTTGAATCTGCTCGCGACTGAGACCGCCGGTCTCCTCGAGGATGACCTCGATCGGTGCATCCGACATGCGGTAGTGAACCATGATCGAGTTTGCCCGACTCCGTTCGATCAAACCCTCCTGAACCGCAAGCTCGGGCAGGCTGAGGTTCGAACGACGCTGCCGATCAAGGGCGTCGAGCAACGCCTCACGAGTGATCGCCGCCTTGGCGAGGAGGTACTGGCCGAAGAACATTGTCGCCATCTCAACCTCCTCACGCGGGTCCGTCGACGCCGCGCATGAATTCAAGAAAATCATCACGGGTGAACGGTTTCTGCAGAAAACTCCTGGCCCCGGTGGTCAGGCACTCGTGGATGGCATCCTCCGTTCCGAGCGAGGAAATCATCACGACGCACGCATCCGGATCGATGGCGAGAATCTGCGCAAGAGTCTCGACCCCGGACTGCCCCGGCATGATGAGATCGAGCAGGACGATGTCGGGGCGGATCTCACCAAACCGCTGGACGGCGCGCCGGCCATCGCGCTCGGATGCGACGACGTCGAACTCCGAGTCTTCGAGATATGCGGCGATGATGGTCAAAATGGCGGCAGAGTCATCCACCGTCATCACGCTGGCCCTAGCCATCGTGGCCTCCCTTCCGACGCAGCCCGTCGGAACACTCCCTCAGCGTGCCCGGACGGCACAGCCAGACACCTTGGTACGAAGCCCCGGTCATTCCACGACCTCCCGATCCGCAGCTCGATCCAGACTCTGTAACCGCCCCTCGACCCGTTGCAGCTTGGCCTGGAGAAGTCGTCTCTCCATCGCCAATCCGGCTTCAATCATGAGCAGTTCGAGCCCTTTGATCGAGCCGATGGGTTCACCCTCTGGGACGTTGTCACCATAAAACACTGCCGCAATCATACCGTCAACCACGATGGGAATGGCAACGACTTCATTTGGAACCGGTCCGCCGAGGAGCTTGATCAGCTCGGAGTTCCACCTGCACCGCTTGAGCGGCCCCCGATATGTCTGCATGATCTCCGCAACATCGAGAAAGACCGATGGCTCGCCGTTGGGGACGAAAAAGGACCTGATCTTCGCGTCGACACCCGGGCTCGCATCACCCTTGGCGCCGAGGCCGAACTGCCCGATCCCCGTGATGCCGTCGGATCCGACGTGGAACAGCAGGCCGCGGTTGACCAGGCTCGATGCGTACCGAAGGATCATCAGTGCGATCTCGCCGGTATAGGACGGCGAACGGAGCTGGATCTCGGTCATGAGCGAACACAGGTCGCCGAGCTCGTCCGGAGCCTCGAACCGTGCAGGGCCGCCGCCTTCCATGCCGCCGAGCGCCGATCCGTCGATCATATAGTCCAGGAGCGAGGCCAGATCGGTTGCTGCAGGCGGCGCCAGCTGGCTGTCCGGCGACCGCAGGACGGGTGCGACGATGTCTTCGACGCGCGACCGTTGAACCTCATCGAGTCTGGTCAAGAGATCGAGAATGAACCCATCGGTATTGATGCCGCCGTCGATGTCGAGGTCGTTGGTGCGCTCGATCTCGGGCGCCGGCATGACGACATCCGACGGTTTGAAGCTGAA
>JAHECW010000144.1 GCA_024641545.1 Acidobacteriota bacterium
TTTTCTTTTCCCACGTCCGCGTCCGCGTCCGTTTCCGTGTCCGGGGCTGCGGCAGCGGCAGCGACAGCGACAGCGGCAGCGTCCGGGGCAGCGCTCCGAGCACGCGCATGACCAAAGCTCACCGGGGCGTGCCGGGTTTGACATTGTGCTCCCAAGACCCATCCGGCGACCCATGGCCTTCCGCACAATGTCATACCGGGCAACCCACGGCGACGTCGACCCGGTGCATCTCTCCCGGCCCGCCATGAGGCCGCCGGCGCACGAT
Organism: Acidobacteriota bacterium; assembly: GCA_024641545.1. Classification (GTDB taxonomy): domain Bacteria; phylum Acidobacteriota; class Thermoanaerobaculia; order Thermoanaerobaculales; family Sulfomarinibacteraceae; genus JAHECW01. The sequence continues at coordinate 266 of JAHECW010000144.1, forward strand.
CAGCGTGGTCGCAATCCTCCCCGTTCTGCTCTCCGACCACGCTGATCGTGCGACGCTGGGACGCCGGAGGCGGCCCAGAAGGCCGGAGCTGAAGGAAGCGCCTTCCGCGGCGGCGACAGGGGCAGGGGCAGGGGGAAACCCTACCCCGCCACGAACGGATTGCCCGCCCGCTCCCGCCCGATGGTCGTGTCCGGTCCGTGGCCGCAGATGACCCGCGTGTCGTCGGGCAGGCTGTAGAGCCCCTTCCGGATCGACTGCTCGAGCACCGGGAACGAGCCGCCCATGAGATCGGTGCGGCCGATGGAACCGGCGAAGAGCACGTCGCCGACAATCACCAGGGGATCGGCCGCGCCGTAGACGACGAAACAGACCCCTCCGGGTGAGTGGCCCGGGGTGTGCCGCACTTCCAGTTCGAGCCCGCCGAGGGAGAGCCGCTGACCGTCCTCGAGCCAGAGATCGGGCATCGGCGGCTCCTCGACCTCGAGGCCGAACATCCGGCCCTGCATGACCAGACCCTGGTAGAGCTGGAGCTCGTCGCGGTGGAGCCCCACGGGAATCCCCGCCGGAAGACGACGCGTCAAATCCGCGGTCCCGCCGGCGTGATCGAGATGACCGTGGGTGTGGAGCACCATCGTCGGTCGAAGCCCGCTCGCCACCACCCGCTCCGTGATCCGCGCGGCTTCCTCACCGGGATCGATGACCGCGAGCACCCCGGCATCGCGATCACCGAGGAGGACGCAGTTCGCCTGGATCGGACCGACCGGGAACACTTCGAGGAAGAGATCAACCATGGAGGCCAATTATGAATTAGGAATGATGAATTATGAATTCCATCGCAACAAATCCTGGGAAATCGTCGAACCTCGATGCGATGTCATTCATAATTTTTCACTCATAATTCATAATTAAATGAACACTTTACTGACCAAATTACCGAGCATCACCCGGAACCTGTCCGCCGCCTTCCTGCCCTCGTCCATCACCTCTGCGTGGGTGAGCTCGCGATCGACGAGCCCGGCGGCGGGGTTGGCGGCGAGGGAGAGCACGCAGACCCGGATCCCCATCTGGCGGGCGGCGATGACCTCGGGCACGGTCGACATCCCGACCACGGTGCCGCCCACGGAAATCAGCATTCGAATCTCTGCCGGAGTCTCGAAGGACGGTCCGAGCATGGCGCAGTAGACACCCTCTCGAGCGTCGAACCCGGCGTCCGCGGCCGCCTCAAGGGCGAGCCTCCTCAGCTCGGGGTCATAGGCAACCGACATGTCGGGGAAGGGCGGGCCGAAGTCGCGGCCCCAGTCGCCCACCAGCGGATTCGAGCCCTGCAGGTTGATGTGGTCCGAAACCACCACCAGCGAACCGGGGGCCATCTCCGGGTCGAGGGCGCCGGAAGCGTTCGTGGCGATGAAGACCTCGGCGCCCAGAAGCCCGGCAAGCCGCACCGGCGCCACCACTTCTTCGGGGCGATAGCCCTGGTAGAGGTGGAAACGGCCGTTCATCACCATCAGCGTCTCGCCGCCCCGCCGCCACAGGGTCACGGTCTGGCTGTGCCCCATGAGCTCGTGCGTCTGGAAGTCAAAGACCTCGGCGAGCTCGATGACCTCATCGGCCTCCCAGCCGGGGACCTCGAGGCTGAGACCCGACCCGGCGACGAGGAGTCCCCGCACCCTGCCGGGTTGGTAGCGGCCGCGGAAGGCATCGGCGGCGGCGCGGATGGACTCCGGAGTCGTTCGTTTGGTCATGGCGTGAGGGTAGCAGACATGCTTCTCGTGCAAGGAACGGCGGCGACACCGACGAGATGCCATCGTCGCGGTTGGCCGAGAATGGCACCTCAAACGAGGTCGGGCCCGATTCGGCGCCTGGAATCCGACACTGTTCGCCGCGATCGATGTCGAGCGCCGTCCCGCCGTGACCCGCACCGCTACTCTCAGCCGCCCGACTCTGCTACCGTGTCGCACCGATGGCAAAGGTCCGCCTCCGCTCCCTGAAACTGACCGGGTTCAAATCGTTCCCGGATTCGGTCGAGCTCGGCTTCCCGGGGAGGGTGTCTTCGATCATCGGACCCAACGGCTGCGGCAAGTCGAACATCGTCGATGCCATCTTGTGGGTGCTGGGCGAACAGAGCCCGTCGCTGATGCGGCTCAAGAACATGGGCGACGTGGTCTTCAACGGCGCCCGGGGCCGGCCCCCGGCCGGCGCCGCCGAAGTCGCCATCGAGCTCGAGTCCGACGACGGCCACTGGGCCGCGAGCGGCGGTCGGATGGAGATCCGCCGGCGGGTCTATCGCTCGGGCCCCTCGGAGTACCGCCTCAATGGCAAGGTCGCCCGCCTCACCGATGTGGCGGACGAACTCCTGACGGTGGGACTCGGGACCCGGAACTACTCCATCATCGAACAGGGCCGGGTCGGCCAGGTGCTCTCGGCCCGCCCCGCCGACCGCCGCGTCCTCATCGAAGAAGCCGCCGGAATCACCCGCTACAAGAAGCGAAAACACGAAGCCGAGCTCAAGCTCGAGCACACCCGGCAGAACCTCCAGCGGCTCGAGGATGTCATCGCCGAGGTTCAGCGCAGCCTGCGCCAGGTCAAGCGCCAGGCGAGCGCCGCGCAACGGTTCGAAAAGCTCCAGGAGGAACTCAAGGACCGGCTCCGCCGGCTCCACACCATCGAGGCCCACACCCTCGACGGGCAGCGGCGCGAGATCATCAAACGCCGCGCGCTGTCCCAGAACGAGGTCGCCGCGGCCGCCGCCGCCCTCGGCGGCGCAGATGCCGATCTCACCCAGGCCCGTCGGGAACTCGAGGCCTGCCACACCAAGGTCGACAAGGCGCAGAACGAGGTCGCCGAACTGACCGGGTCGCGTGAGCGGCTCGAAGCATTCCTCGAGCGGTCGGCCGATCTCCTCGACAATCTCCGCGGTTCGCTGGAACGCACCCGACGCGACCGCAGTGCCCTCGAGTCGGGACGGACGGTCCTCGACGACCGCCTTACCGAAGCCTCGAGCCAGGTCGAGATCCGCGAAACCGAACTGACCACCGTCCGGTCGTCGGTGGAAAAAGCCGGAGCCGAGCACGACACCGCCGGCGAGGTCCTGGCCGCCGCCGAGGCCAACTCGTCGGAGCAGCGGCAGGCGTTGCTGCGCACCATTTCGGGTCTCACCACCAGCCGCAACCGCCTCGGCGAGCTCCACCGGGAGCAGGATCGGCTGGACTACACCCTCGGCCAGCTCGAGCAGGAGCGCGATCGCCTGGCGGCGCGGCGGAGCGAGCTCGAAGAGCGGGCCCGCCAGTCGGCCGACGCCAGCAGGAAGGCGGTCGCTGCGGTCGACGAACTCGAGGGCCGCCGCCGCGAGTTGGTCGGCGAACGCACCAACCTCGCCGAAGAAGCCAACACCGCGAAGCACGAAACCGAGAGTCTCGGCCACGAACTCTGGGAACTGCGTCACACACTCCAGGGGGTCGAACGGGAACTCGCGCGGCACACCGCCGATGCGGAACAACTGGCGAGCTTCTTGCCGCGGAATTCGCTCCAGGGGCAGGTCAGCGATTTTCTCCACCCGGAAACCGGTTTGGCGCCGCTGCTTGACCGGGTCTGGCAGGAGTGGCTCGAACTCCCGGTGGTGGCCCTCGACACCCTGACCGACGATCAGCTCGAGGCCGCTTCCGAGCTTGAAGGCCGCCTCCGCCTGGTCCTCGCGGTCGGCGCCGAACCGGCCGCCGCGGGACCGACCCCCGACGGGGCCGAGGATCTGCTTGCCCTTGCGGGCGCCGACCCGGCACACCTGCCCTGGCTCGAGCGCACCCTCCCGCGCGCCTATCGCTGCGCCGACGCATCCCGCGCCGCGGAGATCGCGGACGCCGAACCGTCAGCCATCGTCGTCGACGCCGCGGGTCTGATCCGACGCGGACGGGTCGTTGAGACGCCGACCACCGGAGCCAGCCACGCCGGGACCCTCCAGCTCCGCGAGGACCGCGAGCGACTCGCCGGCGAGATCGCCGCCATGGCCGACCGAGCCGCCGCCACCAGCCAGCGCCACACCGATGTCGCCGCCCGCCTCGGCCGGCTCGAGAGCGAGCTCGAGTCCCTCGACGCCAAGCTCATCACCGCCGAGCAGGAGAGGGCCCGCGCCACCGCGGTGGAGCAGTCCCACGCGGCGGATCGAAAGCGGGTCGAAGCCGAGCTCGAGGCGCAGACGGCCAAGCTCGAAAACGGCACCAAGCGGCGGGTCGAACTCAACCTCCGGCAGGAGCGCTCCGAGGTCGAGGTGGCCGAGCTCCAAAACCGAAGCCTCGAGCTCGAGCAGGCCGTGGAGACCGCATCGACCGAACTCGACTCGAGGCGCGAGGAGGCTTCAGAAACCCTGCGCAGGCTCGACCGGTGGCAGGCCGAGGCCCGGCTTGCCGAGGAGCGCCTCGCGGCCGCCCGCACCGAGTTCAACCGCCTGACCGAGGAGCGACGGTCGCTCGAGGCGCGTTTTGAGGCCCTCGGCCACGAGGTCGAGCGCCTCGGCGGAGACCTCTCGACCACCGAAAAAGAGATCGTCTCGACCAGAACCCGACTCGCCGAGGAACAGGGGCAACTGGCGGCGGCCCGCGAGCAGGCCCGGCGGCTCGGCGAGGAAGTCGGCACCCGCGCCGCCCGCGTTGAAAAGCTCGACGTCGAGGTCCGTCAACGCCGGCAGGCGCACGAGAGCCAACGCGAGGAGCTGCACCTCATCGAGATGGAATCCACCCGCCTCGACGCCGAGTGGGAACGGTTGCGCGACGCCGCCGTCACCGAACTCGGTATCGTGCCGGAAAAGCTCCTGGAGAAACCGGCCGACCAAGGCGACGATCCGCACGGCCTTGCCGAGCAGATCGAAGGCATCCGGGCGCAGCTGGAGAGGATCGGCCCGGTCAATCTTCTCGCTCTCAAAGAGGTCGACGAACTCAGCGAGCGATCGACCTTCCTCGGCGCCCAGCGCACCGACCTGGTCGATGCTCTCAAGAGTCTGAATGAGACGATTCGCGAGATCGACACCACCTGCACCGAACGATTCGTCGACACCTTCCAACAGGTCAACGCGGTCTTCACCGAGACCTTCTCCAACCTCTTCGGCGGCGGCACCGCTCGCCTCGACCTGGTCGATGAGGACGATCCGCTCGAGTCCGGGATCGACATCACGGCGCAACCTCCGGGCAAGCGCAACCAGTCGGTGCAGCTGCTCTCCGGCGGTGAAAAGGCGCTCACCGCACTCTCGCTGCTCATCGCTTTGTTCCGCATCAAACCGTCGCCGTTCTGCATCCTCGACGAAGTCGACGCGCCCCTCGACGACGCCAACGTCGAGCGCCTCGCCGATCTCGTCAAGGCGATGACCGAGCACACCCAGTTCGTCCTCATCACCCACAACCGGCGCACCATGCAGCGCGCCGATCTGCTCTACGGCGTGACCATGGAGGAGCCGGGGGTGTCAAAGGTCGTGTCGGTCAGATTGGAAGACTGAGCGGAGCCTCCCCCACTCCCGTGTCCGCGTCCGAGTCCGTTTCCGTACCCGATGAGACGTCCCCGTTCCCTCTCCCTCTCCCGATGTGCAGCGGCAGCGACCGGGGCAGCGGCAGCGTCCGGGGCAGCGGCAGGAGCAGCGGCCACATCAACGACGACTCCTCCCGTGGACTCGCGTGAAACGCTTCGGCTGCATCGATGCCTCTGAAGGTGGGCCCAGGCCCACCCTACGTCGGACCATCCGAGCATGCCAGCGGCGTGGTCGCCGAAGACGGCCCGGAAGGCAGGACTCGAATGAAACCGGAGGCGGGTCCTTCAGGGCCCGCCTCAGAGTCGTCACGGGAAGCCAGCGTCAGCGACAGCATCCGCAACAGCGCACAGAGCACGCGCAGGACCACCGCTCACCGGGGCGTGCCGGGTTTGACAATGTGCCCCAGAAGCCTCCCGGCTCTGCGCCCCCTCCCGCACATTGTCATACCGGGCAACCCACGGCGACGGCGATCCGGTGCATCTCTCCCGGCCGCGAAAGAGGCCGCCGGCGCTCGATCAGCGTGGTCGCATTCCTTCCCGTTCTGCTCTCCGACCACGCTGATCGCGCGACGCTGGACCGCCGGAGGCGGACCGGAAGGCCGGAGTTCCGGGAAGCCGCTTACTCTGCCCGCGCCGGTGCTCGTTGGTGCCAAGACACAGCGCTTCCCGCGGGCGGGGCGCCCACACCACAATGGGCGGCCCGGAAGGCCGGAGCCGCGAGACACACCGCGGCAGCACCAGCGTCCACGACAGCGACAGGGGCAGCGGCAGGGACAGCGACCGGGGCAGGAACAGCGACCGCGACGGCGAACCGGTGCATCTGCCCCGGCCCGCCATGAGGCCGCCGTTCGATCGCGATGCCTTCGCGTCCCTTGCGTGCTTGGGGTTCAAGCCTGCGATGGAAGCGGGTCGAAACTTGACGAAATGCCCGTTTTCGTTCTAGCCTTCTCCCATGAGTGTCGCTCTTCGCCACCATCATCATCACGGACACACCCTCGTTGGGGTCAGGTGATGGTGTAGGCGAATTCCCCGACCGAAACCACAACGCCGGCCCCGCCGGCGTTTTTCTTTTTCCGCAGCGCCGTCGGAGCCGAGGAGGCATGATGACCCGAAGAACCGATGACGAAACGCTCCAGCTGGCCATCCCCAAGGGCCGGATGTACGACGGCGTGGCGCGGCTGCTGGCCGAGGCCGGGATCGATCTGACCCAGACCGCGCGCAACTACCGGCCGCACGTCAGCCTGCCCGCCTGCGAGGTCAAGATCCTCAAACCCCAGAGCATCGTCCGAATGCTCCACGCCGGTTCGCGCGACGTCGGTTTTGCCGGCGCCGACTGGGTCGCCGAGCTCGACGGCGATCTCGTCGAACTGGTGGACACCGGTCTCGACCCGGTCCGGGTCGTGGCCGCCGCCCCGGTCTCGCTCGCCGCCAACGGTGTGCTCCCCGAGGTCCCGATGGTGGTTGCGTCGGAGTACGAACGCCTGAGTCGGCGGTGGATCGAAAACCGCGGACTCGACGCCACCTTTGTCAGATCCTACGGCGCCACCGAGGTCTACCCGCCCGAAGACGCCGATCTCATTGTCGACAACACCGCGACGGGCTCGACCCTCGAGGCGAACAACCTGGTTATCATCGAGGAGCTCATGAGCTCCTCGACTCGGCTCTATGCCAACCCGGACGCCCTGTCTCACCCCGACCGGCGGGAGGCCATCGACGGTCTGGTCTTGCTCGTCAACTCGGTCCTCGAGGCCCGTCGGCGGGTCATGGTCGAGGTCAACGTCACCGCCGACACCCTCGACGCCGTCCTCGCCGTCCTGCCCTGCATGCGCCAGCCGACGGTGTCCCAGCTCGCCGGCGGCGGCGGTTTCGCCGTCAAGGCCGCGGTGCCGCGCGCCGATCTCCCGACGGTCATGCCCAGGCTCAAGGCCGCCGGCGGCAGCGATCTCGTCGTCACCAAACTCGCTCAGATCATCCCCTAGAACCATGAAGAGCGATTCCTCTCCCGTGCCCGTGTCCTCGTCCGCGCCCGTTCCCGCTCCCGCTGAGATGCGCAGCGGCAGCGAACCGTACGCTGCCCCCGGTTGCTGTCAAACCGCCCCGGTCGCTGGCGCGGACGCGGAAACGGAAACGGACCTTAGTGCAAACGGCAACCCCCGCAGAGGAGCCCCCGATGCCTGAAAAGCCTCTCCTCGTCGAACCCGTCCCGGCCCTCGACCGGCTTCCCCACTACTCCGTGGGCCGACCGCCGTTCGCGACCGATCTCGTCCTCGACTTCAACGAGAGCCTGGCGCCGTTGCCCGTGGCCGGCGCAACGATTGATCTGCCGAAGATCAACCTCTACCCCTGGACGAGGCAGCTCGAGGCTCAACTGGCCGATCGTCTCGGAATCGACGCCGACCGGGTCATCGTGACCTGCGGCGCCGACGACGCTCTCGAGCGCGCGGTGCGATCGGTCTGCTGTCCCGGCCGGCGGGCGGTGATGGTCAAGCCGACCTACGGCATGCCCTGGCGCTACGCCATCATCTCCGGTGTCGAGATCACGACCGTGGAGTGGTGGGGCGGGCCGTTTCCGGTGGACGAGGTTTGCGAAGCCGCCGGCGATGACGCCGCCCTGCTCTATCTGGTTTCGCCCAACAACCCCACCGGGGCCGTCATCACCCGCGACGAGTTCACCCGCGTGGTGAGCCGCCTGCCGCGAACCCTCGTGCTCCACGACCAGGCCTACCGTGAGTTTTGCGATCCCCGGTTCGATCTCACCGAGACCGCCCTGGGTTACCCCAACGTGATCCTCGTCCGCACCTTCTCCAAGGCGTGGGGAGGCGCCGGACTGCGCGCCGGTTACGCCCTGGGTGACGCCCGGGCCGTGGACTGGCTGCGTCGCATCGGACAGCCCTTCCCGGTCTCCAGGCTGACCCTCGAGGTTCTCGAAGCCACCGTCACACCCGAAGCCGAACCGTCGCGCGAGCGGATCGAACGAATCCGGACCCAGCGCGACACGCTCTTTGAAACCCTCGCCGGTCTCGGCGCCGAGCCGCTGCCGTCGGAGGCGAACTTCGTCGCCGCCCGGTTCACCGATGCGTCGTGGGTCCGCAACGCCATGGCCTCGCTCGGCATCGCCATCCGCGGTTTCCCCGGTCGCAGCGAGCTCAACTCGCTGCTGCGCACGACCCTGCCCGGCGACGACGGCGCATTCCAGCGCCTCGAGGCCACCTTCCGCACCGTCCTGCGGCCCGAAGCCCTGCTCTTCGATCTCGACGGCGTCATCGCCGACGAGTCGGTCTCCTACCGCCGGACCATCGTCGACACCGCTGCGGCCTTCGGGCTGGTTCTGAACCTCGACGACATCGCCGCCGCCAAGGCCGCCGGCGATGCAAACAACGATTGGGAGCTCACCCGGCGACTGCTTGCCGATGCCGGCATCGATGTCGGTCTCGACGACGTCACGACCCGGTTCGAAGCGATCTATCAGGGAACCGACGCGACGCCCGGTCTCCGCCGGCACGAGCGGCTCCTCGTCGAACCAGATCTGCTCCGCGCGCTCGCCGAACGCATCCCTGTCGCCGTCGTCACCGGCCGGCCGCGACGCGACGCCGAACGATTCCTTGCCGAAAACGGAATCTCGGATCTCTTCCAAACCGTGGTGGCCATGGAAGACGCTCCGGTCAAACCCGACCCGGCGCCGGTGCGGCTCGCGCTCGAGCGCCTCGGCCTCGGCCACGCCTGGATGGTGGGCGACACGCCCGACGACATCCGATCGGCGCGGGCCGCAGCGGTCCTGCCGCTGGGCATCGTCGCCCCCGGCGACGATGCCGACCTCGCCCGGTCCGCCCTCGCCGGAGCCGGCGCCGCCCGCATCCTCGCCACCGTGAATGAACTCCTGGAGATCCTGCCATGACCACCGCACCCCGGAACGCCGTCATCGACCGCACCACCCGCGAGACCCGTATCCGCGGCAGCCTCGAGCTCGACGGCGCCGGCCGGGTTCGGGTCGACAGCGGGATCGGCTTTCTCGACCACATGCTCACCGCCCTCGCCTTCCACGCCGGTTGGGATCTCGAGCTCGAGTGCCACGGCGATCTCGAGGTCGACGACCACCACACCGCCGAGGACTGCTCCCTTGCCGTCGGCGAGGCCCTCGATCGCGCCATCGGCGACCGCGCCGGGATCGCCCGGTTCGGCGCGGCCCACGCCCCCCTCGACGAAGCGTTGGCGCGGACGGTCATCGATCTTTCGGGCCGGCCGTGGCCGGAGATCCACCTCGGACTCAACCGCGAGACGCTCGGGGGGCTCGCGTGCGAGAACATCACCCACGTCTTCGTCTCCCTCGCCATGGCGGCGCGCTGCGCCCTCCACGTCGATGTCCTGCGCGGCGCCAATGACCACCACCGCGCCGAAGCCGCTTTCAAGGCGACCGCGCTGGCGCTGCGCCAGGCGACGGCGATCACCGACGAGGGCCTCCGCAGCACCAAGGGCAGCCTCGGCGGGGCGTCTGGAACCGGACCATGAGCGAAGTCGTCCTGATCCGCACCGGCACCGCCAATCTCGCCTCGGTGGCGGCCGCCTTCCACCGGGCCGGCTGCGGCGTACGGGTGACCACGTCGGCTGACGACGCAGCGACGGCGGCTCGTCTGGTCCTCCCCGGTGTCGGCGCCTTCGGAGCGGTGGCGGAGGTCATTGACACGCTCGGTCTGCGGGCGCCGCTCGCCGATCGGATCCGCGCCGGCCGGCCCACCCTGGCCATCTGTCTCGGGCTCCAGCTGCTCGCCGGCGGGAGTGAGGAAAGCCCGGGCGCAGCCGGTCTCGGCGTGATCGGAGCGACCGCCACCGCCCTCGCCGACGGTGTCCGTCGACCGCAGCTCGGCTGGAACCGGGTCGCCGCCGGCGCCGGTTGCCGGCTGCTCTCGGACGGTTCGGCGTACTTCGCCAACAGCTTCAAGCTCGACGCCGTCCCCGACGGCTGGCACGGCGCGCTGACCGACCACGGCGGCGAGTTCGTCGCAGCCGTCGAGCGCGGCGCAGTCCTCGCCTGCCAATTCCACCCGGAGCTTTCGGGTGCCTGGGGCCAGTCCCTGGTCGAACGGTGGCTCGCGGCCGCAGGGGAGGCCGTCTGATGCTGCTGCCGCGAATCATCCCGTGTCTCGACGTCAAGGACGGCCGGGTCGTCAAGGGCGTCAGGTTCCAGGGTCTGCGCGATGCCGGGGATCCCGTCGAGCTCGCCTCGGCCTACGCCGAACAGGGCGCCGACGAACTCGTCATCCTCGATGTCAGCGCCACCCCCGAAGGGCGCGGCCACGCCCTCGACGTGGTTCGTGCGGTACGCGCGGTCCTGCCCCTGCCGCTGACGGTGGGCGGCGGCGTCCGCGTGGTCGCCGACGCCGAGGCGCTGCTTTCGGCGGGCGCCGACAAGATCGCGACCAACACCGCCGCCGTCGCCCGGCCGCAGCTCCTCGACGAGCTCGCCGGGCGTTTCGGTTGCCAGTGCACCGTCCTCGCCCTCGACGCCGCGTCGAACGGCAACGGTTGGCAGGTTGTGGTGCGCTCGGGCCGCGACCGCACCGGCCGCGACGCCCTCGCCTGGGCGGCCGAGGCGGTGACCCGCGGCGCCGGCGAGATTCTGCTGACCTCGTGGGACCGCGACGGCACCGGGGCGGGCTACGACCTCGAGCTCCTCGCCGCGATGCGCCGGGCGGTCCCGGTGCCGATCATCGCTTCGGGGGGCGCGGCCGGGCCGAAACACATGGCCGAAGCCCTTCAGGCCGGCGCCGACGCCGTGCTCGCCGCGACCATCTTTCACGACGGCCACACCACCGTCGCCGATCTCAAGGCCGAGCTCGCCGGGCTCGGGGTGGAGGTGCGCCGATGATCGTCCCGTCCATCGATCTCATGGGAGGACGCGCGGTCCAGCTCGTCGGCGGCCGCGGCGAACCCGTCGAAAGCACCGACCCCTTCGAGACCGCGGCGCGCTTCGCCCTGGTCGGCGAGCTCGCGGTCATCGACCTCGACGCCGCGCTCGGCCGCGGTTCCAACGCCGGGATCGTCCGCGAACTCGTCCGCCGCTACCCGTGCCGTTTCGGCGGCGGGATCCGCTCGGTCGAGACCGCGCTCGAGTGGCTCGACGCCGGCGCCGAGAAGGTCATCCTCGGCACCGCCGCCACGCCGGACGTGCTTGCCGAGCTCCCCCGCGATCGGGTCATCGCCGCCCTCGACGGAGTCGACGGCGAGGTCGTTGTCCGCGGCTGGACCGAGCACACCGGCGCCACGGTCCTCGATCGCCTCGCCGAGCTCAAGGACCTTGTCGGCGGCTTTCTCGTCACCTTCGTCGAGCGCGAGGGACGGCTCGGCGGAATCGACCTCGAGGCCTGCCGGCGGGTGGTCGGGGGCGCCGGCGGGACGCCGGTGACGGCGGCGGGCGGGGTGACCACCGCGGCCGAAATCGCCGCCCTCGACGCCATGGGCGCCGATGCCCAGATCGGCATGGCGATCTACACCGGCCGCCTCGGACTCGCCGAGGCCTTTGCCGCGCCGCTGGCCTCGGATCGCATCGATGGCCTGTGGCCGACGGTGGTCTGCGACGAGCACGGCGTCGCCCTCGGTCTCGTCTACTCGAGCGCCGAGAGCCTCGAGGCCGCCCTCGATGAACGCCGCGGGATCTACTGGTCGCGTTCGCGGGGCGAGCTCTGGCGCAAGGGCGAGAGCTCGGGCGCGACCCAGGAGCTCGTGCGTGTCGACGCCGACTGCGATCGCGACGCCCTGCGGTTCACCGTCCGCCAGGCCGGGAGCGGTTTCTGCCACCGTGACACCCGCAGTTGCTGGGGCCCGGATCGTGGACTCGGTGCACTCGAACGGCGGTTGCTCGACCGAATCGCCGACCCGGTGGCCGGGTCCTACACCGACCGGCTCGTCCGCGACCCCGCCCTGCTCGCCGCCAAGCTCAGCGAAGAAGCCGCCGAGCTCGCCGAGGCCGACGACCCCGCCGATGTCGCGTGGGAGGCCGCCGATGTGTTCTATTTCACCCTGACCGCGCTTGCCGCCCGCGGGGTGGCGCTCGAGGCCGCGACCCGCGAACTGGATCGCCGTGCGCTCGCGGTGAAACGCCGCGACGGGTCGACGACGGTCAACCGGAAGGAGAAGCCGTGAGACGCGTCACCGGAGAGCAGGCGCGCGCCGCCCGGCGTGATCCCGTCGACGCAGCCACCCTGCGCCGGGTCGGCGGGATCGTCGACCGGGTACGGACCGGCGGGGCGACCGAGCTTCGCGCGCTCGGCGAAGAGCTCGGCGATCTCCGGCCGGGCCAACCGCTGATCCTCGGCCGCGACGAGCTCGAACGCGCCGCCGCCGAGATCGATCCCGAAATCCTGGCGCTCCTCGAACGGCTCGCCGACCGCATCGCCGTCTTCGCCGAGGCTCAACGCCAATCCGTCGTCAATCTCAAGGTCCCGGTGCCCGGCGGGATCGCCGGCCACTCGGTCGCGGCGGTGGAACGAGCCGGTTGTTACGCTCCGGGTGGTCGCTACCCATTGCCGTCGTCGGTGCTCATGACCGCGGTCACCGCGCGGGCCGCGGGGGTCGCCGAGGTCTGGGTGGCCTCGCCACGGCCGGCGGTCGTGACCCTCGCCGCCGCCGCGGTCGCCGGCGCCGACGCCGTCCTCGCCGTCGGCGGCGCGCAGGCGATCGCCGCGCTCGCCTACGACGCCG
>JAHECW010000145.1 GCA_024641545.1 Acidobacteriota bacterium
CCGAGGTTCATCGGTTCCAACTCTCAGGGAGAGGCCGGCCAAAGCGGACAACCAGGGGATCGACACCCCCCAGGATCGTCAAGCGCGGCATCGCCGCCGTGCCCTCGTTCGACCGAGAACGACCGGACCTCCAGCGCCGGCGACACATCGCTCCAGCCTCCTGGAAGGCCGTGCTCGAAGCGGCTGACAAAGAGGGTGCCGGAGCACAGCAGCTCGCCCGGACGCGCGGCCGGTACGCGGTAAAAGGCAATCGTGCGAGGCCCTGTCGAGTAATGGCGAACCGTGGCGAGACCGATGAGGCCGTTGCCGATGGCGGTGACTCCGAACACGATCTGGTCGGCCAGGTCGACCAGGACAGCCGCCGAACCCCAGGTGCTGCCGCCGTCGAGGCTCGCTTTGCGTTTGACGATCGCAGCGGTGTAGGTGCGGTCTCCGACCGCATCCTCGTCGGTCGAGGCGACAAACCAGAGCTCGCCGGGCGTCGCCCGCTGAAAACCCCCGGGCTCGACATCGGCGCCTTCCACGTCACCCCAGATCACGGTCGGCGGGCTCCACGTCCGGCCGATGTCGGCCGAGGCGATCTGCTCGATCTGCGACGCGCCGAGCTCTTCAAACTCGCGTTCGTAGGCGAACAGCACCACCCCGTCCTGAACCTCGATCGCCTTGCCGTCCTCGATGCTGACCGTGTCGGGCGCGATCACCGGCAGCGACACCGGCGACCAGCTCGCACCGTTGTCGAGTGACTCGGCCAGGTGGACGATCCGACCCGGCTGAACCTCGGTGTAGAAGACCAGCAGCCGGCCTTCGGCGAGACGCAGCAGCTCGGGATCGACAACGCGCCAGGTCGATGACAGGGCGATCTCGACCGGTGGGCCGAAGGTCGCGCCGCCGTTCCCGGAGTGGATGATGAAGATCCGGCTTTGCGGGTCGCCCCACCATCCCGCGGCGATAAAGACCTCGTTGCCGTCGGCGATCGCGCTCGGCCAGCGGCCCTCGATCGTCAGGTGGTCGGGGATGAAGCTCCGGCCGCCGTCGGTCGAGTGGAACACCGTCAGCCCGTCGGTCACGATCAGCACCTCGCCGGTGGCGGGGACGGTCACCGCGTCGAGATCGGCCAAGGTCGGCGCCACCTCGCACGACGCATCGGGCAGGACCGTTCGATCGTCGGGCTCACCGCACCAGGACGCGGCGCTCGCCGCGGCCGAGGCGAGCAGGATGCAGATCGCGGGACCAATGGCGGAACGGCGCCCGAAAAAGCCCAAAGCGTCGAATGGAGGGCTGATTCTCAAGGCATTGAGGATACCAGACGACCCGGCAGCCCCGGGTCTGAAAGTGGGAACCCGGCACACCACGACCGCGTACTTCGAGGTTGGGGTGACCGACGCACGGCATCCCTCTGACTGAAGGGTGGAAAGATGAGCTCTTGCCGCACCGCCGCCGTCGTGATCGCGATGTCTCTCGTGTTGGTCCCGGGTCCCCGGACGACGCAGGCCGCCGAGGAGGGACTCACATCAGAAGAGAAGATCTGGGGGTTGATGCAGGTTTGGGCCGAAGCCAAGTTCAACTTCCCGTTTTTCGATCAGGTCCCGGACCTCGACTGGGACGCCCGCGCGCAGGAGGTCATCCCCAAGGTCCTCGCCGCGCCCGACATGGAGAGCTATTACCTCGTGTTGATGGAGCTCGCGGCGCAGCTGCGAGACGGCCACACCGCCGTCATCCCACCGTGGCGGCTGATCAGACCTGGATGGGATCAACCCCCCGTGGAGGTCCAGGTTCTCGGCGACCGATTTTTCATCGCCCGGGTGGGGATCTCGGACGAGCTTCAAAAACAAAGTGTTTCCCCCGGCCTCGAGATCCTGGAGATCGGCGATGCGACGCCGATCGCGACCTATTTCGACGAAACCGTGCTCCGGTACGGCTCGCGGGGAACGAAACAGGCTGACCAGGCGATCGGCCTGATCACGCTTCTCTACGGCCCTCAGGGCAGCACGGTCTCGATAAAGGTCAGAGATCTCGGCGGCGACGTCAGGGACATCGTGCTGACGCGAAGCTCGCAACAGCCCGACGGTACGACCTTCCAGTGGCGCCTCCTCGAGTCGTATGGGGCCGCCTCGACGGTCGAAGCACGGGATCTGGGCGTCGGCATCAGCTACATCCGGCTTGCCAACTTCATGACGGAGGATGGTCGGAATCAGTTCCGGGACGTTTTCGACCACCTCGATCTCCCTTCGACGAAGGGGATCATCCTGGACCTTCGTTTCAACCCCGGAGGTGAGAGCTTGAACGCCTACGACGTGGTGAGCTACTTCATCGATGAACCCGTCGAGGCCTCGATGTGGAAGAGCCTCGAATACGTCCCGGCCTACCGCTCCTGGGGTGATGATCCGAAATGGGTTCAGTCGGAGGCCGCGATCATCCGGCCCCGGGAAGGAATGCGGTATCCGGGACCGCTGGTGGTCTTGACCGGACCTGCGACCTTCAGTTCGGCGGAGGATTTCCTCGTGCCTCTCGCATCCTCCGGTCGCGCGGTGCTGGTCGGGGCAAAGACCGCCGGGAGCACAGGGAACCCGATCTACGTCGACCTCCCCCGCGGCGGTAAGTTCCGGGTGGTCTCGAAGCGCGACCTCTTTCCCGACGGGACGGAGTTCGTCGGATACGGGATCGCGCCCGATGTGGCGATCGAACCGACCCAGCGGGATCTCGTCGAGGGGTCGGATCCGGTCCTCGAAGCCGGCGTCGAGGCGATCGAGAACTGGGAATCCCTCCGTGGGACGCGCGCCGCGGACACGGCCGGCAGACGCCGATAGCCTCGGAGCACCGTTTTGACCGACGCCACCTGCGGCACCGGTGGATCGAGGGCGTCCCCCGAACCCACCTCCACACCTCTCGGGTTCTGAGATTCCCTCCGCAACCACGCAGTGAGCGCGTCACCGGAGCGCGCTCGGGGCTGGTAGTATCGAGACCCTCAAAGGAGGAACCCTTCTCCCATGGCCACCCGAATCACAGCGACCGCGACGACCGTGATCTTTGCGTTCTCGGCAATCGGCCACGCCTCGGATTCTCCGCGTCCGTGTCCCAACATCCCGGAGGCGACCTGCGGACTGCATCGCGTCCCCGAGGACCGCGCCGCTCCCGGAGGCCGGGTACTCGACCTCGACTACGTCGTCTTTCCGGCGCGGCTCGATGAGCTGGCCCCGCCGTTGTTCTTTCTTCTCGGAGGGCCCGGCGAGTCCGCCACGTCGATCGCCCCCTACGTGATGCGGAGCCCGCTCGCGGATGTCCTCGATCACCGCGCGCTGGTGCTCCTCGATCAACGGGGAACCGGCGGTTCCCACCTCCTCCAGTGCGACGCGCCGGCCGAGCCGGCGGGCCATTTCGGCGCGCTCTTCGACCCGGAGGATGTCAGGAGGTGCCGGAACGAGCTCGCAACGAAGGCGGATTTGAGGTTCTACACGACCACGATCGCCGTCGAGGACCTCGACGCACTCCGGTCGCGGCTGGGTTACGAACGAATCGCCTTGTGGGGAGGGTCGTACGGAACCCGGGTGGCGATGGAGTACATCCGTCGGCACGGCGAGCGCGTTGAACGCGCGGTGCTCGACGCCGTGAGCGGGCTCGACGGGCGAATGCCGCTCTTCTTCGCCTACGACGCGCAGCACGCCTTCGACCGCGTGGCCGCCGACTGCGCCGCCGACCCTGCCTGCGCCGCCGCGTACCCCGACCTGGAGGGCGACCTCGCCGCCGTCATCGACCGGCTCCGCGAGGGCCCGGCCGGCGTCGAGATCAGGACCGAGAACGATGGACCACCCGTCGAGGTCCCGTTTTCGCTCGGCGATTTCGGCTACTCGATCCGCGGCATGCTCTACAGCTCGGACCAGACCGCCTCCCTCCCCGGCTTCCTTCACGTCGCGGCAACCGCCGGCAACCTTCGGCCGTTCGCCCAGGCGTACTACCGGCGCTCCGCGTCCCTCGGCGATGGGCTCGCGAACGGGATGTACCTCTCGGTGGTCTGCTCCGAGGATGTCCCGTTCATCACCGACGACCTGGCCTTCCGCTGGACGGCCGGCACGTTTCTCGGCGACTACCTGATCCACGAGTACCGCCGCGCCTGCGACCTGTGGGATCGCGGCGAGATCCCGGCCGACTACCACCGACCGGTGCGGTCGGACGTCCCCGTGCTCGTGCTCTCCGGCGCCAGGGATCCTTCGACGCCGCCCCGTTGGGGCGAGCGGGCCGTGCGCGGGCTCTCGAACGCACGGCACGTCGTGTTCCCGTTCGGCGGCCACGGTAACGGCGATACGCCGTGTGGAGCGGAGATCATCCGCGCCTTTCTGGCCGGCGCCGAGCCGTCGAGCCTCGCTGCCTCCTGCGTCGACGCCGCCGTCCAGCAAACAGCGTTCAGGACGCCGCACGGGGCGGGTTCCCGCCAGGAGCACGCCGACGGGCGACCCTGATCGCGATCTCAGAACAGCAGCGAGAGACGGACCGACCTCCCTTCCGACGCAAGATGCGGGGCGAAGGGGGGCGGCTGCAGGTCATCGGGAGTCGGCCGACGACCTTCTGGGCGGTACCGGTAACGATGGCTGCCACATCCACCCTTCGATGGGTGCGATGGGTGCCTACCGCATTGTTATAGCGTGGGCCCGGACCGCCGATTGCACCGGACCTGCTCTCGCCAGGCACGTCAGCGGATCTGACCGTGACAGTCGGGGCTAGCGTCCGCATGGTACGCTTTACGGCAGAAATTCTCTCTGCCCGCTTCGCATTGCCGCATCGTCGAGGACGGCGATTTGTGCACGGAGGTGACGATCGGCGGGTGACACCCTTCTCATTCAACGCGTTGCCGATGCTGATGATCTTGGGTACAAAGCAATGCTGCGTTGTCGAATGGGCCCCGGAACCTTGCTTCACACCGCACCGGAGGAAACACCACGGGGGTCCGCTGCGTAGTTCCGTCGAATACGATCGCCTGCACGACCAGAGGAGACGCACCATGCGCCAGCGAAATGTCGTCCTCGCTCTGACCCTGTTTTGTGCGATGGTCCACGCTGCGCCCGGCAGCTCGGCGGACACCGGCGACGCGCCGCCTTATCGTGTCCTCGTCGGAGGGCGAATGATCGACGGAACCGGCGCCGATCCTGTCGAGGACGCGGTTCTGGTGATCAGCGGCGGGCGGATCCTCGCCGCCGGACCGCGTGATACGACCGGAATTCCGATCCTGAGCGAGGTTTTCGACGTCCGTGGGATGACGGTGTTGCCGGGCTTCTTCAACGCCCATGTCCATCGTGGGCTCAGCGCCGCCAACCTCGAGGCGTGGGCCCGGGAAGGCGTCACAACGGTGCGCGACCTGGGCTGCGACGAACGCAGCCTCGCCATCTTCCGCACCTACTTCCCTCCCCAGCCCCGACGCTCCCGGTTGGTCGCAGCCGGCCCACTGATCACGGTTCCCGGCGGGTACCCCATCGTA
Organism: Acidobacteriota bacterium; assembly: GCA_024641545.1. Classification (GTDB taxonomy): domain Bacteria; phylum Acidobacteriota; class Thermoanaerobaculia; order Thermoanaerobaculales; family Sulfomarinibacteraceae; genus JAHECW01. The sequence continues at coordinate 5,468 of JAHECW010000145.1, forward strand.
CCCTTCGGCGGGAGTTGGAGCACGGTCGTGACCTCGGTGAATCACGCCCGAGAGACGGGAGAGAGGCTGCTCGACAACGGCGCCGACCTGCTCAAGCTCGCACTCGAGACCGGCACCATGTTCGGCCAGCCGATCCCGGTGATGACCCTCGGTGAGGCGGGCATGCTCGTAGGCGTCGCCCACGGTCGCGACACCGTCGTATCCGCCCACATCACCTCGACCGTCGATCTCGACCTCGCCCTGGACGCAGGTGTCGACGACCTCGCACACATGGCCGTCGACCGATGGCTCACCACCGACGAGGTTCAACGGATCGTTGATGATGATGTCTCCTGGGTGCCCACCCTCGAGCTCTGGCTGTGTGCCGGCCGGCGGGCCATGGCGGTTGCCAACCTCAGACGCTTTGTCGCCGGGGGAGGCCGGGTCGCGCTCGGCACCGACTATGAGGGCTACACCTGTGACTGGGAGCTCGGCATGCCCATGACCGAGATCCGGCTCATGGCCGAGGCCGGGATGACGCCCATGCAGATCATCGCCGCCGCGACCCTCAACGCCGCCCGCGTCAGCAACCTCGAGCACGACCTCGGAACCCTCGAACCGGGCAAGGTCGCCGATGTCTTCGTCGTCGAAGGCGACCCCCTGAGCGATCTCGATGCTCTGCTCGACGTACGGTTGGTCATTCATGAAGGGACCGTCATCCGCAACGCGCTTCCAGGCAGAATCCCGCCCCCTCCGCGTCCCGCGAGCGGACGCGTGGGCGGGTAGGATGATGGAGGGGTGCGACTGATCACACCGTCACATTCTCACTGGGGTGAAGAGTCACCGTGCCGCGCGCCGGGCCCATTCATCCGGTGATTCCCGGTCAACCTCGACAAGGCGGACCGAACCCGCGTAGCCGGGAGGCCCTTTCACGCGAGGAGCGGCGGCTCGCGGGTTTCCGGCACGGGTTGTCTATCACTCTCCGGCCCGACTCCGGCACGTCCGCGAGATCGCTTCGCCGAGGTCCGCACCGAGCTCGACACCGGAGTTGCGCCTGATCCCGCCGAGGCCGACGGAAACCTCGAGTCGGGCGCCGCCGCCCTGATTTTCGATGTTTCCGCACAACTGGTCCTCGAGGTCGAAGCAGGCGTACGACTTCACCGCCGGAACCTCGCCCGGGTTCGACGGCGTGATGGTCCACACGGTGGGAACCACACCGTTGAGCCCGATGGCGGCACCGTCGACCGCGGTGAGCGTGTAGCCGGGTTCCTCGACGTGAATCGTGGGGTCGGCGCTGGTCCCTCGAGCCAGGGTCGCGGCGCACAGGCGTCCGTTCCGGGTCAGCCACAGCCGCGGCGCCGCGACGATCTCAAGGGTCGCGTCGTCCGGGATCCGGGACACGCCATGGAGATGGCCATACGCCGCCACGTGCGCCTCGAGCTCGTCGAGATCTTCCGCCGTCACGTGCCAGACGTCGCTGTTATAGGGGTCACGGTCGTGCGGCGATACGAACGAGACCCCGATCAATGCGGTCTCTGCGGGACGGGTGGCGGGCACCATGAGCTTGAACGACCGCGTCTCGTCGGGTTGCATCTCCGCGATTTGAACGGACGCCTCACCCAGGTGCGCCTCCTGAACCGCGTCGATCGCGATCGCGACGAGTTCGCCGGCCGGCATCGGCTTGTCACCGATGTTGGTCACCTCGACCTGCACCTTCCACCCCTTCCTGGTTGGTTTGGCGCGGACCACACGGACGTAGTGGTCGGCCGCGTCAAGGTGGTCATCCTCCGGGTGGCGGCCGAGCCCCTCGAGGTGGAGGTCGAGATCGGAAAGCAGGGTGCCGTCGGAGTCGAAGTCGAGCTCGATCGGCTCGGGTATCCCGCGGGGATCCGAGCCCGGCTCGAAGTCGGCGGGGACGTTCTTGTCCGGCAATGGCGCGACCTGCTGCTCGAGGTAACGCTCGATCCGGTGCACGTTCTCGGCCATGACGTGCACCCCCCGGTCGGTCAGCTTTCCCTTGAGGGTGTTTCTCCACCCCGGATCGCTGGCGTCGATCAGATCCCGGATCAGCCTCTCCCCCATCACCTGATCAAGGAACATCTCCAGAGCCTGGTCGCTGCCCTCGACCCCGTCCGGAAGCCTGTCCATCTCGCGGCACAGAAGGGCCATGTGGTCGAGGGTCGCCTGGATGGAGTGGCGGGTCCTCGCTTCGCTCCTCGCCATTGAATCCGGATCGTGGCCGAGAATCGTCGCTTTCGCGTGCCCGAGATGCACCGGGTAGCCGGCATGGGCTTCCCAGTCCTGCAGGAAGTGGAGGAACTGCCCGAACGCGATCAGCCGCAACTCTTCCCGTTGCTCGAGCAGAACCCTCTCCCACAGCTCGTAGTAACGTTCGACCGTGTGCCCGAAGGCGTGCCACGCCGCCTTGTTGTGGCGATGCGTGGGGTTGAGCTCGGCCACCGTTCCGCGACTTCCGTCGATCATGACGTCGGCGCTGGCGATGAGGTGGGCCTCCTCCCAGTCGAAGCACGTGGTCAACGCGAGCGCGTAGGTCGTGTAGTAATGGGTGTCCCGCTCGAAGGAGGACGCGATCGATGTCGAGCCGATCACGACGGCCGCAACAACAGCAACGATAAAATGAAACCTGTTCACTGACCCACCTCGAGAACGAGAACCGCGGTCGCGTACCGCAATATTTCCGCGAAACCAGTGGTCGGCGACCTGCGTACTGCACTCAGGAGATACCAATGCAACGAGCCGGCCTGATCAGCACGGATTTTTTTCCTCGCCACCGCCTGCCCGGTTGCTGCCGGCGTACTTCACGGCGAAATCGTGATCGCCGTACCGGACTCCACCCGGAACCTCGAAGAATGGGTGCCGGATGGGAAGCTCAGACCCGTCTCAGTTGACGGAGGACCGCAGGCGCGCAGCGACGATCTCCTCGAGCACCATCTGCAACTCGGGGATCGAGACCTCGTAGGACGTGCGGCAGAACTCGCAGGTCATCACCGCGGGAGTTCCCCGCTCGGCGTCGCGCAGCACGCCGCCGACCTCGCGAGCTCCGATCAGCCTGAGGGCGGACAGGACCCGCTCCCTCGAGCACCCGCAGCGAAACTCCACCGCGGTCGACTCGACATCGTCGAACCCGTCCGAGAAGAGCGCCTCCAGCCAGTCCGCAGGTCCCCCGCCGGCGTCGGCCAGCGAGCCCAGCTCGTGGACGCGGTCGGTCAGCTCGCGGGCCTCTTCCTCGCTCACACCGGGCAGCAGCTGCAGCAGCAGCCCCGAAGCCGCCGATACCTCGCCGTGGTGCTCCACCGACACGCTCAGGACCACCGCGGCCGGCGACTGTTCCGACTCGGTGAGGTACCAGGCCAAGTCCTTGGCGATCTCCCCGGTAAACAGCGGCACCACGCCGCGGTACGGCCTTCCGTTGCCGGGATCGCGGGTCACGGACAGGTGACCCTCGCGGCCGATCACCGACCCGACGTCGAGACGGCCGTCCTCGGTGGACGCGGCCGTCGCTCCGGGGTTGGCGACGAACGCCCGCACCCACCCCGCCGGCGACGCAGTGGCGAACATCCTCCCGGCCGGACCTCCGCCGTCCACCTCGAGGGTGAGCATCGGCTCCCGACCCGTGACCTTCTCGAGGCTGCCGGCGAGCAGAAGGGCGCCGGTGGCGAGCCGGGCGAGTGCGGTGGTCACCGTCCGGGTCGGCTCATGAATCCGCCGCAGCTCCTGCGCCACCGTCGTCGTCTCCGCCGCCACCGCCCGGACCCGCCCACCGAGACCGAGCCCGCGCACCAGGTGATCCCGCATCGTCAACGCCCCCTCTCGAACTGGCGAAACCGGCGAAGGCTGCTCCTGATTCCAGGTATCGGCGCTTCCCGGTAACAGCGGAACTCCGGATTGACATTATCCACGTCGATCCGAGCACGCCGCAGCGCGGGGTTCGAGGTCGATGTATCCTTGATGGAAGAAGCGACCTGTCTGAATCACCGGAAATGAAAGGACGCAATCATGAAACCGCGACAGTTCGTGCTCGTCGTCTGTTTGGTCGTCGGCTGTGCCGGCGCGATCGCAGCGGCCGACGGCGAGACCGGCCGGTTGTCGGAGAAGGCTCGTCCTCTGCGCGTGCTGACCTCGGACTTTCCCCCTTTCTTCTTTCTCGACGAGCAGGGCCGACCGGCAGGTCTCGAGTACAAGCTCCTCGCCTCGTTCGCCCAAACCGACGGCCTCGAGCTCGAGATCGTGTGGGTGCGGGACTTCAGCGACATCATCGACGCCCTGATCAGAGGCGACGGCGATGTCATCGCCAGCACCTTGACCATCGACAGCGAGCGTGGCAAGCGGGTGGCCTTCTCGGTGCCCTACTTCTCGGTGAGGGCGGTGCTGGTGCAGCGAAGGGGATCGACCCTGGTCGACCTCCCATCGCTCGTCGGCAAGCGAGCCGTCACCATCAAGGGGACGACCTACGAGGAACATCTCAGCCGGATTTCGGGGCTCGAGTTGTCGTATGTCGAGGCCGAGCAGGAGATGTACGCCGCCGTCGTCGGCGGTCAGGCGGATGTCCTCGCGACCGACTCCGCCAACTTTCTCTGGGCGAACGCCGAGTACCCGCAGCTCGAAATCGTCCAAGCGCTGTCCGACCGTGAGTTTTACGGATTCGCGATGCGTCTGGGGGATCCGCTCGTCCAACGGCTCGACGCCCACATCGACCAACTCATCGGCGACGGGACCTACTGGCGCTTCATGGAGGAGGTCTACGGCGACATCGTGGCGGACGCCGACGAGGAGCTCAAACGGGAGTTCCTGCCTCCGAGGCGGTGAGTTCGCAACTCGGTCCGTCAACTTGCCCTTTCCCAGCCTGAAATTCATGGCGGGTTCATTGCTTCGGCGCTGCTCGATGGCCGCCGACAAAAAACGACCGCATGAGCGAACCCGGCACCGTCTTCCCATCGGCGCCGAAACTCCCATCGGCGTCTCGGGGGTCGTGGTACCTTCGAGTTGATTCGAAGGAGGACCCGATCGGTGCAGGCAGATTCACCCCCGCGGTCTCGGACGGTGCGCACCGCGCTGGCGGCATGGCTGATGCTGGTTTGCGGCGTTGTTTCCTCGGCCTCGGGGACGAATTCGAACCGCCCGACCGGTGCGGCAAACGGCCCGACCGCCGTGATCAACCCGACCCGACACGACACCTCGCCGCCGCTCATCGAGATGACCGCGTCGGTCGCCGCCGACGCACGGTCGATCATGCCGGAGCTCGAAGTTCCGAGCGGTCTCAACGCACTTCCCGAGGGTTGGCGGGGCGTCATCGGCACACGTCACTCGGCGCACGTGGCGCAACATGACCGGGGCGACCGCGGCGCCATGCCGGCGCCCGTGATCGACGTCGAGGGCCTCGGCAAGGGAATGCCCGGCTACGCCTGGCTGACGCCGCCACCGGACACGACCGGCGCCGTTGGTCCCGATCACTTCCTCCAGTGGGTCAACACCCACTTCATGCTTTTCAACCTGACCGACGGCAGCGTCGTCGATCTCCCCGGCGAAGACTGGCGCTCGGGAAACACGCTGTGGGCCGGGTTCGGCGGACCGTGCGAGACCACCAACGACGGCGATCCGATCGTGATCTGGGACCAGCTCGCCGGGCGCTGGTTCATGAGCCAACTCGCGGTCTTTCACGCCTACCCCACGGGCCCCTTCTACCAGTGCATTGCGGTTTCCACCACCGCCGACCCGCTCGGGTCCTGGCACCGCTACGCCTACGAGTGGCCGGGTAACAAGCTCAATGACTACCCCAAGTTCGGCCTCTGGCCCGACGGCTACTATTTGACGGTCAACGAGTTTCTGAACAGCGCCGGGAACTGGCTCTGGCGGGGCGCCGGCGTCGCCGTCTTCGAACGTGACAAGATGCTCCAAGGTCAGGCAGCGGCGGTGATCTACTGGGATCTGAGCACGGCCTACGGCGTCCTGCTTCCATGCGATCTCGACGGAACGACCGGACCCCCTCCAGGGTCCGCCGCCTGCCTGATAGGACTTCACATCGACCTGAACGGCGACGACTCCCTCAATCTGTGGCATGCCCGCGTCGATTGGACCGACCCCGGCGCCTCGACGCTCGGAGGAGCGGGGAACGCTCCCGACGCGACCATTCCGGTCAGCCCCATCGCTCCGTCGGCCCAGATCGATCAGCCCGGGGCGACCGATCTCGACGTCATCGGCGACCGATTGATGTATCGAGCGCCGTACCGCAATTTCGACAGCCACGAGTCCGTGGTTCTCAACCACACGGTCGGCGTGCCGGCGGGCATCCGCTGGTACGAGCTTCGCGATCCGAACGGCACGCCGGTGCTCCACCAGGAGGGCACCTTCAGCCCGGACGCCGAGCACCGGTGGATGGGCTCCCTGGCCATGGACAAGGTCGGCAATATCGCACTCGGATACAACCTCGCCGGACCGACGACCGCACCGTCGATCCGGGTCGCCGGCCGAAGCGCGACCGACCCTCTCGGCGAGATGACGCTCGACGAACACCACCTTCGTGACGGGAGCGGGAGTCAGGTGGCGAGCCAACGCTGGGGCGACTACAGCACCATGGCGGTCGACCCCGACGACGACTGTACCCTGTGGTACACCCAGGAGTACACGGACTCGGTCGGGATGAACGTCTGGCAGACGCGCGTTGCGGCCTATCGGTTCGCATCGTGCACGATCGACGAGATCTTCACCGACGGCTTCGAGAGCGCCGACACCACAGGCTGGTCGCAAACCACGCCGTAGTGAACCGATGCCGGCCACGGTCGGGCAGGGGCCGCTGAGCGACACGGACACCGCGTGCCGGGCAAGAGAGCGGAAACTCGATATCCTGGTGAACAATGCAGGCGCCGCGTGGGGCGAGTCACTCGACGCCTTTCCCGAGGCGGGCTGGGTCACGGGCCAGACCCTGGCGCTCGATGGCGGCGTACTGGCCCGTGCGGGATCGTTTTCCGGGCGGAGGCGCTGGTGGGCGCCAGCCCCCGGAAAACGAATCGGGGCCTATCAGCCGACGGGTGAACGCAGGGTGATGAACAGAATCTCCTGGCCGGCGAACAGTCTCATCGGGGGGCCCCATGTTCCGGCCCCGCGCGAGACCAGCTGGGTCATCGAGCCGTGACGATAGCGCCCGCAGAGGCTGGGGTACCGGGTCTTGACCAGCAGATGGAAGGGCCAGATCTGGCCGCCGTGGGTGTGGCCGTTGAGCATCAGATCGACGCCGGACGAAGCCGCTTCGGGCTCGCCCTCGGGCGAGTGCTGCAGCAGCACGATCGCCTGCTCCGACGGCACGCCTCGCAGCGCGGCGCCAAGGTCGGCTTCGGGTGCGCCGGTTTGGGCGCTGCCGCCGGCATCGGGGACGCCGGCGATCCAGACGCCGGGACGGACCTCGACCGCGGCATTGTCGAGCACGGTGTAGCCGGCATCGCGAAGCAGCCTCCGGGCGCGTTCGCGGCCGGCATAGTACTCGTGGTTGCCGAGCACTGCGAACACGCCGTCGGGCGCGCGCAGGGTCCGCAGGCGGGGCAGGAGCCTTTCAACCACGCCGGCGTCGCCGTCCACCAGGTCGCCGGTGATGACCACGACGTCAGGGTCGAGGCTGTCGACGAGTTCGATGACTCTCCGCAGTTGATCGTCGCCGAGAATGGTGCCGAGGTGGAGGTCGGTAAGGTGCGCGATCGTGAGCCCTTCGGCCGCTGCCGAAAGCCCGCGGACCGCCACCTCGTGATGCACGATCCGCGGCGCCTGCAGTCCGCCCCACCACGCGGCCGCAGCAGCCGCCAACGCGACAACCGCCGCGGCGGCGCGAAGCGGCACCACGACCGGCTCGAACACCAGCCCGCCCAGGGTGACGAGATCGACGGCGAGAAGGGCGAAGAAGATCAGGAACAGCGCGCCCATCCACACCGCACCGCAGTACTCGAGGAGGCGGCCCGGTCCGTACGCGCCGACCGAAAACAGAATTCGGCCGAGGGGGTAGGAGGCGAAGCCGAT
>JAHECW010000286.1 GCA_024641545.1 Acidobacteriota bacterium
CGAGGCCGGGGTCTTCTATGAGGAGCTCCCCAACCTGCTGCTCTATGTCCGGGAGGTGGCGGACCGCGGTGAGCGCTGGCGGGGCGTCATGATCTTCGATTCCTCGGATCCGGTCGAACAACGCCTGACCCTGGCTCGTTTCGGCCGCATCGTCACCACCGACAGCGGCGCCTTCCCCGGCAATGTGACCGGTGAGAACGTCGCGCCCGAAAGGTGGATTCTCCTCGAGGATGTCGTCAACCACCAATTCAGCCGGAGCAAGCCCGAATCCTATCGTTTCAGCCGCAGCGATCAACAGATCGTTCGTCCGGGCGGCGCCACCGGGAGGAACAAGGGCGTCTCCCGTTATCAGCTCAACATGCGGGAACGGCAAACCGCCTCCATCGTGAGCTATCTCCGCGACGGCTCGTTCGTCGACCTCAACGATGACGACACGGCCGACGAAACCGACCCGGAGGCAGCGGCCCTGCAGCGACGACTGGCGGTGATCGAGCTCAACCGTCGGGTGGCGATTCCCTTTGCCTGCGTGGTCTTTGCGCTGCTCGCGGTGCCCCTCGGCGTTGGCGCGAGGTCCGGCGGGAGGGGTCGCGGATTCATCGTTTCGATCGGGGTCATCCTCGCCTACTACGTCATGAACAACAATGGTGAGCTCCTCGCCGTCGAGGGTCGGATACCGGCCTGGACCGGGGTCTGGATCGCCAACCTCGTGTTGTCGTGTTTTGCGTTCGTTCTGATCACCCGCATGGGCCGATGGATGGGCGAACGCCAACGACCCGAGGGATTCATCGCGCGCTGGGTGCGGCAGCGGAGAGTGCGGCGCCGGGCCCGAGCCCTCCCCGGGAGAGCGGTCGCCGACGATGAGCCTCTGTCGAGGGGATATCCGGTCGGTCTCCAGCGCCGAAGAGTGTCTTCGGGTTTTCCGACGATCCTCGACATCTACGTGATCCGCCGACTCCTGGGGCCGTTGGCCCTGGTCCTGGTGAGCACATCCCTGCTCTACGTGGTCATCGATCTCACCGACAACGTCGACGACATGGCGAAAAACAGCGCGCCTTTGGACGTGATTGTCGGTTACTACTTCAACCTGGTTCCCCAGCTCATCATGGACATCATGCCCCTGGCGTTGATGATTTCGGTCCTGATTCTGTTGACCATGCTCGAACGCCAACAAGAGTTGACCGCGTTCAAGGCCGGCGGCATTTCCCTCTATCGGGTCGTCGTCCCGATTCTCCTCATCGCCTCGGTGGTCGCCGGCGCCATGTGGGTTCTGAGTGAGTCGGTGGTGCCGAACTCCAACCGCAAGGCAAAGAAGCTCCTGGACCGGATCAAGGGGCGCGATGCGCCGCGATCATACTCGGCGGGTGGTCGTCAGTGGCTCTTGTCGCGCGATGACCTCAGTTTCTACAATTTCCTCCAGTTCGACGAGTCGGATCAATCCATGGTCCGGTTCACGAAACTCACCGTTGACGAGGCGATGAATCTTCGATTTCACTTCTTCGCGCAAAGGGTGACCTATTCCAACGGCGCGTGGATGGCACAGTCCGGCTGGTACCGACAGGTCGAGCCCGACGGCACCGAGACCTTCGAGATGATCACCGGACCCACCGAGGTCGGGATCCCTGAAACACCGGATTACTTCGCTCATGAGCGACGGATCCCCGCCGAGATGTCGGTCAAGGAGCTTCGATCCTACATCGACGAGCTCGTCGATTCGGGGCATTATCCGGCTCGGTTGATCGTCAGATGGCACCAGAAGCTCTCCTATCCCCTCTCGGCGTTTCTGATGGTCTTTCTCGCGTTGCCCTTCGGGCTCAACCGCGGCGGTCGACGGGTGACGACCATGCAGGGGATCGCGCTGGCGTTGGTGCTCGGGATCATCTACTACGTCTCGGTGGCGTTTTTCGGCAAGCTCGCCGAGGCTGAGGTCCTCCCCGCGGTCTTCGGCGCCTGGGCGCCCGCGGTTCTCGCTTCGCTCTTCGCCATCAATCGCCTCACCACACTGCGAACCTGATCGGTACCGGGGATAGAGGACCGATGCCGACGGGACGATCCGTGTCTCCAGGTGTCGGGTGTGGGTTCCGGTAGGGAGAGTGAACCGCCAAGAGCGCCATGTCGGCATGCCGACATGATTTGATTGAGTTCAGCCGATGACGAGCTGGTGAAAGCGGCGCCGGAGGGGGTGGAGATCGATTGCACGGTGTCCGGGGTGGACCCGGTTGGCCAGCAGGGTCATGGCGATGCCTCTGGTCGGATCCACCCACAGAGAGGTGCCGGTGAAACCGGTGTGGCCGAACGAGGATGGGGCGAGCGACGGCCCGGCGGAGCATCCCTTCGACCCGGCCAGCTGCCAGCCGAAGCCGCGCCCCTGCTCGAGGCCCGGCGTGTGATCGGCGGTTGCAAGGGAGATCTCCTCCGGGGTCAGAAGCCCCCCCACTCCGAGGTAGGCCATCGCCAGAGCGAGGACGCCCGCCGCGGAGCCGAAGAGACCGGCGTTGCCGGCGACGCCGCCGAGAAACCTCGAATTTCCATCGTCCGGTCGGCCCTTGAGCACGGCCGGGGGGTGTTCCTGATCGAGGCCCCGCTCGGCGAGGAGGCGTTGCTCAGCGGCGGGCGCCGCCGCCCCGCCCGCCAAGGGCAGATCCAACCCGGGGCGATAGCCGACTTGACCGGCAAGCCCGAGAGGTCCAACCACCCGCCGGGCGAAAAGTTCAGCGAGGCTCGCGCCGGCGAGTCGTTCGATCATCATCCCGAGGAGAATGAACCCAGGGCACGAATAGATCACATGGCGATCGGGCTCCGCCAACGGCAACCCGATGAGTGCGTCGAGGGTGTTTTCGCGGTCGCCGCCGGCAAGGGCGTACAAGGGCTCCCACGCGGGCAGCCCGGAAACATGGGTCAGGAGCTGGCGAACCGATCGCGTCCTGAGCGGGGACGACGATGTCTCGGGCAACACCTCCGCGACCGGGGTTTCCAGGGCAAGCGCGCCATCCCGCATAGCCAGGAGGGCCAGGGTGCCGACCACCAACGGTTTGGTCAGCGAAGCGAGATCAAACCAGGTCTTCGCGGTGGCCGGAATCGACGTTGGGGTCACGACCGCTCGACCGACAACCACGGTTTCAGGCGCCGAGTCGGCGGTCGACCGCCATGCAGCGACCATACCCGGCGCCGATCCGGCCCGGACGCCCCTCTCCAGGAGCAGCCGAACGGTCTCGTCTCGACGGCCGGTCACACTTCGATTCCGCGAGGCCGGGCGATGGCTGTGGGGCGGCCGCCCTCATCGACGTTGACATAGGTGATCTCGGCTTTGGTGACGTCCACCAATTCGTCGCGGTCGAACCGTCGCGCCGATTTGACCAGCACCTTGACGGTGACCGATGTTCGACCGACTGCGACGAGCTCGGTGTAGAACGAAACCAGGTCGCCGACATAAACGGGGGCGTGGAAAACGACCTGGTTCATGGCCACTGTGACCACCCGGCGAGCGCCCTGGCAGATCGCTTCTTCGGCACCGGCCTGGTCGATGTAGGACAGGATCACTCCCCCGAAAATCGTCCCG
>JAHECW010000287.1 GCA_024641545.1 Acidobacteriota bacterium
TGTGGGGGTCGACGAGGGAATGGCGCGGTTGCGGGAGTGGTTCCGGTCGTGCCCGGGAGGTGCGCCGTGACCTCAACGATCATCGCCGTCGCAGCGGCATCGATCCTCTCGAGCCTGGCCACGGTTCTGTTGCTGTGGTTGGTTGCCAGGAAGGTCGTCGACCGGAGGCTCGCTCGCGCCGGGGAGGAGATCGCGGGTCGCGTGCGAACGGCGGTCGAGGAGGGCGCCGAGGCGGTGGTCCCGAAGCTCCGGAATGCGGTCCGCGAGGGCTTGGACGACTCGGTCCGGTCGGTGCTGCCCACGGTCCGAAACGAGGTTGCCGCGGGTGTCCGCGACGGTGCCGGGATGGTCGTGCCGAAGGTGCGCGAGGAGGTTCGGAGCGGAGTCGAAGAGGCGATCGCCTCGGCGGTCACCGGCGGCGCTGTGGGCAAAGCGGGGGAAGAACTCGTGCGGAGGGGTTCCTCGGTTCTTCAGCGGATTCTCCGCGGGACGGACGACGGCTGAATCGGATACGGGTGGTGAAACCCGCAATATCGTCGTTCCCGCAAAATTCCGCCCCAGGCGGAATTTTTAATGCTATTCTTTTGCCCGTGATCGAACTCGTGCATTTTTTCACACGGCGCCTCGAAACCTCACCGGGGCGCTGAGAGCTCGTTCGGAAAAAGGAGTCAGGAATGCTCAACAAAATCGGTCTTATCGGCGGCGGGTACATCGGCGGAGTCCTGCTTCAGGAAATCGTCAAGCGGCGCCTCGCTCGCGAGGTCGGGATGTCCGATCCGGCCCCCTTCGTCAACCCCAACGACCCGCCGGAGCAGCAGGCGACCCAGGCCAAGCAGTCGGTGGCCAAGGGCAAGGCCCTTGACATTGCCGAGGGCACCCCGACCATCCGTTCCGACGTCCGCTGCTACGGCTCCAAGGACTACTCGGCCATCGAGGGAGCGGAGCTCATCATCAACACCGCGGGCGTGCCCCGCAAGGCCCGTCCCGACGGCACCTTCCCGACTCGCGAAGAGCTGCTGACCATCAACCTCAAGGTCACCAACGATGTCGCCAAGGGGATCCAGAAGTACTGTCCGGACGCCATCATCCTTTCCATCGCCAATCCCCTCGACGCCATCGTCTACACCCTGAACAAGCGCCTGAATCCGGCCAAGAGCAGGCTCTTCGGCATGGCCGGCCAGCTCGATTCGGGCCGCTATTGCTACTTCGTCGCCGAAGCGGCCAAGGTCTCGGTGGAAAACGTCAGCGCCATGGTCCTCGGCGGCCACGGTGACGACATGGTCCCGGTCCGCTCGTCGTGTCAGGTCGGCGGGATCCCGGTCGAGAAGTTCCTCGACGAGGCGACCCTCGCCGCCATCGAAAGCCGCACCCGCAAAGCCGGCGGCGAAGTCGTCGGTCTGCTCGGCTTCGGTTCGGCGTTTGCATCGCCGGCCTGGGCCGCGCTCGAGATGGCCGAGGCGGTGATCTTCGACAAACGCAAGATCATCCCGGTCTGCGCCCTGCTCGAGGGTGAGTACGGTGTCAACGGTCTCTATGTCGGCGTTCCCGCCATCGTCGGAAAGAACGGCGTCGAAGAGGTCATCGAGATGGATCTCACCGCGGCCGAGAAGGCCGCGTTCGATCACTCCGTCGGCGCCGTCCGCAAGACCTGCGACGAGGTCGACGGCATGCTCGCCAAGCTCTAGTTCAGAAACCGGATCGAATCAGGCCCCCCGTTCGCGGGGGGCTTTTTCGTTCTCCGAGCGGATGTGATTCCCGAATCGGAGTCGACATCGCACCGTCGCAAGCGCGAAGACTCGAAGACGCGAAGGGGTCACGAAGTCATCTCAAGGGGATGCTTTGCGATGTTTTTGCGCCTTTGCGTCGTTGCGTCTTTGCGTTTGAACCTTGCGATGGTGCGACGTTGCGATGGCCTTGCGTCCCTTGCGCCCTTGCGGTTCCATTGTCTGCACGAGATACCATGGTTGAGTCATGCCGAGATGCCTCATGTTTCTGACGCTGGTCGTGCTGTCTGCGGTGTCGGTCGCGGGGCAGGAGCCTGATCTCTCCGAATTCCCGTATTGGATTCAGGCGCAGCTGGCTCCGATGACGGTTCCGCCGTCCTCCGCCCCGCGCGTTCCGATCAAGAGAAACGCCGAGTCCTGGGCGGAACTCATCGACGAAACCTGGGGTGCGGGGCTCAGCACGGGCGAGAAGCTGTTCTTCTTCGACACCTTCTGGCACGCCGTCGATGACGAGTTCGCCTGCTTTCAGGATCTCGACGTGGATTGGGTCGGGCTCAGGGACCTCTACCGGCCCGAGGTCGCATCCGGGGTCAGCAAGGGTCGCTTCGCCGCCATCATGAGCCGGCTCTCGCTGGCGCTCATGGAGGCCCACACCGTCGCCCTCGACAGGGTCGTGTTCTGGCGCACCGCAACGGTCCCCGGGGTGCCGCTGCTGGTGGTCGGAGGTTGGGGTCGGACCAACGACTTCGGCGCGTGTCTGACGCCGCTCCCCGATCGTTCGTTGTTGGTGTACCAGGCTCTGCCGAATCACCCGATGGGGCTGGCGCCGGGCGACATCGTGCTCGGGTACGACGGTCGGCCCTGGGCCGAGCTCTATCCCGAGATGCTGGCGAACGGACTCCCCGTTACCGGGTTCTGGGGCAGCAGCGAGGCGACCTACGAGCACGCGTGGCTCATGGCCGCCGGCGCCAACTGGCACCTCTTCGACACCATCGACATCAGGCGCCACGGCTCGGCTGAGGTCGAGCACCTCCCCACTTCGTCGTTGATCGACTGGTGGAACCAGACGTGGTGCACCGAACAGCTCCCGGTGGCCGCGGTGCCGATGCCTGATTTTGCCCATGAGCAGCTGGTTTCCTGGGGGATCATCGAGGGCACGAAGATCGGCTACATCTATGTCTGGGGTTGGGCGTGGGATGCCGAACGGGAGTTCCACGACGCGGTTTTCGCCCTGATGACGGAGCACGAGACCGATGGTCTGATCATCGACTTTCGATTCAACATGGGCGGGAACATGCACCTCAGCGACGCCGGGCTCGCGCTGCTCTTCGACCGCCCGGTGCCCACCATCGACTGGGTGACGCGCTGTCACCCCGATCTCCACCTGGCCCTGTGCGACGAGGGGATCTGGCCGTCGTACGTCATCCCGGGGGATCCGGCGACGTCATACGGTGAACCCATCGCGGTCCTCGTCGGACCGGGCGCGGTGAGTGCCGGCGATCAGGTCGCCCTGCGGATGAAGTTCCACCCGAAGGCGCGGTTCTTCGGCGCGTCGACCAACACCGCCTTCAACGCGGCGGCGGTGCTGTTCTCGGATGACGAGTTCCAGGCGACCTTCGCCGTCGCCGACGCCTTTCTGCTGTCCGATCCGAGTGAGTACCTCACCCACGATCCGTTGCCGGTCGACCGGGCGGTGTGGTTCGAGCCCGACGATGTCGCCGCGGGAATCGATACCGTGGTCGACGCGGCGGTGGAGTGGATCCAGGGCTTCCGATTCGCCCCGAGACGAGCGACCGGTCGAGTCCCACCGCCCTGAGCAA
>JAHECW010000146.1 GCA_024641545.1 Acidobacteriota bacterium
TCCCATTGCCACCCGATGAGATGGCGCCGAGGTGTGTGAGGTTGGGATTTCGAACTTCGGCACCCATCGGGTCAGAGCGAGACGATGTTGAGAGGTGGACCCCGGAATTCGGACAGCTTGCAAAGGTGGACTCCCCAGGCCCGAAGGGAGCCCCGAAGAGATGGCACAGCGACGAAAGTACCCGGCCGAGCTGAAGGCAAAGGTGGCGCTCGAGGCGCTTCGCGGAGAGCAGACGCTCGCCGAGCTTTCAGCGAAGTACAACGTGCATTCGAACCTGATCGCGACATGGAAGAGGCAGGCGAATGAGAGCCTGGTGGATATCTTCGCCGGAGGCGCGGAAAGACGTGACGCCCAACATGAGGCGGAGATCAAGGAGCTGCACGCGAAGATCGGCCAGCTGACGGTGGAGAAGGATTTTTTAGCCAAAGTGTTCGGTCGTTGAGCCACCATCGCAGGGCCTCGATGATCGAACCCGAGCACTCAAGAATGAGTATCGTAAAACAGTGTGAGCTGATGAGCATCAGCCGGTCGTCGTACTACTACGAAGGCCAGGGGGAGAGCGGATTCAATCTCGAGCTGATGCGGTTCATCGACGAGATTTTTTAGAGGCGCCGTACTGCGGATCTCGGCAGGACGCCAAGATTCTCCGGCGCTTGGGCTGCTGCGCCGGCCGCAAACGGGTACGGCGCCTGATGAGAAAGATGGGGCTGCAGGCCACCTGCCAACGGCCGAAGACCTTACAGCCGCATCCAGGGCATCGTGTTTATCCTCATCTGCTCCGCAACCTGACCATCGACCGGCCCAACCAGGTGTGGTGCGCCGACATCACGCACATCCCGCTGAGAACGGGCTACCTCTATCTGGTCGCCATCATGGACTGGTACAGCCGGCGGGTGCTCGCCTGGCGGCTGTCGAACACCCTCGACGCCTCATTCTGCACCGAGGTGCTGGACGAGGCGCCCGCGCTCTTTGGACCGCCGGAAATCATGAACACCGATCAGGGCTGCCGATTCACGAGCCTTGAATTTACCGAGACGCTCGAGGCGGCGGGGGTCGGGATCTCGATGGACGGCCGGGGCCGGTGGATGGACAACATCTTCATCGAGAGGCTCTGGCGGACGCTGAAGTACGAGAGCGTCTATCTGCACGAACTGGAAACCGGCTCCCAAGCCCGCGACGTGATCGGTCGCTGGGTCAGCCGCTACAACGACGAACGACCGCACTCCCCGCTCGACGACAAGACGCCGACCGAGGCACACTTCAACCTCGAGCTCGGGTCACCCCTGGGCAGCTGCCCAGGGCTGACCCGCCAGGACCGCGCGGCATGAAACAACCACTGAATTCCACCTCAGAAACGCCGCGAACCTGTCCAAAGATCGGGGTCCACCTCTCCCATCTAAAACATCGGTGCCCGGTCCGCAGATCTGTAGTTACGAGACCACAACTGCGGACCTGGTACCTGTTGAGGCACCTATCCGGTGATCATCCCAGCGAATTTGATCCCTTTCTCCGCAGGATGTCGTCTGGGTGGGTGATGGTGAACCGTACTCCGAGCACCGAATACCCCAGCGACCGGTCTGATAGCACCCTGAAGGGAGCGCTGCCATGTTTCGAAACACCTCTCGTCAAACCGTCGACCCGATGATCGCCCTCTTCGCGGCCGCGGCCCTCGTAGCCGGCCTGCTCGTCGCCGGCGACGCGGAGGCCCAGGCCGTCGACATTGCCCTTATCAAGGACATCAACCTCACCACCGCGGACGCGTTGACGAACAACCCCTACCAGGCTGGCTTCGCAGAGCTCAACGGGGTGTTCTACTTCGTTGCAGACGCCGGCTCGACCGGGCAGGAGCTGTGGCGCAGCGACGGCACCCCGGGCGGCACCTCCCTCGTGAAGGACATCTACCCCGGGACACAGGCCTCACAGGTCGAGGAGCTCGTGGTGTCGGGCGGCAAGCTCTTCTTCACGGCCTATACCCAGGCGACGGGCCGCGAGCTGTGGGTGAGCGACGGCACCGAGGTCGGGACGACGGTGCTGGAGATCCGGGCCGGCACGGCTGGGGCCACTCCCCAGGCTCTCGTCGACTTCGGCGGAACGCTCTTTTTGAACGCTGACGACGGGATCAACGGACAGGAGCTGTGGACGAGCGACGGTACGCCGGGCGGCACCTCGATGCTCAAGGACATCCGCATCGGGGCGTTCGGCTCCAGCCCTTATCTCCTGACCCTGGTGGGCGGCACACTCTTCTTCAGGGCCAACGACGGCGTCGGCGACGGCCTGTTCGTCAGCGACGGCACTGCCGCCAATACCGTCAAGCTGATGACCGTGAGTATCGGCAACGAGATCACGGCTGCCGCCGGGCTGGTGTGGTTCGAGGGCGACGACGGCACGGGCTCGGGCGACGAGCTCTGGCGCAGCGACGGCACCGTGGCCGGCACCTACGAGGTTGCCGACATCAACCCGGGCTCCGGCAACTCGGATCCCATGCGTTTCACCGGCGTGGGCGGCACGGTCTTCTTCAGCGCCAACGACGGCGCCAGCGGCGCCGAGCTGTGGAAGACCGACGGCACCGGCGCCGGCACCGTCCGGGTCAAAGACATCCAGGCCGGCTCCGGCTGGTCGGACCCGACGGCCCTCTTCGAGTTCGGCGGGGCGCTCTTCTTCCGCGCCAACGACGGCGCCACCGGCTCGGAGCTGTGGACCAGCGACGGCACCGATGCCGGCACCACCCGGGTCGCCGACATCTACTCGGGCACCGCGGGTTCCTATCCCCTCCAGTTCACCGACTTCGGCGGCGCACTGTTCTTCAGCGCGACAGACGAGGCCGGCGGGCGCGAGTTGTGGACGACGGACGGCACCGGCGCCGGCACGACCCGGGTCGTGGACATCCTGGCCGGCCCGGAAGACGGGCTCTACAGCGACGCCTCGTTTCTCGTGTTCGGCAGCGAGCTCATTGTCGCCGCTGACAGCTGGGAATACGGCCGCGAGCTGTGGACGACCGACGGCACCGGCGCCGGCACGACGCTGGTCCATGACATCAACACCAACACGGCCACGTCCGGGTCCGGTCTCTTCGCCGAAACCTCGGGAACCGTGATCTTCATGGCCGACGACGGCGTCAGCGGCCGCGAGCTGTGGACGACCGACGGCACCGAGGCCGGCACATCGAGGGTGATCGACCTCAACCCGGGCTCGGCAGGGACCTTCGACCAGGCGCAGTATGCAACCACGGCCGGCGGGGTGTTCTTCTTCGGCGGCACCGACGGCGTCACCGGCACCGAGCTGTGGACCAGCGACGGTACGGCGGGCGGCACCGTCCAGCTCCGAGACATCAACACGGGACCGAACGACTCCGATCCCAAGACCTGGGCCGACCTCAACGGCGTGGTGCACTTCGAGGCCGACGACGGCCTCGTCGGCAGCGAGCTGTGGCGGAGCGACGGCACCCCGGCCGGCACCTACCTGGTGAAGAACGTCAACCCCGGCGTCTCCGGCGGCCAGCCGCTCGGCTGCGGCATGCAGTACCCCGAGGTGGTCGGCGACACCCTCTTCTTCTCCGGCATCGACTGGAACTACGGACGGGAGCTGTGGAAGAGTGACGGGACCGAGGCCGGCACGGTCATGGTCAAGGAGATCTGGGGGGGCACCGGGAGCTCGTATCCGTCATACCTGACGGCACTGAACGACATCGTCCTGTTCAGCGCCACCGGCTCGGGCGGGACCGAGCTGTGGAAGAGCGACGGCACCGAAGCCGGCACCGTGCGGGTCAAGGACATCCGCCCCGGCACCGGCAACTCGAGCCCGAGTCAGCTGACGACCGTGGGCGACGTCGTCTTCTTCGGCGCAGACGACGGCGTGAACGACAACCAACTCTGGAAGAGCGACGGGACCGAGGCCGGCACGGTCATGGTCAAGGAGATCAATCCCTCGGGCTACACCCAGATGACGCAGCTGATGGCGGTCGGCGACGTGTTGTTCTTCTGGGCCAACGACGGCTCCAGCGGGTACGAGCCCTGGATCAGCGACGGCACCGAGACCGGCACCCAGCGTCTCCTCGACATCAGCCCCGGCTCTGGCTCGAGCGGCACCGGCCCGGGCGTCATCGTGGGCGAGCACGTCTACTTCTCGGCCGACGACGGCGTGAACGGCCGCGAGCTGTGGCGAACCGACCTCACACCGGCCGGCACCGAGTTGGTGGTGGACGTGCGGCCCGGCCCTCTCGGCTCGTACGCGTCTCCCGTGTTGTACGCCGACGGCGTGCTGTACTTCGTGGCCGACAATGGAACCACCGGTTATGAACCCTGGCGGCTGCAGATACCCACGGCCGACCTGCAGATCACCAAGAGCGACGGCCTCACCGGCGTCGTGCCCGGTCAGGAGCTGACCTACGCCATCGTAGTGTCGAGCCCGACCGGCCCGAGCGACATCGTCGGCGCGGTCGTCACCGACACCCTGCCCGCAGAGCTCAGTTGCAGCTGGACGTGTGACGCCACTGGTTCGGCCTCGTGTACCGCCGGACCGGTGGCCGGGAACATCGACGACACCGTCGACCTGCCCGTCGGCGAGACTCTCACCTACACCCTCGAGTGCACCCTCTCCACCTCGGCGGCGGGAACCCTGGAGAACACCGCCTCGGTGGCCGTGCCTGATGGCGCCATCGACCCCAACCCGGCCAACGACGGGGCTACGGACACCGACCAGGTCCTCGACTTCGACGCCGGCGACGCGCCCGACCCGAGCTATCCCACCCTGGTGGCCTCCAACGGCGCCCGACACGGGATCTCGGGCGGGCTCTACCTCGGCGCCTCGGTGGACGCCGACGCCGACGGCCAGCCTTCGGCCCTGGCGGACGGCGACGACGTCGACGGCTCGGACGACGAGGATGGGGTGGTCTTCACCTCCGGTCTCGGCCGCGGCCTGAACGCCTATCTCAACCTTGCTGCCTCGGCCGCCGGCCTGCTCAACGCCTGGGTGGATTTCAACGCCGACGGCGACTGGCTCGACGCCGGCGAGCAGATCTTCACTGATCAGGCTCTCGCCGCCGGCGTGAACCCGCTGAGCTTCCCCGTCCCCGCCGATGCGACCCTGGGCGCCACCTTCGCCCGCTTCCGCATCGACTCCACGGGCGGTCTCTCCCCGGACGGCATCGCCCTCGACGGCGAGGTCGAAGACGAGCTCGTCGAGATCGTGAACGGCGCCGACGTCGCGGTGGAGATGAGCGCCTCCATCAACCCGGCGCCCTCCGGCCGCGCGCTGACCTGGACCGCCACCGTCACGAACAACGGCCCACTCACCGCCACATCGGTCACCCTCGCCGACACCCTGCCGGCCGAGGTGATCTTCATCTCCTCCACACCGGGATCTCCCGACTGCACCTTCGCAACCGACACGCTCACCTGCGACCTCGGCGCCCTGGCGCCTCACGCCAACACCCAGGTCACCATCGACGTCACCCTCGACCACCCGGTCTGGGGTGGCTTCAGCAACACCGCCACCGTCTCCGCCGCCGAGAACGACCCCATCCCGGCCAACAACTCGGCCACTGTCAACACGACCATCGGTCTGTTCCTCGATGACTTCGAGAGCGGTGACACCAGCGCCTGGGATTGAGGGAGACCCCAGGGTGCCTCTATAAGAGGTCAAGCTCGTAGCCGTCGTCGTCGCGGCTGTGAATCTGTGGGAAACCCGGAGCGTTTTCCACGGGCTTACAGCCATGAGGACGAGCTATCTGGGCTTGACTTCTTTATCGAGGCACCCATCTGGCTCCCATTGGCACCCATCCATCCATCAGTCGAGGGAACTCCGAGCTCTGACCCTGTATGTTCCCATCACCGTCCACCGCCCTTGTCTCTTGCCCGACAGGAGGATGGTCACCGGATCCGCTGGCAGCGACCCGGGAGGGAGCAGCAGACTGAAACCACCACCAGCCTGTCGATGCACGCCTTCCACCTGCCAGTAAACCCGGTCCTGGGAATCGCGAAGCTCGACCCGGTGGTCCTCGTAGTCTGTGACGTCGTTGGTGAGCAGGAGCAGGACCGTGGCGCGCGTGCTCGCATCATCCACGGCGGTGATCGCTTCGATCGACGAACCCCGGAGTACGAGATCGTCGGGGAGGAGCTCGACGACTTGGAGATCGATCCGAGGAAAGCCGGGTCCTCCGGGAACACCCGCGGGTAGGTCTTTGTCCTGCGCCACCGGATGGCTTTCGGGCCGTTGTTCAAGGTTTCGGAGGGAGGCTCGAAGGCTGTTCCGCTCGGTTGAGAGCACCCACCATGTCCACGACCATCCACTCACAGCGATCAAACCTGCGATGCTCGCCGCCAGAGCCAGAGAACGCCAGCGGGAGTTCACGAGCCATGGATGTTTTGGTTCGGAATCGAGCAGGCGGAAGCTCGCGCGCGCGCGATCGGCTTCCGTCCGGCATTCGGCACAGTGCGCAAGATGGTCGGAAAATACCGGCCCATCAGGTTCCGGCCACGACCCGCTTGCGACGAATGCCACGAGTGCAGGCCCAGGAATGTGCGCATCCGCGGCCCGGAGGGTTACAACGGTCGCCTCCAGATCAGCTCGACAACGATCGCAATCCTTGAGGTGCCGCTCGACCCTCCTGCGCTCCTCCGCTGTCAACCGTTCGCTGACAAGCCAGGGAAGAAGCTCGGATATTTCGGAGCATTTCATCAATCTGCCACCTCTTCGTTATCAAAGGCGGTCCGCCGGTGAAAATCGTTACACCTCGTGGCGACCATCCGATCTTCGATACGTCACCGCCTGCTGTCGACAGCGCGCCACGCGAACGCGAAGGGTGCCGGCCGCCACCCCGATCTCTTCGCTCATCTCCTGATAGCTCTTTCCCTCCAGGATCCCGCGAAAGAGCTCGCGGCAGGATTCCGGCAGTCGGTTGAAGATCCGGAGAAGATCTCGAACCGCGTCCTTCTCGGCTACCAGGGAGAAGGGCGAAGAACCGCTCGCCGGGAGATCCAGGGTTTCGACATCGATCCACGTTCGGGATCGCTCTCGCCTCAGCCTGTCGATGCAGGCATGGTTGGCCAACCGCCAAACGTACCCCTTGAATGACCCTTCACCCCGGAACCGCTTTCTCCGGAGGTCGAGCGTCAGCTCGACCAGCGCATCCTGAACCACGTCCTCGAAATTCGGCCCGAGGCTTGCTCCATATGGACCCGAGGCCTTTCGGACCCACCCCTCGACCGTGCGGATCGCATCAGGATCTCCGGCAAGAAAGTCGGCGTCCGGATTTCGGCCTCTTCGCGTCATCTTCCTCCAGGTTGAAAACCTCGAGCGGAATAGCACGGTGCTGATGATCGACTGCCATTTCGGCGGAAATCGTGCGCATTCTCGGGGATATCGTTCACCGGGCTCAGGCTGCGGGTATCGATTGGCACCGGCGCCTCACCGCACTCGCGTCTTGATGGCCGCAGATTACTCCAGCGGGCGACATGGGTCAAAATCCGACGACGGAATCCACCAAAGGCAGGCGATGCCGGCGGGAGCGAACCGGGCAGCCGGCGCGGGAGACCCTCCCATGAGATATAGTTCCGGTCAGGTTGAATTGGTGAATCGGATCGGGCTTCTCGCACTCGCGGCTGCGCTGTCGGCCGCAGCCGGGGCGGACGCTGCCCCGTCCGGAGTGGTGGTTCGAGACGTCGGTCCGGGCGCCGCGATGGATGCGGGCCTGGTCCGCGGCGACATTCTCCTGTTCTGGTACCGGGAGGAGCGGCAGGGCTCCTTCGCCACTCCGTTCGACGTCCTGGAAGTCGAGACTGTTGAGTCCCCCCAAGGTCAGGTTACCATCGTCGGGCAACGCGGGGAGAGCCCAATCGAGCTCACCCTTCCGCCGGGGAAATGGTTGCTCGAAACCACCCCGATCCTCGATGAGACTACGCTCGAGGTCCTCTCCAGAGCAGCGGATGCCGAGGAGGGAGTCAGCGATCTGCTCCGCCTTGCATCAGGGGCGAGCGAGGCCGGCGATCGTGAGCTCGGCGCGTGGCTGTTGATCGAATGTGCCCGCCGGCAGGAAGCCTGGGAAACCGCAGCCCGACTCTTCTCCGAAGCGCTTCTGAGCGTGACAGGAGACCTGCGGACCGAGGCCTGGATATACGAGATTGCCGGCGAAGAAGCACACCGTATTCGACAGCTCGACGAGGCTCTGCGACTTCACGAAGAAGGACTTCGCCGGCGGATCGAGTTGACCGGTGAAAGCCTCCTGACGGTTCGCAGCCTCAGCCTCATGGCGCGGGTCGCTTGGGGGCGACGTGACCTTGTTGCGGCCGAGGATCTTCTCGAGCGGGCGTTGGATTCCCTTCGGTGTTTCGCTCCGGAAAGCCTCGAGACCGCGTCGGCCCTCAATAATCTCGGAATCTTACGCCAGAGACGCGGCGACCTCGTGGGTTCCGAGGCCTGCCAGAGAGAGTCTCTGACGATCAAAGAGAAACTCCTGCCGGACTCGATGGGTGTCGCCGCCAGCCTCGGCAACCTCGCTGTCGTGTACGACCTCCGGGGCGATCTACGGACCGCAGAGGCGTACGGCCGTCGCGCGCTGGAGATCGAGCAACGGCTGGCGCCCGACAGCGCAGCCGTCGCTCAGCGGCTGAACAACCTTGCCGTCCTGGCTCGCAACCGGGGCGATCTTCTCCTCGCTGAAGAGCTGTTGCTGCGTTCGCTGGTGATAAAAGAGAACCTGGAGCCCGGCGGGTTGAGCGTCGCGGCCTGTCTCAACAACCTGGGCGGCGTCGCCCTTTCGCGGAACGACATCGACGGTGCCGAAGCCTTCTTCAAGCGATCACTCGCGATCAAGGCGAAAATCGCTCCCGAGAGTGAGGAGATGGCCACCACCCTGAGTCACCTGGGTGAGATCGAGCGCCACCGCCAACGGCTCGGGGCCGCCGAAGCCTACCATCGGCGCGCGCTGACCGTTCGGGAGGAGATCAGCCCCGGTAGCACGAGCGTGGCCGGGAGTCTCGCCGATCTCGGTTCAATTGCACATCTCCGGGGAGATTTCGCCCGTTCGGAGGACCTCTATCGCCGGTCGCTGGCCCTCCTGGAAGGCATGGCCCCCGCCGGCTTGGACGCCGCCGCGGCATACAGCGGGCTGGCCGAGGTATTGATCGACCGGGACGAGCTAGCCGAAGCGGCTAGCCTCCATCGCGAGGCTCTGGAGATCCGTCAGCGTTTGGCGCCGGAAAGCACAGCGGTGGCCACTTCCCAATTTCATCTGGGAAGGCTGCTCAGACGAATGGAGCGCCGAGAGGAGGCGCTGGCGCATCTCGAAGCAGCCATGACCGCCCTCGAACACCAGGGCGAGCGTCTCGGTGGCACCCGAGAGACCCTGGCGACCTTCCGGACCCAGTTCGCTGATCTCTATCGAGAGGCTGTCGATCTGCTGCTCGAGTTGGGCATGGGACCACAGGCATACCACGTGCTCGAGAGGTCACGCGCCCGAGGACTGTTGGCGATGATGGCGGCCCGGGACCTGGTCGTGGGCGCCGTGCCGGAGGAGTTGGAGGAGCGGCGACGGTCCATCGACGCCGAGCACTCCCGCCTCCTGGCCGAGCTCGCCGTTACGGGAGGTGAGGACGACGACGGCCTGCAGGAACACCTACTGAAGCGCCTGGACGAGCTTCGGCAGCAACGCAATGAAATACGATCTCGCATCCGGGCGATGTCGCCACGGCTGGCGGCGCTGCACTATCCCGAGGCGCTGGACCTCGCCGGGTCGCGCCAGGCGCTCGATGAAGGGATGGTCGTACTCGCCTATTCCCTGCGTCGTGACCATAGCCTGCTTTTCGTGTTTGGATCGGATCCTGACGACTTCACGGTCCACCGTCTGCCCGTCGGCGAGGCAGATCTACGAAACGAAATCGAAGCCTTTCGGACGGAAATTCTTCGTGGTTTCGGCCGCACCAGCCAAGGCCGTGTGAGGCTTCTTTCCCGTCACCTGACCGATGTCCTTCTGGCCCCAGCTGCTATCGCCATTGCTCGGTCCAAACGTCTGCTCATCCTCCCGGATGGGGATCTCCATCGCCTGCCGTTTTCGGCAATGCTCGATCCCGGCGAACCCGGCCGCTGGCTCGTACAGTCCAGGCCTTTCACCGTGGCCGCGTCGACGACTGTGTTCGGCGAACTGAAATCGTCGCGCCACCCCCGGATCGAGACGCATTCCGTCGCTTTCGGCGATCCGGTCTACCCGGAGCACGACCCGCCACGGTCGGCGCAGGATCCGGCCGCGGTGCGGCGTTGGGGTCCGTTCCTCGAACCCCTTCCGGGTTCTCGCGCCGAGGTCCTCGGGATCGGCCGGATCTGGGGAGAGAACGCCGACCTCTGGCTCGGGGCCCAAGCCACCGAGGACCGGGTCATGGCCCTGGGCGGAGATGTCAACGTCGTGCATCTCGCAGTGCACGGTTTTCTTGACGACCGCTTTCCCTTGGAGTCCGGGCTCGCCATGACCATTTCCCCTCATCCAACGAGGGGGGAAAATGGAATCGTGCAGGCCTGGGAGGTCATCGAGCAACTTCATCTCGATGCAGATCTGGTGACGCTGTCGGCGTGCGAAACGGGCCTGGGCCAGGAGTTGGCCGGTGAGGGAGTCCTCGGGTTGACGAGAGCGTTTCAGTTCGCCGGGGCGCGGGGAGTTCTGGCGTCACTCTGGCGTGTCGACGACTCGAGCACCGCAGAGCTCATGGTGCGGTTCTATCGCCACCGAGGTGGCGGCCTTGCCGCCTCGGACGCTCTGATGGCTGCCCAGATCGACCTCATCGAGGCCCCGCTGCGCGACGCCGACGGCCGCCTGATCGACGCGCGGCACCCGTATTTCTGGGCCGCGTTTCAGCTCGCCGGCGACTGGCGCTGAATCCATCCCCGTCAAAGCACGGTTCGGAGTCTTCCGGCGAGAGGTCGAGCGGGCCCGAGACTGATCGACGCCCCGCCGATGTAACGAAATCGGCTCCGAACACGCCTGTAGGTCGGATGCGATGCGGACGGTTGGATTCTCTGCAACAGGACCACCCGCCGTGGTAACCCAACGATGCCACTGCGGAGCATCGGGAAACCTGAAAGGAAGGCTGCGATGAGATCTCCTCGACTTCGCCCGCTTGCGATCATCGTCGGTGTGTCTGTGACTCTCGGAGGCATGGGCTCTGCATTCGCGGGTGACACCGGAGCGTATTTCGTACACACGACCACTGCAGACAACACGAGCTTCAACTCCACGACCATCGAGACCCTGATGACCGACGGTAACCCCGCGGCCATCGTTCACGTCACCTCGAGACCGGACGTGGGGGGCGGAGGAGCTTGGAACGACCACGTGGTCGGAGTCTGGTATGACGACGGTTCCGGAAATTGGAAGATCTTCAACCAGAATTTCGCCTCTTCCATGCCGGAGAACACTCAGTTCAACGTCTGGGTCCCGCCGGAGGATGCCTCTTCTTTCGTCCACACCGCCGCGGCCGGCACCATCACCGGCAACTTCACCGTGATCGACAACCCACTGACAAACGGCCTGCCCGGCGCGCTTCTCCGAGTGACCCAGAACTTCAATCCCGGTGGTGGGGGGGGGTTCTACAACAACCATGTGATCGGCGTGTTCTACAGCCTCTCGACCTTGAAGTGGAATATCTTCAACCAGGACATTGCCGCCATGCCCGTGGGCGCATCGTTCAACATCACCGTGCTCCCTGACCAGCCATCGGCCTTTGTCCATACCGGTGCGGGCGGCCCCAACACCGAGATCGACAGCCCAGTCACCAACGACAATCCCAACGCCATCGTGCAGATCACTCAGCACTGGAATCCTCCCGGCGGTACCAGCGCGGTCTACAACGACCACGTGGTCGGAGTGTTCTATGGATATTCCAGATGGTGGATCTTCAATCAGGATCTTCTGGATATGACGCCGGGAGCCTCGTTCAACGTGTCGGCGCCGTCAACCGTGAGCACGCGGTTCATTCACACGGCCGATGCCGGGAACACCCCGCCCTCGGCCAACTACACATGGCTCGACGATCCGCTCATCAACGCGAATCCCAACGCGATTCTCTTTGTGACCCACAACTGGAACCCAGTTGGAGGTCTCCCCACATACAACGACCACCACCTCGGCGTCTGGTACGACTTGTCGGAGTCGAAGTGGTCGGTCTTCAACCAGGATATTTCCGGCATGCCGCTCGATGCCTCATTCAACGTCCTGGTTCCGGCGGTCGATGCAGCGACGTTTGTGCACACGGCCCACGCCCCGATCGGGCATTACACCGTGATCGACAACCCTCTCCTCAACAACAGACCGAACGCCGTCGTGCACGTCACCCAGAACTGGAATCCGGGTGATCACGGTTGGATCTACAACGATCACGCAACCGGCGTTTTCTACAACGCCGGTGAGTCGAAATGGTCCATCTTCAACCAGGATCTTGCCGCGATGTCCGAAGACGCTTCGTTCAATGTCTGGATCCCACCAGTCGACGCCTCCACGTTTGTGCACACGACAGCATCCGGAAACGTCAGCGTCGCAGCCACCTTCCTCGATCATCCGGCGACCAACAACAACCCCTCGGCCGTCGTCGTGGTCACGCCGAACTGGAACCCAGGCGGGGTCGGAGGCGTCTACCACAACCACGCCGTTGGCGTTTACTTCGACGAGTTCCTCCAGAAGTGGGCGATATTCAACGAGGATCTCGCCAATATGCTGGTCGGGCACTCGTTCAACGTGACGGTGTTCAATCCGCCTTTCTTCAGCGACGGCTTCGAGTCCGGTAACACCTCCGGCTGGTCGCTCTCCGTCCCGTGAGGTTAGCCGTTGCTGGAAGCAGCCATTCATCCATCCATCATCTTGTGAGGTCGTGATCGGTGGCACCCATCCATCTCATCATTCTTCTCGATTTGCCGTTCTGCGGCCTCTTCGCGGATGGTTTCGAGACCGGCACTACCGTCGGGTGGGACTCGGTTTTCCCCTGACGGGAGCAACCGGCCATTAAGGGTGCCTCCATCAAGAGCCAAGCTATTTGGCACCGCTGAGTGAACAAGTGTGGAAGCGTGTAGGTGGCACCGATAAGGAATAGGGACGCAATCTCAGTTGTTGTTCGCCGCAGGATCCCATTAGATACCTCAGTGCCACCCAGGTCTGGAGGCCAACATGAGTCGCCGGTTCGTGCGGGTGTTTTTCTTGTGCGGGCTGATTGCTGGGCTGACGAACTGGGCTGCTGCACAGGCCAGGGTCGTGCTGGTTCCCGGCGTTGCCAGGTCGGCCGGCGCCAATGAAACGGTGTGGCGTTCGGACGGGACGCTGCACAACGCGACCGCCGCTGTGCAGGAGGCCGTCCTAGA
>JAHECW010000015.1 GCA_024641545.1 Acidobacteriota bacterium
GCGGATCCAGCCGAGATAGGCCTCTTCGGTGCGCAGCGAGTAGTGGCGGACGCGGATCGCGCGCCGCATGCGCTCGAGCAGCCTGGGGGCTTCGGCGCCCCGGGCGGCTGCCGCGGGGTGGGGGACGACGTTCATGGTGTAAATAGAGCATAGATGGCGATCATCGGACGTGTCAAGTTCGGTTTCCCCTTGATTTTCTTTTTCAATTCTCCGGGCCGGCCGTGTGCGGCCGGCCCGGAGAATTGAAGGAGTGAAACCTCGCTCGCTTCGTGGGTCGCTCCCACGCTATACTCATCGCAGATCATGCCGCGGCATATCGAGCCGGACCGTCCGCAGTCGTCAGCGCTGCTTGCCAACCTCGAGGAGACCCGCCGCGAGGTTGTAGTTCCCGATGAGTACCTCGCCCTCGTCGATTCGGTGTCGCGGTTTTTCGGCGTCCGGCAGGCGCTCGAAAAGCTCCTCAACGAGTTCTTCCATCCGCTGCGCAACGTCAAGGCGGTCGTCAACCAGCTGCGCAGCCTGTGCGGCGGGATGTTCCACTACTTCGAGCGGACCGAGGGGCGCGCTTCGTCGGCGGCGCTGCTCAACGACCTGTTCTGCGTGCTCTACACGACCGAGCTCAAGGCCGAACACCTGAACAACCTCGTCGGGACCCACCTCCAGTTCATCGACACCCTGAGCCGGTCGCGCTACAGCGACGAGTACGCGGCCGTGATGCTCCACGCTCTCGAGCGGCTGACCGAGGTCCAGGCCGCCCACGGCAGCAGTTTTCTGCCCTATTCAGGTCTGTCGAAACGGCTCGGCGGCCGTCTCGTGGACCAGGAGCTGCTCGCCGCCCGCTTCGGCGCCCTCTACGCCGGGACCGTGCGCTACGGGGTGGAGGTTTTCGCCAACGTCATTTCGCTCGGCGCCTGGTGCTCGGGGCAGCCCTCCGGTTCGTCGTCGCAGTGCCGCGACCGGGTCGTCAAACCGCTCGATCGCGCCATTGCGGATGCCGGCGCCGTGCTCGGCCGGGCGACGCCCGAGGAGGTGTTGGAGCTGCCCAACCTCGACGATCTCCTCAACCTGACCATGGCGGGATCGCGGCGGCTGACCAGCCCCATCGAACGGATCGGGCTCTATGTCTACCTCGCCGGAATCCCCGAGCTCGAGCACCGCAACATGGAGATCCTCAGGGCGCTCTACTACTCCATCGACACGGTCTGCGCCGACGGCTCGGACGAGGATGTGACCCGGGCGGTGGATCTCATCACCGGCCATCTCATCAGCTGCGAGAGCTCGCACAAGAACCTGCTCTACAAGTGCCTCGAGCAGCTCGGCCGGGGCATCGCCAAGCGCGGAGGGGACCCGCTGGTCGGGCATTTTGTCGAGCGCACCATCGCCACCGGGTTCGAGGGCCCGGAGATCAGCGGCGTTTCGGAGGAGTGGGAGACCCACGTCAACCCCCACCACCTGACCTGTCTGCGGACCTGGCTCGCCATCATCATGTCCGACCCGTTCCGCTTCGAGCAGCTGCTGTCGGCGCTGGTCATCAACATCCACTTCAAGGGCGTCTTCGTCGCCGACACCGATCTGTTCCAGCGCGACATCACGGCGCTGCTCAACTCCGACATCGCCGACGCCTTCGCGCTCATCATGCAGGTCGTGACCCACGTGCCGGTCTTTTTCAACGAGGTCGGTTCGGAGGGCCAGCTCCGCGATGTCTCGACCCGGATCGACCAGATCACCCACCGCCGCGATCCGGTGATCCACTACCTGCGCAAGCAGTGCCACGCCGAGTCCAACAACCGGTTGGTGGGTTTTGCCGCCAATGTCTACGACTACTGGGTGACCGGCAAGCCCGAGGGCCTCGAGCCGTACCTGCCGGAGAGCGTCTATGCCGCCCTCGACTCCGAGGCCGAGTGGTTCGTCGGCCCGCACGCGGTCACCGCGAAGCTCGCGAGGCGAGGCTCGCGCCTGACCGAGCTCGAGCGTCGCGATGTCGATGAGCTCGACGCCGAGCTCGCCAAGCTCGATGTCGGCAGCCGCGCCGACCGCGAGCGGGTGCTGCTGCTGATCCGGCTCTACCGCCTGCTCAAGACCAAGTACTCCAACTCGCCCGAGGGCATCTTCGAAACCCTCGAGCACTCGCCGCTGGTCGCGACCGAAACCGTCAACGCCTTCGCCGCAGCGTTCGAGGGGTCGGATCCCCTCGCGATCGTGGCGGCCGGCAACCGGGTGCTCGAGGAGCTCAGGGCGCAGATCATCTCGTCCGAGGTCACCGAGGCCTTCGAGAACATCTACCACAAACGCCACATCGCGGCCGGGATCCCGTCCATGTACGGCACCTACCGCGAACCCAAGTTCGACGCCATGGGGCTGCTGCTGCGGGTGATGAACGCGCTCAAACCCCAGCTCGAGAGGTGCGTCGCCGATTTCAACTACCGCTACATGACCCGCGAGTCCATCGCCGAGGCCTACGGGATCCTGCACGAGATGCTCGAGGGGCTCAAGATCGCCGGGCTGCGGGTCCAACACCTGTCGACCAAGCTCGAGATCCTCGGCGGTGTCATCAAGCACGGCAGCCTGTCGGCCGGCCAGTACGTCAACATCTTCGATTTCATGTCCGAAGCGCTCAACGATGTGGTCGAGACCAACTACATCGCGCTCCACAACCGCAACCTGGAGCGCCTGCCGGTGACCCACGAGGGCGCCGCCGGCACGGGGCGAAAGACCGCGGGCCGGCGATCCGAGATATTTCTTCGCTCCATCATCGCCTCGACCTACGCGATCCAGGAGCTCGACCTCTTTCTCCGTCGCATCGGCGAGAGCCTGCGCCGGATGACCGAAACCCTCTCCGACGAGGCCTGCAGCGTGGTCCTCGGCTACAGCCCGACGCGTCTGATCTCTTTTCTCCACGGCGAGATCGGCGACCGGGAGGATCAGCTGGCGCTGGGCTACAAGGGCTATTCGCTCAGACGGTTGTGCTCGCTGGGGCTGCCGGTGCCGCCGGGCTTCGTGGTCTCCACCGAGCTCTTCAACATCCAGGGCGCCCTCGACTATCAGGGTCTCGAACGGGATACCAGGGAGCGCGTCACCGGGGCGCTCAACACCCTCGAGGAGATCACCGGGCTCGCGCGCAACGATCCGAAGAAGCCCCTGGTGCTCTCGGTGCGCTCCGGTTCGGCGTTTTCCATGCCCGGGATGATGGACACCATCCTCAACGTCGGGCTCAACATTCCCCTCCTCGAGGCGATGGACGACGGCAGCGAGCGCGCCTGGGGCGGCTGGGACTGCTACCGGCGCTACCTGCAGAACGTGGCCATGTCGTGCGGCGCCGACCGCGACCTCTTCGACGACGTGATGATCCGGCATAAGGAGAAGCACCGGGTCGACGTCAAGCTCCAGTTCACCGCCGCCCAGATGAAGGAGATGGCGCTCGAGTACCGCGAGGTCGGTGAACGCCTGGGCGTCGGGTTTGTCGACGACCCCGTCGACCAGCTCATGCAGGCGATCTTTCTCGTTCTCGATTCGTGGGATTCGCAGCCGGCGCGGTTGTACCGGCGCCAGCTCGGGCTCGCCGACGGTTGGGGGACTGCGGTCATCGTCCAGCGCATGGTCTACGGCAACATGAACCGCGAGTCGGGATCGGGGGTGGTCTTCACCACCAACCCGCGCTCGTCGACGACCGTCATCGGTCTCTTCGGCGATTTCACCCGCTGCTCGCAGGGCGAGGACGTGGTCGCCGGCCTGGTCTCGCCGTCGCCGATCAGCGAACGCCAACGCAAGGAGTACTCGCCCACCGTCGAGGGCTCGTTGGAGACCGAGTTTCCGGGGATCTACGCCAGGATCAGGAAGATCGCATTCGAGCTCATCAACGAGCACGGCTACGAGCACCAGGAGATCGAGTTCACCTTCGAATCCGGCGAGGCCGGTGGGCTTTACCTGCTGCAGACGCGTCCGCTGCGCCACACCCGCACCGGCGACCTCAAGATCTTCGCCCACCCGGAAAAGCTCGAGAAGCACCTGCTCGGGTCCGGGATCGGGGTCAGCGGCGGCGCCATGTCGGGCCGGCTGGCCTTCTCGGAAACCGATGTCGAGCGGCTGCGCCGGACCCACCCCGGAGAACGGGTGATTCTGATTCGGCCCGATACGGTGCCCGAGGACATCGGCGTGGTCCTCTCGGTGGACGGACTGCTCACCGCGCGCGGCGGTTTCACATCGCACGCGGCGGTGACCGCCAAACGGCTCGGCAAGTGCTGCGTGGTCAACTGCAAGGGCCTGACGGTGGACACGGCGAACAACGTGGGACGGATCGGCGACCGGCCGATCCTGGCCGGCGATGAGATCTCCATCGACGGCTACTCGGGGCAGGTCTGGGCGGGTCGGCACGAAATCGCCGGTGCGCGCGATCCGGTTCGACTGTTCTAGCCAGGAGGATGACATGGACGCAAACGGCGCAGACGGGATTCTCGGGATCAACGGCCTCGGCCGGATCGGCAAGCTGACCCTGTGGCACGAAGTGGGCACGCAACGTTTCAAACGCCTGGTCGTCAACACCGGTCGTCCGGTCGGCAAGGGCATCGACGCGATCGTCCGTTATCTGTCTTCGGACAGCACCTACGGCAGCCTCGGCCGATTTCTCTACGGCCACAACGGACCGTGGCGCTGCATCGACGTCCTCGATGCGGACGAGCAGCTGCTGTCCATCAACGGCGTCGAGATCAAGATGCTCACCGAGCACCGCAACCCCAAGGACATCGGCTGGGCCGACCACGGGGTCAGGATCGTCATCGACACCACCGGCCGCTTTCGCGACCCGAACCTGCCGGCCGGTCACCCCGGCGGCAGCATCCAGGGCCACCTCGAGGCCGGCGCCCAGCTGGTGCTGGTGAGCTCGGCGTTCAAGATGAAGGATCCCTCGGCCAGGTTCCCCGATGACGCCGGGATGCTGATCTACGGCATCAACCACGATGCCTTCGAGCCCCGGCGGCACTGCATGATCTCGGCGGCGTCGTGCACCACCACCGCGCTGGCGCACATGATGCTGCCGCTGCTCGAGCACGAGCTCACCCACACCATGCTCACCGCCTCCATGTCGACGGTGCACGCCTCGACCAACTCGCAGAGCGTCCTCGACTCGGTCCCCAAGGCCGGCGCCGGCGATCTCCGCAAGAACCGCTCGATCTTCAACAACATTATCCTCACCTCGACCAACGCCGCCGCCGCCCTCGAGCACGTCATGCCCGAGATCGCCACCATCGGTTTCCTCGCCGACTCGGTTCGGGTGCCGCTCAACACGACCTCGCTGATCATCCTCAACTGCACCTTCCAATCGAAGCTCGACGAGTACGGCAACGCCCTGATCAACCGCCGATCGGTCAACAGCATCTTCGCCGAGTACGCCAAGAACCCCGACTCGGGAGTGCTCTTCACCGAGGAGCAGAGCGTCTCGTCGGACATGATCGGCGAGCCCTTCGGGGTCATCATCGAGGGTTCCGAGACCCATGCGAGGACCGGGTTCACCAGGGTCAACCTCGCCGAACTCGGGCTCAAGGAGCTCGATCCCGAGCACCTCGAGGTCGAGGTGCCGGTGACCCACCTCAAGCTCTTCGGCTGGTACGACAACGAGCTCGGCTCGTACACCAGGCGGATGAGCAAGCTGTGCCACTACATGGCGGACCGGTTGGGGTAATCCCGCGTCCCCGTCCGAGTCCGCGTCCGAGTCCGATGCGATGGTTCGTTCCCGTTCCCGATGCGATGGTCCGATCCCGACCCCGGCGGCAGCGTGTTGTAGCGCCGACGTCCCGTCGGCGATGAAACCGGACCGCTGCGCCCGGCCACCATCGCCGACGAAACGTCGGCGCTAAAAGGTACCTCCACATCTTTGAACGCCCGCGTTCGTCTGCATCGGGCACGGACGCGGACGCGGACTCGGGCACGGGCATTTCGGCCGACCAACGGTCAGCCGAACAGCAACTCCCACCCGACGGCGAAGACCGCGACATCGGCGATGACGTGGCTGAGCCACCCCGGCCAGATCGACCGGGTGCGGCTGTAGAGTTGCGCCCAGATCAAGCCGCCGATGAAGACGCCGAGCGAGGCGAGGGCGTTGAGGTGACCCGGGAGGTAGGTGCTGAGCGCCACCACGTGGTGGGCGGTGAAGACCGCCGCCGAGGCGAGGACCGCAACGAACCGCGGCATCAGGCGTTCGCACCGGCTGAAGACGAACCAGCGGTAGACGTACTCTTCCATGAGCGAGTTGGCGAAGGTCCAACCGAGGGCGCCGAGCAGATAGGCCCGCGGCGCGGCCAGCCCGATCTCCTCGACCTCGCCGGCGAGGTCGGCCACGTCCATGTCGAAGACGCCGAAGAGCCACGCTGCGAGAACGATGGCGGCGCCGGCGCCGAGGCCGGTGAGGAGCCCGGCGCCGAGGCCACCTTCCCGGGTCGGCGACCAGCTCGGTCGGCCGCGCTCGATCACCAGATACCAGAACGCCGGGAATCCGAGCAACCAGATTTTGGCGGCCATGAAGAGCGCCTGACCCACCGGGCCGGGGACGAAGATCAAGGCGGCGGCGGTGCCCAGGCTGGGGACCGGGATCAGCAGGGCGAGGGCGATCATCGCCCGCCGGCGATCCGTCGGCGAGTGCCGGTTCACAGACCGGGGATGCCGAGGATCAGGTTCGGGTCGGGGCAGATTCCGAGCCAGCGCTCGCGCTCCGACGGCGCGGCGACCCCCGGAAAATCACCCGAGTTGCCGAGGAGGTCGGCCACGATCTGGAAGTGGAGGTGGGGCGGCCAGCCGCCGTTCTCGGTGAGGTCGCCGACCACGGCGAACTCCTCGCCCGCCTCGAGGGCCTGCCCCATTTCGAGCCGGACCACCGAGTGCCGGCCGAGGTGGCCGTAGAGCGTCCAGAACCGGATTCCGTCGAGCTGGTGCTCCAGAATGACGGTCGGGCCGTAGTTGCCGAGCCCGGTGTTGTCCGCCACCGAGTGGACGTGCCCCGGCAGCGGGGTCATGACCTCGGTGCCGTCCATGACGAAGAGATCGATCCCGAGGTGGACGCTGCGCCGTTCGCATTCGCCGTCGAAGAGCGGCGAGTGGCGGTAGAGCACCCGGTCTTCGTCGTAGCGGCCGACCCCGACCGGGAGCTCGGCCTCGGCGACCCTGGCGAAGAGCCGCTCGCTGAAGCCGGCGACATCGTTGATGTCGATCTGGGCGAAGTCGGAGCTGCTCTCGGTGAAGTCGAAGACGACGACCCCACCCGCCCTGAGATTGAACGGGATCACCGGCTGGAACCGCCCGCGGCGGGTCCTGAGCACGGAGGACAGCGTGAGACTCATGGGGTCATTGTAAGGGGGAAACCGGGTTCACGTACAACCGGGGCGGACGCGGCAGACGTTTCGTTCAGCTTCGGCCTTCCGGGCCGCCTCCGGCGGCCCAGCGTCGCCCATTGTGGTGCGGGCGTCTCGCCCGCAGGAAGGCGTCGTGTTTCGGCACCATCTGGTAGGCGCGGGCGCGGCAGACGCTTCCTTCAGCTCCGGCCTTCCGGGCCGCCTCCGGCGGCCCAGCGTCGCACGGGCTGCGCGGTCACGAGGAGCGGACGGAAGGGCGGTGACCGCGCTGCCCGCGCGAGCGGCGGCCTCATGTCGACTTGGGCGGATGCACCGGGTCGCTTTACCCCGGGGGTTGCCCGGCATCGGCATTGTGCGGAGCGTGAGGCGCTGCCGGGAGTGCTCTGGGGCACAATGCCGTGCCCGGCACGCCCCGGTGGGGGCTGGTATTCGGCTTCCCGGGGGTGCTGCCACGGGCACGGGCACGGACTCGGACTCGGACGCGGACGCGGACTCGGACGCGGACTCGGATACGGATACGGAGGGGGGCGGGAGCGGCACGGCAGGACCGGTAAAAACCAGGTAACGGGTCCCGATTCCCCGCTTGCGCAGGCTGCCCGTTCCGCGATAGGGTCGCGCTCATGAAAACGCTTACTTTTTTTGCACTCGTCTGTCTCCTTCCACTGATGGTCGCTGCGAACAACGTCGAAGCGCCATCCGACGTGGCCGCGCCGCCGGCCGACGCCGAGGTCACCGCCTCGGGTCTTGCCTCCAAGGTGATCAAAGAGGGCACCGGCACGGTTCACCCCGATGCCTGGGACTCGGTCACCGTCCACTACACCGGTTGGACCACCGACGGCACGATGTTCGACTCGTCGGTGAGCCGCGGTCAGCCGGCCACCTTCCCGCTCAACCGGGTGATCCCGGGTTGGACCGAGGGCGTCCAGCTCATGGTCGTCGGCGAGACCCGGCGCTTCTGGATCCCCGAGGACATCGCCTACGGCGGTCGTCCGGGGGCTCCGGCCGGGATGCTCGTCTTTGATGTCGAGCTCATCGACATCGCCGAATCGCCGGATCCGCCGAAGACACCCGCCGACGTTGCGGCGCCGCCGAAGGACGCCCAGGTCACCGCATCCGGGCTCGCCTCCAAGGTTCTCAGCCCGGGCACCGGCACCGCCCATCCCGACTCCTGGGATCAGGTCACGGTCCACTACACCGGCTGGACCACCGACGGCAAGATGTTCGATTCGTCGATCACCCGCGGCCAGCCCGCCACCTTCCCCCTCGACCGGGTGATCCCGGGCTGGACCGAGGGCGTGCAGCTCATGGTGGTCGGCGAGAAGCGCCGCCTGTGGATTCCGGTGGAGCTCGCCTACAACGGCCAGCCCGATCGTCCCGCCGGCATGCTGGTCTTCGACGTCGAGTTGGTCGAGATCAAAGACCAGGTCGAGCCGCCGAAGGCGCCGAGCGATGTCGCCGGCCCGCCGAGCGACGCCAAGACCACCGCCTCCGGTCTCGCCAGCAAGGTCCTCGAACCGGGGACCGGCAGCGACCGGCCCGGCCCCTCGAGCCGGGTCACGGTCCACTACACCGGTTGGACCACCGACGGCAAGATGTTCGACTCGTCGGTCACCCGCGGCCAGCCCGCGACCTTTGCGCTCAACCAGGTGATCCCGGGCTGGACCGAGGGCGTCCAGCTCATGGTGGTCGGCGAGAAGCGCCGCTTCTGGATCCCCGAGTCGCTCGCCTACAAGGGCCAGCAGGGCGCGCCGCAGGGGATGCTCGTCTTCGATGTCGAGTTGATCGAGATCCAGTAGACCGGGAAGACACCACCGGTGTCGGCTTCCGGCTCGGAAGGTTTGAGAGTTAGAAAATCAGAAGGTCAGAGAGTGAGATGGCGAGGGGGCTGGGTATCGCACCCGGCCCCCACGCTTTCTCACTTTCTCGCTTTCTCACCTCCTTTCCGCCTCACGTTTCACTCCCCGCGGCTTGCTCCGCGGCGGGTGGCTCGGGTAGCGTGAGTGACGTGAACTCCTCTCTCGGGTCCCGGCCGTGACACCCCCCGCCGTGTCGGTGGTGATTCCGGTCTTCAACGGCGAGAGCTATCTCGCCGGGAACCTGGCGCGGCTTCAGGACCTGGTCGAGACCACCGGGCTCGATGCCGAGATCATCGTCGTCGACGACGGATCGACGGACGGCACTCCCGGGATTCTCGACGGCTGTGCCCAGGATCGGCTCGTGGTGGTTCGACTGCCCGACAATCGAGGGAAGTTCGCCGCCCTCAAGGCGGGAATGGCGGTTGCCCGGGGCGCCTGCCGGGTCTTCACCGATGCCGATCTGCCCTACGATCTCGAAGCCGTCCCGTACATGGTGGAGCTGGTCTCGAAGCAGGGATTCCACATCGTTGTCGGCGATCGAACCCTCGCCGAGTCCGAGCTCGTCGCCGACCAACCGCTCCTGCGCCGTCTCAGCACCCGGGTGTTCTCGTTCTCGGTGCGGATGCTGGTCACCGGTGAGCTCTTCGACACCCAGGTCGGCTTCAAGGCGTTTCGCGGCGATGTCGCGTCGGAGCTCTTCCCGCTCGTCACCGACGACGGATTCGCCGGCGATGTCGAGCTGCTCTACGTCGCTCTCAAGTACAACCTGGCCATCCGCCGGATCCCCGTCCGGCTGCTCCGGACCGGGCCGACCACGGTCAGCGTCGCCGGCCACTCGTTGCCGATGCTCCGGACCATCGCCGGTCTGCGCCGCCGCTGGGCGTCGGGCGGGTACGAGGCCCCGGGTCTCCGGCGGATCGCGGGCCAGCGCTACTGGATCGAGTCCCGCGATGGCTGAGAGCCGGCCACGCTGGGTCGAGGTGCTCCACGCGCTGCGCTGGCCGGTGGTGGTCGTGGTGCTCGCGGTGCTGGTCGTGTACGGGGTTCGCGAGCTGCGCGAGACCGCCCGCGAGGGCGGCCGGGCGACGGTCGACACCGTGCGGGCGTTGGGAGAGGGGGCGGCCGAGGTCGCGGGCCGGTTCGCCACGGGAACCATCACCACGACCTTCGTCTCGGCGATCCCGCGGCTCGTTCCCGACGGCGGCACCCTGCTCGAGCTGGCCGCGTTCGAGGCGACCGAGACGATTTCCCGGACCGACGACAAGCGGATCTTCTTCGATCTCGTACCCCTCGGCGCGACGGTCAGCGAGATCCGGGTCCCGGTGACCTACCGCTACCACCTCCGGCTCGACGAGGAGTGGACGCTGTCGGTGGCCGACGGTACCTGCATCGTCCACGCCCCGCCGATCCGGCCTTCCCTGCCGCCGGCGATCCACACCGACCGGATGGAGAAACGTTCTGAAAGCGGCTGGTTGCGTTTCAACGAGGACCAGGAGATGGAAAGCCTCGAGCGCAGTCTCACTCCCACCCTGGTGAACCGGGCGAAGGATCCCGACCACCTCGAGTTGGTGCGGGAAACCTGCCGAAAACGGGTCGGCGAGTTCGTCCGGTCGTGGCTCCTCCTCGAGGACCAGTGGGGCGCCGAGCGCTTCACCTCGGTCGTCGTGGTCTTCTCCGATGAGCCGGATCTCGAGCCGGGTGCGCTGCCGCCGACGGTTTTCTTCGACCGGGACTGAAACCCTCCTTCTCCCGAGACGCAGTGACAGCGGCAGCGTCCGCGACAGCGGCCGGGGCAGCGGCCGGGGCAGGAGCAAGGGCCTGTTCAGCGTTCTGAGCACGCGGGAACAAACCTCCACCGGGGCGTGCCGGGCACGCCATTGTGCGGAGCGAAAATCCTTCCGGCGACGCCGAGCCCCGAGCACAATGGCGCTGCCGGGCAACCCTCGCGGCACACCGCTCCGGTGCATCTCTCCCGGCCGCGAAACAGGCCGCCGGCGCGCGATCGGCGTGGTCGCAGCCCTTCCCGTTCTGCTCTCCGACCACGCTGATCGCGCGACGCTGGGCCGCCGGAGGCGGGCCAGAAGGCCGGAGCTCCGGGAAACCGCGTGCCCTCCCGGCGCCAGTGCTCGTTGGTGCCAAGACGCAACGGCATCCTGCGGGCGGGACGCCCGCACCACAATGCTCGACACCGAAGGCCGGAGCTCCGGGACACCGGGACAGCGACAGCGGCCGGGGCAGGAGCAGGGACAGGGGCAGCGGCAGGGACAGGGGCAGCGGCCACATCCTCCCGTGGACTCGCGTGGAACGCTTCGCCTGCATCGATGCCTCTGAAGGTGGGCCCAGGCCCACCCTACGTCGGACCATCCGAACATGCGAACGGCATGGCCGCCGAAGGCGGCCCGGAAGGCCGGAGCTCCGGGACACGGACACGGAAACGGACGCGGACTTCACGCCGCCATCCAAACCCTTCGTGCGTCACCGGTATCTCAGAAGCGTGAAAAGGCAAGATCAACACCGACGATAAAGGAGTTGGAGATGAAGCAAGTGATGACGATGGCTGCTGTTGTGCTGCTCGCGGCGGGCGCCGCCGCGGCGGGGGAGTACACCGAGATCTTCGACAAGACCTACGCCATGGACCCCGGCGGGCGGGTGTCCCTCGAGAATGTCAACGGCGACGTCACCATCGAGGTCTGGGACGAGGCCGAGGTGCGGGTCTACGCGGTCAAGAGCGCGAGCTCCCCCGAGCGGTTGGAAGCCCTGAGGATCGATGTCGACGCGACCGCCCGCGGTGTCTCCATCGACACCCGCTACCCGAATTCCCGTGACCTCAGCAATGGTGATCGGCACTGCAGCATGGAGGTCGAGTACACCCTGACCGTCCCGAGATTCGCGGCGGTCGACGGTGTCGATCTGGTCAACGGCGACCTTCTGATCTCCGGGGTCGAGGGCGACATCGACGCCGACACCGTCAACGGGACCATCGTCGTCCGCGGTGCGACGGGCGAGATCGAGCTCGAAACCGTCAACGGCGGGATCGAGCTCGAGTTCGATGCCGTGGTGAGCAAGGACGTGTCGTTGAGTTCGGTCAACGGGTCCATCGAGGTCCTCGTGTCCGGGTCGGCGGAGATCCGCGCCGAGACCGTCAACGGCAGGATCCGCAACGACTTCGGGATCGAGGTCAAGAAGGGCAAGTACGTCGGGTCCACGATGAACGGCAGCATCGGCGGCGGCGGCCCCACCATCGATATGGAAACCGTCAACGGCAGCATCCAGGTGAGCTCGCACTGAGATCTTCGGCACGAACGGTGATTCGAATCCGTTAACAAGCGAACCCCGGAGGCGTTCCTTTCGTAATGAGGTACAGGGGGATCGCTATGACCAAGAAAACTGGAATCATCCTCGCGGCGAGCTTCGTGCTCGCCGCGTTTGTCGGCGCCGACGCCGGCACCACGGCGCCGGACGCGGGAATCTCGGTCGAGGGATATCTCTACGGCACGGTGCAGACCAGGGCCGGCAGGACCCACACCGGTGTCCTGCGCTGGGACGATGAGGAGGCGTTCTGGGACGACCTTTTCCACTCGTCCAAGAAGGGACTCCCGTACGAGGAATTTGCCGAGGACCCCGTCGCGGATGAAGAGGCGACCTGGTGGGAACGGATGGCCACCACCATCTCGGGGGATCTCGACCTCCACCACGTGTCGCGGAGGATTGCCGTCCGCTTCGGCGATCTCAAGCAGATTCGGGTGACCGGCGGCGATGACGC
This sequence comes from Acidobacteriota bacterium, assembly GCA_024641545.1. Taxonomy (GTDB): domain Bacteria; phylum Acidobacteriota; class Thermoanaerobaculia; order Thermoanaerobaculales; family Sulfomarinibacteraceae; genus JAHECW01. The sequence continues at coordinate 12,957 of JAHECW010000015.1, forward strand.
CGTGCTCATCCTGCGGGACGGGACCGAGGTCGAGGTCTCCGGTTACGCCAACGACGCCGGTGCGACCGTGGTCGTCTTCGACGCCAAACCCGGTCGGATCGAGGTGCCGTGGAAGAAGATCGACACCATCACCTTTTCCCCGACCCCGCCCGACGCCGAGCCGGGGAGCTTCCGCCTGCGCGGCACGGTCTCGACATCCAAAGGTGAGTTCGTCGGCTTCATCCAGTGGGACAACCAGGAGTGCCTGAGCACCGACCGGCTCGACGGCGACGCCGGCGACGACGACGTCAGCATCGAGATGGGCGACATCCGCTCCATCGAACGGCGCGATCGGCGGAGCTCGCGGGTGGTGCTCAAGGATGGCACCGAGATGGTGCTCTCGGGCACCAACGACGTCAACCACGACATCCGCGGGATCCACGTCGAGGATGTGCGGTTCGGGCGGGTCGAGATCGCCTGGGACGAGTTCGAGAGGGTCGTCTTCGACGATCCGGGATCGAGCGGTCGGTCGTATGCGGACTACGCGGCTCCGACCCACCTCGCCGGTACCGTGACGCTGAAGAGCGGTGACTGGCGGAGCGGCAAGCTGGTCTTCGATCTCGACGAGGAGTGGAGCTGGGAGATGCTCGACGGGACGTCGAACGAGATCGAGTACAGCGTGCCGTTCTCGCTCGTCGCGTCGATCGAGCCGGCCGGGGGCTCCGGGAGCCTGGTCCGGCTGCGCAGCGGTGTCGAGCTCGAACTCGAGGACAGCCACGATGTCGACCGGGACAACTCCGGTCTGGTGGTGGTCCCGAGTGGGGCGGGGGAGCCCGGCCACGTGCCGTGGCGGGAGATCGCGAAGATCGAGTTCGACTGACGCCCGATCGCTTCGGGTGCCGTAGAATCGATGTGCCGCGATCACACGGGCCTCGAGTGTGCATCGACCGCGGCGAGGAGATTCTCGCGATGAGGGACAACTACCGATCGTCGTCGCCTTATGAGAGCCTTGTCGGGTTTTCGCGCGCCGTTCGCCACGGCAGCCGGATCGTGGTTTCGGGCACGGCGCCGATCGGAGAAAACGGCGAAACGGTGGTCGGCGACGCCTACGAGCAGGCCATGCGGTGCTTCAAGGTCATCCTCGAGGCGGTGGTCGCGTTGGGCGGATCCCGTGAAGACGTGATCCGGACGCGGATCTATGTCACCGACGCCGCCGACTGGGACGCCGTCGGTCGCGCCCACGGCGAGGTCTTCGGGGAGGTCTTCCCGGCGGCGACCATGGTGGTGGTGGCCGGTCTCCTCGATCCGCGTTGGCGGGTCGAGATCGAGGCGGAGGCCGAGGTTTCCCGGTGAGATCGTCGCGGGTCGCCGCCGCGCTGATCGTCGCGGCCGCAGCGGCGGGCGCGTGGGCTGCGGACGGCGCGGCGAGGTTGAACTATGCGCTCGCCGACCAGTTCGGAACCACCCACACCGATGAGGACTGCGGCGGCGCCGTGGTCGTGCTTCTCGGCGGGGACCGCAAGGGTTCGGCCTACATCGACGAGTGGAGTACCGCGCTTCGTCGGGCTTATTCCCGGGAGCTGGAGGAGGGGAAGGTGTGCTCGGTCGGCTTCGCCCATCTGAAGGGCGCGCCGTTCTTCGTGAAGAAGAAGATCGTCGCGAGCTTTTCCCGGGCCCCCGAAGACTGGACCCTTCTCGATTGGAAGGGCGAGATTGCCGGGACCTGGGGCGGCGAGAAGGATGCCGCCAATCTCTATGTCTTCGATCGTGGCGGCGGGCTTGTCTATCGCGTGAGTCTGCGCGACTTCGACCGGGCGACCTTCGCCGAGATCGTCCGAGTGGTTCGAGAATCGGCCGCCGACCGATGACGGAGACATTCTGGGATCAGCGTTTCGCCGAGGAGGGCTTCGCCTACGGCGAGGAGCCGAACCGGTTTCTCCGCGAGCAGCTCGACCTGCTCGCACCGGGATCGCTCCTGCTTCCCGCCGAAGGCGAAGGACGCAACGCGGTCTGGGCCGCGACCCGGGGTTGGGAGGTCCACGCTTTCGACACCAGTTCGGTCGGGCGCGACAAGGCGCTGGCGACGGCCCGGCGGAAGGGCGTGGAGATCACCTATGAGCTTCGTTCGGCGGCGGACCCGCTGCTCGATCTCGAGGGCGGCTTCGATGCGGCGGGGCTGGTATTCATGCACCTCCCCCCGGAGGTGAGGCGAACGGCCCATCGAGCGGTGGCGCGCTGCCTCCGGCCCGGGGGGACCCTGGTCCTCGAGGCCTTCTCGACCGAGCAGCTCGAACGGGGGACCGGCGGCCCGCGCGACCTGGAGCTGCTCTACCGAACCGAGGCTCTCAAGGCGGATTTCGCGGGGCTCGAGATCCACACCCTCGAGCGGCGCGATGTCCGTCTCGACGAGGGCCGGTACCACCTGGGCGTGGCGAACGTCGTCCGAATGCTGGCGACGGCGCCGGGCTGCAGGCCCACTCAATCAAGTACTTCGTGACGCTGATGATACAATCTCAATGATCAGAGCGATTTAGTGTGACTCGGAGGGTCTGACGCAGTACCGCAGCAAGGTCGATGGGGACTCCTCGGACGGCATCCGGATCGCTGCACCCTACGATTCGGACCCGGCCCTTCTCGCCAACGGCGGCGTGCTCGACGATCGGGCATTCGACAAAGAGCTCAGAAATCGAAACCTCCCCATGCTGTTGTGGACCGCGGTGGTCTTCAACGCCGCCTATGTCGGCTGGGCCCTCTTCGACTATGTCCTGGTCCCCGACCTGTGGTCGACCTTCCTCGTGTTCAGGATCATCGCGGTGGCGATCAACACCGCCATGGTCGTGGTCATCTTCAGACCGCGCTTCCGCAGGTACAGCTTCGAGGGGTTCTGGCTGTTGGTGGTGGTCTATTGCAGCTTCATCGCACCGATGCTGCCCCTGGCGGGCGACAACTTCGCCAAGTACATCATGGGTCTCGCCGTCACCATGGTGGGCGCCGGGGTCATTCCTGTGTGGCATCCCCGGTGGCCCGTCACCGCGCTCGTTGTCGTCGGCCTGGTCAACGCGGCCTTCTTCTTTCCCATGTGGGACGGCGATCCGCCGATGCAGGAAGTGGTGGCCAACAGCTTCGTGCTCATCACCGCCTTCGGGCTCGCTGTGGTGGCCTCGATCTTCAAGTACGATCTCGCCAAGCGCGATTTCCTCAGCCGCGTCCAGTTGGCGACGGTGGCGCGCCGGGAATCGGAAGCGAGGAAGGTCCTGGCCAGGACCTCGGACGATCTCCAGACCGCGCTCGAGAAGCTCAAGGAGCTCGATCGCCTCAAGAGCCAGTTCTTCGCCAATATCTCGCACGAGCTTCGAACGCCGCTGACCCTCATCCTGGCGCCCTTGAGCGAGCTCGACTCCACCGTGACCGGGGCCGAGGCGCGGCAGCAGGTCAAGGTCATTCGCCGCAATGCCGAGCGGTTGCTGGGCTTGATCAACGATCTCCTCGATCTCTCCAGCCTCGACGCCGGCGGGCTGCGGCTCAACCTCTCCGAGATGGATATCCGGTCGGTGGTCGCATCGGTGCACGAGAACAGCATGCCGGCGGCCCAGGCCGCAGGCATCGACCTCGAGATCACGAGCGGAGCATCGACGCACCGGATCTGGGGCGATGCGCACCGCCTCGAGATCGTCATGACCAACCTGGTTTCCAATGCCCTCAAGTTCACCCAACGGGACGGCCGGATCGAAATCCGGGTTGAGGATCTCGACGACGGGGTTCGGATCGAGGTCGAAGACAGCGGGGTGGGGATCCCCGAGCAGGACCTGCCGCGGGTCTTCGAAAGGTTTTTCCAGGTCAACCCGGCCGATCGCAGGCGCGAAGGCGGTGTCGGGATCGGCCTTGCCCTTGCCAAGGAGTTGGTCGAGTTGCACGGGGGGACCATCGCCGTCGAGAGCCCGGGTGAAAAAGGGACGGTCTTCACGATCTTTCTTCCATTCGGTCGTGAGCACATCCGACCCGAGGCCATCGAACGGCGCCAGCAGTTCGAAGAACCTCTGGTTCGCCGGCGGGCGGAAGACGCTTCGGAGTATCCGTCCGATATCGAGGTTCCGGAACCCGAGATCGAAGAGGGTCTCGATCTGTCGGCCGGCGACTACCCGGCCGGTGTCGGTCCGGTGCCTTTTCTTGCCGGTCGCCGGCCGCGGATTCTCCTCGCCGAGGACAACCCGGAGGTGCAGGAGTTCATCAGGACCCTGCTCGAGCCTCTTTTCGAGGTGGCGGTCGCCGACGACGGCGCCGAGGCTCTGGAGATCGTTCGAGCCGAATCGCCCGATCTGGTGGTGTCGGACGTGATGATGCCGAGGATGAGCGGCATCGAGCTGTGCCGGGCGATCAAGAACGATCCCGTGCTGAAATCGACGCCCGTGATCCTGCTGACCGCCAAGGTGGGTTCGGAAGCCACTCTCGAGGCCTATGCCCACGGCGCCGACGACTTTGTCGCCAAACCGTTCCATCCGCGGGTCCTCATGGCCCGGATCCGGGCTCAGCTCAACCTCAGGGCGTTGGCGCTGCACCTGGCGCAGCAGGAGAAGCTCGCGGTGGTCGGGACGATGTCGGCCGGTATCCTCCACGAGGTTCGCAACCCGGTCAACGCGATTCTCAACGCCTCCCGGGCGATGGCGTCGAACACCCTCGACGATGTCACCCAGCGGCAGCTCGTCGAGGTCATCGGCGATGCCGCGGTCCGAATCGAGGAGATCACATCGGCGCTCGACACCCATGCCCGGCCGGCCGAAGCGGGCGAGACCGAATTCTGCGATCTGAGAGAAGGCCTCGAGGCCACGCTCAAGCTCATCTCGCACCGGCTCGATGACGTCGGGGTTCACCGGGACTTTGCCACCGACCGTCTGGCGAAAGCCCCGGCCGGCCCGATGAACCAGGTTCTCCTCAACCTCATCGACAACGCCGTGCGGATGGGTGCGAAGAACCTCTGGATCAGCATCGAGGCCGACGAGACCAACCTCGTCGTCAAGGTCGGAGACGACGGTCCCGGGGTCGCGAAGGAACATCTGGACCGGATCTTCGATCCGTTCTTCACCCACCGACCCGCCGGCGACGGAACCGGGCTGGGTCTCTTCTTGTCGCGAAAGATGGTCGAAGAAGCCGGCGGATCGCTGCGAGTCAAAGACAGATCCGGCGGTGGGGCCCTGTTCATCATGGTGGTTCCTGCGCTACCCTTGCAGTCGGAGCCTGGGAGGGCGCTGAACCATGACCGGAATGGGGCGTCACAGCAGGTGAAACCTACGCCTTGACCCGCGCGTGGGTTTGGAGGGCACAATGGTCAAAACCTACGAGGCGCTGATGGGGTCACTCGGCCGGTCCATGTTCTACCGGCCGGAGCGGCAGAGGGTTCGCGAGCTTCTTTCTCGCGACGCCCGACCGAAACTCCTCATCAACGGCGCCGAGTACCCGCTCTTCGATGTGTCGATGAACGGGCTTTCGTTCCTGACGCCGAACGGGGCGAGGGACTGGCCCATCGGAACCACCATCGACCTCGAGCTCCTGCTGCACGAGGAGCCGGTCTATTCGGGCACCGCGCATGTCGCGCGGGTCGAACCCGGGCCGCGGGGATCGCGAGTCGGGGTCGGGCTCATGACCGGTTTCCTGGATCTGCCCGAGATCCGGCGACGCGACGACCAGAAGCTCCTCGAGGAGCAGATGGACCCCGGCGCCGCCGGCCAGATGGCGAAGGTGCCGCAGTCCTACCGCGAGAAGGTGACGGAGATCCTCCACTTTTTTCAGTTCTACCGGCGGGCCCTCGACTACCACGAACGCCGCTTCCGGGCGGAAGGAGCCACCGACAGCGATCTCACGGCCTTCGCTCAACGCGCCTACGAAGCCCTGCGCGAGCCTTACTACCAGCTCCATCGAGAGGCCACCAGCGAGGCCTTGAAGTTCATGTCCCAACGCGAGGTTCTGATCGCGGCCAAGGAGTACACCGAGACCGTGCTCGTGCCGCTGACACTCGACATCCCCCTCAACAAACGCGCCTATCTCAAACCCATGGGGTACCCGGGGGACTACCAGGTCATGCTCTACTACTACAACAAGAGCTTCGAGGGAGATTCGGTCTTTGCCAAGGTCTTCCACCGCATCGGCCTCGAGCACCCTCTGGCGCACGGCGTCTGCACCCGCAAGGACTTCATCGTTCAGCTGATGGAGGGGGAGCACGACCGGGTTCTGGCCGAACGGGGCGGCTCGTGCGAGTTCCGGGTCGCGAGCCTCGGGTGCGGTCCGGCCCGGGAGGTCTCGGACTATGTGTCGAAGCGGCAGACCTGGCCGGGCACGGCGGTCTGGACCTTGATCGATCAGGAAGAGGAGGCGCTTGGCGTCGCCTTCCGTTCGTGCAAACGCGAAATCGGCGACTGCGGGGCGCCCGCGCAGCTCGATCTGCTCAATCTCTCCTTTGTCCAGATGATCAACGAGGGCGTGCCGCTGCACGATCCCGAGTCGCAGGACTTCATCTACTGCACCGGCCTCTTCGACTACATCAAGGAATCGCGCGCCCAGGGTCTCATCCGCGCGTTGTACGATCTGCTGGCGCCGGGCGGGTTGATGAGCGTCGGCAACGCCATCGGTCCCCAGGATTGTTTCTGGACGCCGGAGTTTCTCGGCGACTGGTCGATGATCTACCGTACCCGTGATCAGGTGCTGCAGCTCGGCGCGTTGTTGCCGGACTCCGCCGGATTAGAGGTGGTCGCCGAGCCCGGGAATGCATACTATTTCTTGAACATCCGTAAGAAAGAACCAGCAAGAGGTGTTTGAGGAAGGTATGGCATGAACGACACCATTCTCTATATCGACGATGATGAGGCGAATCTCATCGTCCTCAAGGCGACCTGCGCGGGTGAGCTCAACGTCGTCACCGCGTCGAGCGGTCGCGAAGGGCTCGCTCTCCTGGCCGAGCAGGAGGTGGCGGTGCTGCTGGTCGATCAACGGATGCCCGGGATGACCGGCGTCGAGGTCTTCGAGGTTGCCCGCGAACAATACCCCGATGTGGTCCGGATTCTGATCACCGCCTTCACCGATCTCACCGAAGCCATCGCCGCCATCAACCGCGGCCACATCCGCCGCTATCTGAGAAAACCTTGGGAGCCCGAGGAGCTCAAGGCGGCGCTCCGCGAGGCGGTGGAGATCTACCAGACCCGGAAGAAGATCGCCGATCTGGAGACCCGGCTGCTCGAGACCGAACGCACCTACGCCCTCGGCGTGGTCGCGGCCGAGGTCGCCCACGAGCTGCGGAATCCCCTCGCCGCCATGAGCATGAACCTCGAGCTCGCGCGGATCCGCCTCGATGCCATGAATCGCAGCCTCGCCGAGGGCGGTTCCGTCGATCCCGCCAATCTGGTCTCTCTGACCAACGCGCTGGAGAAAATCGAAGGAGCGGTCGAGAGTTCGAAGAAGATCGCCGACGGGCTCGAGCTGAGCCATCGCCGGCGGGACGAGGAAACCACCGCCGACCTCGGCGAGATCCTCGAGCTCACCCTCAAGTTCATGCGCGCGGCGCTGCTCAAGCGGGCGCGGCTCGAGGTCGAGACCGCCGTCGTCCCCATCGTGCAGGGTTCGCCTCGCGAACTCGGCCAGGTGCTGGTCAATCTGCTGGTCAACGCCATGCAGGCGATGCCGGACCAGCCGCCGAGCGAAAGTCTGGTCGGTGTCCGTCTCGCGCCGTCGGACGAGATGGGCTGGGTCCAGCTTCAGGTCTACGACAACGGCGAGGGCATCCGGGAGAATCTCGTCGATCGGGTCTTCGATCCGTTCTTCACCACCAAGACCCAGGGAGGGACCGGGCTCGGCCTCGCGATCTCGAAGAAGATCGTCGAGGAAGCCGGCGGGACGATCACTGCGACCAGCGTCCTCGGCGAAGGCACCACCTTCACCGTGCGGCTCCCGGTTGCGGTGAGTTGATCATCGCACCATCGTAGGGTTGAACCGCGAAGGCGCAAAGAACGCTCGGCCGTCACACCGTTGCAACCGGGAAGACTCGAAGACACAAATCGGTCATCAGTTCCTTGCGGTGAACCTGCGATGGCTCTTCGACTCTGCGACTCCGGGTCAGATACCCGCCGCGAAGTCGCCCAGCCGCACCGGCCTCCGTTTGGCGCCCCAGTCGCCGGGCGGACCGTCGAACCGACCCGGGCAGGCGGTTCCGCAGTGTCTGCAACGACCATCGTCGGTGAGGTTCCACCGGGTCAGCCGGTACCAGTCGCGACCGATGAGCACGCGGCCGCACGCGTGGCACAGGGTGCTGCCGCCGGACTCGTCGTGGACATTGCCGGTGTAGGCGTGGCGGACACCGTTGGCCCTGGCGGTGGACCTCGCCTTGGCCAGGGTGGCGGGCGGCGTCGGCGGGATGTCGAGCATCTTGTAGTCGGGATGGAAGGCGGTGAAGTGCATCGGAACGTCCGGACCGAGGCGGTCGACCACCCAGCGGGTCATCTCGTCGAGCTCGCGGTCGGAGTCGTTGAGACCGGGAATGAGCAGGGTGGTGAGCTCGACCCAGACCCCGGTCTCTCGTGCGAGGTATTCCAGGGTCTCTTTCACCACCTCGAGTTCGGCGCCGCACTGCCTGCGGTAGAACTCCTCGGTGAAGGCTTTGAGGTCGACGTTGGCGGCGTCCATGGCGGCGAAGAACTCGGCCCGGGGGGCGGCCAGGATCTCGCCTGCCGTGACCGCCACCGTCGCAACGCCCCGCGCCCGGCACGCCGCGGCGACATCGACCGCATACTCGAGAAAGATCACCGGGTCGTTGTAGGTGAAGGCGACCGACCGGCAGCCGAGTTCGGCGGCCGCACGGGCGATGATCTCGGGGGTCGCGTCGTCAGCCAGGGTGTCGACCTGACGCGACTTGGAGATGTCCCAGTTCTGGCAGAAGCGGCAGGTCAGATTGCACCCCGCAGTGCCGAAGCTGAGAACCGCACTGCCGGGAAAGAAGTGGTTGAGCGGTTTCTTTTCGATGGGGTCGACGCAGAAACCCGACGACCGGCCGTAGGTGGTCAGAACCATCTCGCCGCCGATGTGCTGCCGCACGAAACAGAGCCCGCGTTGACCCTCCTTGAGCTTGCACAGCCGAGGACAGAGCTCACACAAGAGGCGTCCGTCCTCGAGCGGGTGCCAGTACCGGGCCGGATGAAGCGAAGTTTCGCGCGCCATATCGGAGTTTCCAATGCCATGACACGCCGAATTGCGAACGGTGTCAAATCAGGAGCGAGACGGACGACGTGCGCCTCGTGCAAGGTTCGTAGTTCGGGAACAGCGGATTGCCGTTCCTGAGCAACATCTTGCCGGCGGGGGCGCCGGCCCCACAATGGACCTCTGCCCTTTGTCGCGCCGGCGCCCCAGCCGGCGAAAAGACCACCGACGACGATTCCCCGCAGGACCGAGGTTTTTGCATGAGGCTCGGAACTCAGCTCTGTCGCGTCCATCGCAGACTTGAATCACAAAGGACGCGAAGAACCACGAAGCAGCCGCGAAGGACAGATCTTTGACCCATCGCAGGATGCCACGGCAGGACGTGCCTCCCGGTTCGGTTGGGCCCGGGTCAATATTGCGTTGCTTCGTGAACCGCTTTGCGGTTCTTGGTGGTCGTCGTGTTTCAGACTCGTGCGCCGAAGGTTGTTCGGCCGACTCAGGGATCACGAATTCTTAAAAACTGATCATCTTGCGATGGCGGGCAGCAGGGTCCCGCGCACCTCGCCGAACCCGACCTTGACCCCGTCCCTCTCGCAACACCCGGTCATCACCACGGTATCGCCGTCGGCGAGAAACGTCCTCTCCTCGCCGGTGCTCAGCCGGATCGGCTCGGCGCCGCGCCAGCTGAGCTCCATCATGGAGCCGCGCTCGTGCTTCCCCGGACCCGAGATCGTGCCCGAGCCGCACAGATCACCGGGTCGTGCGTTGCAGCCGTTGATGGTGTGGTGGGCGAGCTGCTGGCAGACGTTCCAGTACATGTAGCGCAGATTCGACGTCGCGATGGGTTCGGGCGCGGTCATCCTCTCGCTTTGGAGCAGGACCTCGAGGTGGATGTCGTAGGCGCGATCATCAGGGCTCTCGAGGTAGGAAAAAACCTCCGGGTCGGTCTGGGCCGGGCCGGCGCAGCGGAAGGGTTCGAGCGCGTCCATGGTGACCACCCACGGCGAGATCGAGGTTGCGAAGTTCTTGCTGAGGAAGGGGCCCAGAGGGACATACTCCCAGGCCTGGATGTCGCGGGCCGACCAGTCGTTGACCAGCACCATGCCGAAGATGTGTTCGGGTGCCTCGGCGATGGGAATGGTCTCGCCGAGCCGGTTGCCCGGGCCGACGAAGAAGCCCATCTCGAGCTCGAAATCCATCAGGCGGCTCGGGCCGAAGACCGGTTGATCGGCGCCGGCGGGTTTGGACTGGCCGTTGGGCCGGCGCACACCGGTGCCGCTGACGACCACCGAGCTCGCCCGGCCGTGGTACCCGACGGGGATGTGGAGCCAGTTGGGCTGGAGGGCGTTGTCCTTGCCGCGGAGCATGATGCCGATGTTGGTCGCGTGCTCGCGCGACGAGTAGAAGTCGGTGTAGTCGCCGATGGCGGCGGGGAGCACCATCTCGACGGTGGTCTGTTTGTGGAAGGCCGTATCGCGCAGCGCGGCGTTGTCGCGAAGGGTCGGCTCGTCATCGCGGAGGAGCTTGACCAGGGCCGAACGTGCGGCTGTCCATGCCGGACGTCCGAGGGCCATCAGGGCGTTGAGGGTCGGCCCCCTGAATACCGATCCGTCGCCGAGCGGGCCGCCGTCGAGCAAACCCGCGTCAGCGAGGACTGCGAGATCGAGGACCTCGTCGCCGACGGCGACGCCGATTCTCGCTGGTGAGTTTGCCGAGGTCTTGAAAACACCGTAGGGGAGGTTGTGGATGGAGAAGTGCGAGTCGGGCGCGACATCGATGAACGAGCGAAGCGAGGGGTCGAGCGTTGTCATGAAAGCGTCTCCAGTCGGTCTTTGTCTCGCGCTGACGAAAGGCTGTGCAGGATGGTAGCAAGACCAAACCGATCGCTGCAGGTTTATGAACTGCGCCGCATCGAACCTACCCCGACGAGGATGATCTTTGCGATGTCGTGCAAAATTGAGAATCGAGAATTGAAGATTTCGATCAAAGCCACCCGAGCCCGGCGAGATCATCGCGCGGCTCGGCGAAGCTGCAGCTGCCGAAGCTGGTCATGGCGCGGAGCCGACCCTCGACCACGCCTTCGAGCCCGGTCTCGAGATCGCGCCAGCGAAGCGCGGAGTCGCTGAGGCCGAACGCCTTCGGGTCCTCTTCGCCGATGATGGCGCGAACCGCCTCCTCGTCGAGGGTGTGCGCGCGCGCCAACACCGAGGCGGCGAAGAGGTTGACGAACCCGTGGAGCATCACGCCGAACGACGGGTCGTGGTGTCGGAACGGGTGGTGCAGGCCCTGGGTCGCCTTCAACGGGAGGTCGGTCGCGAGTCCCGCGGTGATGACGGCGGCCACCGCAGCGACGCCGGGAACGGCGGCGGCGTCGAGCCCGCCGCAGCGGATCTTGAGCCCTGCGCGGCGGTTCTCGTCGATCCGGTGGCTCGCGGCGGCTACTGCGATCGCATCGATGATCGGCTCGTGCCGGTTGTCGAGGAGGGGGACCTCGAAGAACGCAACGGGGCTCCGGGCAGCGACGTCGTCGAGATGATGGAAGGTGACATCGACGACCTCCGGGGGATCGCCGTGAGCGGGCAGCTTGACCTCGAAGACATCGATCAGCGCGGCGCCGCCGTGCCGGTCGCTGAAAGCCTTCATGGCCTCGGCGTCGCGCTCGATGGCGGCGCAGAAGCCGGGCGGGTCGTCGCCGCCGGCGCCGAGGGCGGCGATCCGGATCGGCGTCCGCCCGAGGTCGGCGCCGGCGAGGAGCGGCGACAGCTCTTCGAGCCGCGCGGCCGGGCAGACAAAGCGGGCCAGCAGCCAACCGTCCTCACTTGCCCGATGGGCGAGGAAACGGCTGAACGCCTCCGCCATGGGCAGCTTCGCCGGTGGGAAAAGCCCGGCGTAGTCGATGATCTCGGTCAGGAACGCGCGTGATGTGATCGGCATGTCGGCCTCCGGATTGGATCCTGCGACGTCGTCTCGCGCATCGTAGCACTGCCGCTGCCACTGTCGCTGACGCTGACGCGGTGTCCCGGAGCTCCGGCCTTCCGGGCCGCGCATTGTGGTGCGGGCGTCCCGCCCGCAGGATGCCGTTGCGTCTTGGCACCATCGGGCACTGGCGCGGGGAGGGCACGCGGCTTCCCGGAGCTCCGGCCTTCCGGCCCGCCTCCGGCGGCCCGGCGTCGCGCGATCAGCGTGGTCGGAGAGCAGAACGGGAAGGGCTGCGACCACGCTGAACGCGCGCCGGCGGCCTGTTTCGCTGACGGGAGAGATGCACCGGGAGGTTGTGCCGCGGGGGTTGCCCGGCAGCGCCATTGTGCTTGGGGCTCGGCGTCGCCGGAGGGGTTGTCGCTCTGCACAATGGCGTGCCCGGCACGCCCCGGTGTGCGGTTTTTTCGAGCGCCCGGTGCGGTATCGGTCACCGTCTCGGTCCCGGCCGCGGTCACGGATACGGACGCGGACGCCGACGCAGGACGGATCGCAACGGTTACAATCGCTCCCTCGGAGGAACCCGCATGCGTTCGACCCTCATCGCCGCCGTTCTCGCACTCGTTCTCCTGCCCGTCGGATCGGCCGTTGCCGACGACGAGATCGCTCTCGCCAACCCGGGATTCGAACGGCTGGCGCCCGACGGCGCGGTGACCGGCTGGCGCCGGGACGGCGCGCGGTCGTCGGAAGGAGCCGCCGTCGAAGCGAGTACCGACTCGGTCCACGGCGGCGTGGGCAGCCTCCGTCTCGCGGTGCGCGGGCACGGAACGGTGACCGCCGAGTCGGAGCCGGTGGCGATGGAGGTCGGGAAGCTCTATCGACTCAGCGCCTGGATCCGGACCGAAGGCGCGGTCTCCGACGCGACGACGAAGTACCCGACGGCGGTTCCGGCCTGCCTGACGATGGCGTCCTTTCCCTTTACCAACCACTCCCAGGCCGTCGGCGGCGACTCGGACTGGACCCGGGTCGAGAGCCTCTTCTTCGCGACTCAGCGGGAGGACCGCGTCCGGCTCCACCTCGGGTTCAACGGCAGCGCGCGCGGCAGTGCGTGGTTCGACGACGTCCTTCTCGAGAAGGTGGACGACATCACCGAGTACATCCCGCTCGAGACCGTCCGCTGGTCGGGCAGGGGATTCCGCTACGACGATCGCGGCTGGATCGTGGTTCACATCGAGGGCGAACCGTACGACCGCGGCTACCAGTACGGCTCGCTGGTCGCGGACGAGATCGCTGCCTACATCGGCAAGCTCGGCGTTCTGGCGAACGAGGCCGACCCCGAAGCCGGCTGGCGCCGGCTTCGCTTCGAGTGCGACACGCTCTTTCTACGCGGCTACGACGACGAGTACCTGCGGGAGATGAAGGGCATCGCCGCCGGCGCGGCGGCCGCCGGCGCCGAGGCATTCGGCCGATCGCTGGATCTGGTCGACATCGTCACCATCAACTCGGTGGTCGATCTCGGCCAGCTCGAGGACGCCATCGAGATCAGCCCGCACGCGCTCACCGGCGAGGCGTTTACCGCCCCGGATGAGGAGATCGACATCGCACCGGAGAAACACAGCTGCTCCGCGTTCGCGGCGACCGGGCCGGCGACGAAGACCGGCGACGTTGTTTTCGGCCAGATCTTCATGTGGGGCGGCTACACCGGGGTGCACTGGAACGTCATCACCGATGTCGTGCCGAGCGACGGCAACCGGCTCGTGTACCACACCTTCCCGGGGGGGATCCACTCGGGCGCCGACTTCTATCTCAACTCGGCGGGGATCATCATCGGCGAGACCACGGTCTCCCAGACCCCGTGGGAGGCCGACTCGACTCCGCAGTCCAACCGGATCCGCAAGGCGGCGCAGTACGCGAACTCCATCGACGACGTGGAGCGCATCCTGTGGGACGGCAACAACGGGATGTACACCAACGACTGGCCCATCGCCGACATCAAGACCGGCGAGGTGGCGATCCTCCTGCTCGGGACGCACTCGAAGAAGCTGTGGCGGACCGGTGAGGACATGGCGCCCTTCGGCACCCCGGGATTCCTCTGGGCCAACAACAACAATCGCGACTCCGAGGTGCGCAAGGAGTACCTCGCCCAGCCCGACGACCGGCCGTTCGATCTGATGTTCTCGCCGTGGAACCGGGACATCGCGTTCAACGAGTTCTACGACACGCACGCGGGCGCCATCGACGCCACGGCCGGGGTCGAGCTCTGGGCGTCGTCGCCGATCAACCGCGCGCACGCCTGCGACGGCAAGATCACCACCACCGAGATGGCCGAGGAGATGGTCTTTCTCGCCCACCACGGCAAGGTCACCCTGCGCGAAAAGTTCCCCACCAAGGGCTGGCGCTACCTGCCGGATCTGCCCGGCGCCGAACCTCACCTCAGCCTCGGTTACGCCACCATCAGCCCGATCTTCGTCAACCGGCAGCTCCAGGCGCTGCGCGACCGGGCGGCGGCGGCCGAGGCGCCCGAGACGCCCGAGACGCCCGAGCTCGAGCTCGGAGCGCTCGCCGGTCAATTCACGATCGACCGCGCCGATCTCTGGAGTCGGACGGTGTTCCCGGCGACACCGGCGGAGAGCTGGTTCGTCAGTGGTTCGGCGGCCTACTGGGGGATCCTCGATGCCCTCGACGACGATCCGGCGATCGCCGCCGGGGAGCTCGGCGACGCCCTCGCCGAGCTTTCGGTTCGATACCTCTACACCGTGTCGCGTGAGAGCGATCTCGCCGCCCTCGCCGCCCACCGCGCCTACGACCGATTCGGCCCTTATCTGCTGCCGCGGATCAAGGGGACATATGCCCTCCACCAACTTCGACTGCACCTCGGCAACGATCTCTTCTTCGCCGTGATGCGGGCGGTCCACGATCGATTCGCCGAGCGCGAGATGTCGACAGCCGACTTCGTCGCGGTCGCCGAGGAGGTGTCGCGACAACCCCTCGACGCCTTCATCCGCCAGTGGCTCGAGCGTGAGGGCCTGCCCAGGCTGACCCCGAGGGTCGAGATCAAGGAGAGGAAAGGCGATTGGGAGGTCCGGCTCGAGGTCGCGCAGGAAGGCGCCGCCTATCGGCTGGTGACTCACATGGAGGTCACGGCCGGCCGGGAGCGCCATCTCGAGCGCATCGAGATCGACGGCCGGTCCGAAATGAGGTTTCGCTACCAGGCGCGTCCGACGCGCATCGTTTTCAATGTTCTCGACGACGTCCCGGTGGCGCGTGAGAACTTCTATGTCTGGAAGAACTTCATCGACGACTTCCACTCAACGCTCATCGTCTACGGGACGGCGAGTCAGATCGAGGCCAACCACACCATGGCCCGCCGCTGGCAGGAGCTGGTGGCCGACACCTATGTCGAGATCCTGCCGCCCGTGGTAAAGGACGCCGAGGTCAACCGGGTCGAGGCCGCGACCCACGACCTGATGGTTCTCGGCACGCTCGACGACAACTCGTTCTTCGGCAGCGTCCCGGCGGTCGGGATTGCGGTCGGCCGCGGCCACTTCAGCTTCCGGGGACGCACCTACACCGATCCTGAGGACGGGCTTTTCGCCGTCGTGCCGAACCCCTTCAACCCGGCCAAGGTCCTCTACCTCATCGCCGGCAACTCGGCGATGGAGCTCTACCGGATGACCGCCCAGTACCACCGGGAGATTCCCTCGTGGGCCGTGTTCAGGGGTGACGAGATCGTCGATCAGGGGTACTTCGAACCGCAGGGCTTCGTCATCGAGTTCGAGTGAGAAGGTCGGAGTTCAGCGAGGGAGAGCCTGACATCGAGGAGGGATCAGAGCAAAACCTTCGGGCTTCGATCGAGTATTCTTCTGTTATGAAAACGAAGTTCATCGTCCGTTTCGTGTTCATGGTCACCCTGGCGGCGGGGATTGCGGTGGCTGCGGCGGAGTCGGACCTGCGCGCCGGGGATCCCGGTCCGGCCGCCGAGTCCGCGGTGCCCGAACCGCTCGAACGCCTCGACGACCCGCCCGTGGCGGCGGAAACCCCGGGGTTCAAGACCACCGAGTCACCGGTCATCGAGCACCAGGGGTTCGTGAGCTACCAGGTCAACGTCGGGCCGGACGGGCTCAACATCGCGGGCGATGCCGCCAACGAGCCGTCCATCGCCGTCAGCCCCCTCGATCCGAACAAGATGTCCATCGGCTGGCGGCAGTTTGACACCGTCTTGTCCAATTTCCGCCAGGCCGGCTGGGGCTGGAGCGACGATCGAGGCAGGAGCTGGACGTTCCCGGGCGTCTTCACCCCCGGCCTGTTCCGCTCGGATCCGGTCCTCGATGTCGATGGCGACGGCCGCTTCTACTACTACAGCCTCAAGAACGACCTGCTCTGCGATTTCTTCTTCTCCGATGATGCCGGCCAGTCGTGGGATGGACCGACCTCGGCCTTCGGCGGAGACAAGCAGTGGTTCACCATCGATCGGACCGACGGCGCCGGTCGCGGCAACATCTACGCCAGCTGGAGCCTCGCGAGCAATCCATGGGGGCTCCGGGTCTTCATCCGATCCACCGATGGCGGTCAGCATTTCTCGGAACCGGTCGAGCTTTCACCCGCGCCGATCTGGGGGACCCTCACCGTCGACGCGGATGGGACCCTCTACCTTGCGGGTAACGCCAACTTCAGCGCCACGATCTTTGTCGTCTACCGTTCGCTCGATGCCTGGGATGCGTTTGTCGAACCGACCTTCGATGCATTCACCCTCAACCTCGGCGGTCGTCAGGATTCCGGTTACGGACCCAACCCCGTCGGGTTGCTCGGTCAGGTCTGGATTGCCGCCAATCGCAGCGACGGCCCCGACCGGGGAGATCTCTACATCGTGGCGTCGGTCGACCCGCCCGGCGGCGACCCGCAGGATGTCCACTTCGTCCGCTCGAAGGACGGCGGCGAGTCCTGGAGCCTGCCGGTCCGGGTCAACACCGACGACCGCCGCGCGTGGCAGTGGTTCGGCACCATGTCGGTCGCGCCCGGCGGCCGGATCGACGTGGTCTGGATCGAGTCGGTGACCGAGGACGAGCCCAACATCGGCCAGCTCATGTACGCGTTCTCCGAGGACGGCGGCGACAGCTGGTCGGTTCCGGTCTCCGCCAGCCCCCTCTTCAACAGCTGGCGGGGGTGGCCGCGACAGAACAAGATGGGTGACTACTACGACATGGTCTCGGACGACGCCGGTGCGGACCTCGCCTACGCGGCGACCTTCAACGACGAGCAGGACGTCTACTATCTGCGTTTGTGGAGCGACTGCAACGGCAACGGGATCAGTGATTCCCACGACATCTGGTCGGGCAGCGCGCGCGACTGCAACGCCAACGCCGTGTCCGACAGCTGCGAGATCATCGAGGATCCGACTCTCGACTCGAACGGAGACGACATTCTCGACCAGTGCCAGACCGCACCGAGATCGGGCGGAGGGCGCGTGACGCCGTAGTCGCCTCGCAGCGGAATGGGTGGATCGCGAGGCGTGAGGAAGTCAGAAGGTGAGAAGGTGAGCCTCCTGTAATACTCGATGCCGGCGGTGCGAGAATGCTGTTTGGGGAAGGACTTCCGGCCGGCGGGGGCGCCGGCCCCACAATGGATCTCAGCCTTTTGCAGCGCCGGGGCCCTCGCCGGCGTCGAGAACGGAGACGTCGATTCTCCGAAAATCGAGGGTCTTGCAAGAGGCTCAAGGTGAGACCGGAACGGACACCTCGGCCGCTGCCGGGGATTCGGGCTGCTTTCCCACGTCTCACGTCTATCGTCTAACGTCTAACGTCTAACGTCTAACGTCTAACCCCGAAGTCTCACGTCTAATCCCTGACCCCTACATCTCCGACCGCATGTTCGGCGTCGGCCCCGACTGCGCGAGAACCCTCGCGATGGGTCTGAGCGAAAGCCACCACTGCTCCAGCGGACGCTGGTGCTGTTCGTCGACGAGTCTCGGCAGATCCCTGAGATCGAGCGTCTGGATGGTCCCGCCCTGGAGACCGATGGCGGACACCGAACTGCGGCCGTGTTCGGCCTCGTCGATCAGGTGGGCGATGCAGCGCTTGGCAAACCTCGTTGCCAGGATCCGGTCGAACGGGGTCGGGCTCCCGCCCTGCTGGAGGTGACCGAGGATGGCCTGGCGCACCTCGAAGAGATCGCCGCCCTCTTCCTCGAAGAGCGCCGCCATGAACGGGGTCGTGTAGGTCTCGTTGGTCATCTCGTTGCGAATGATCAGCCCGAGGCGTTTGCCGCGCCGGAAGCCCTGCACCAGGTGGTCGAGATCGGCCTTCAAATCGGCGAGGGTGACGCCCTCCTCGTGCATGTAGACCCGCTCGGCGCCGGTGGAGAGCCCGCCCATCAGGGTGAGATAGCCGCAGTACCGCCCCATGACCTCGACGACGAAACAGCGATTCGAGGCGACCGCCGATTGCTTGATCTTGTCGACCGCCTCGACGATGGAGTTGAGTGCGGTGTCGGCGCCGACGCTGAGCTCGGAGCCGGGGAGGTTGTTGTTGATGGTTGCCGGCAGGCACATGATCGGGATGTCGAAGGCCGGAAACGCTTCCCGTTTGCTCAAAAAGCGATAGGCGGTTTGATAGGCCGACCATCCGCCGATGATGAGGATGGCGTCGATCCGCCGGTCTTCGATGGTCCTGGCAATGGTGTAGAAGTCGTGCCCCGAGGGCACCTTGCGGTTGATTCCCAGTTCGCAGCCCCCGCTCGACGACCAGCCGCGCACGCTCATCCACCCGGGTTCCTCGATCCGGCCCTCGATAAAGCCGGCGAATCCGTTGCGGACGCCGAGCATGACGTGGCCGGCATCGAGGCCGAGGCGGACCGCGGCTCGGACGGCGGCGTTCATCCCCGGGGCCGGCGCCCCCGAGTGGACCACGGCGATCCTGAGCCGGCGCTGATCCGGTCGCGGCGGACTCGGCAGCGACCGCAGCAGGGTGTCGAGGGTGTCGATGCTGTCCGAGAAGCTCCCTCCGCGGATGCGGAGGGCCTCATCGTGGCGACCGTCGGCGATGGCCTGGGCAGCCAAGACGGTTTGTTCGACGCAAGCCGCGAGGGGTTGATGTTGGATTCGGTTGTTTCGGACACCCATGAGCTGGGGTTCCGCTCCGGCATCCTGGGACAGGACGAACTGAACGGCTGCGTGTCCCAGGAGGGTGCTCATGGTGCGGTCGAACGCGCTCGGGGAACCGCCGCGCTGGACGTGGCCGAGGATGGTGAGCCTCACCTCCTCGGCCATCCCGCGCTCGAGGATTTCGCGGACCTCGCCCGAGGTGATGGGCTTGCCGTGCCGGTCGTGGGCCCCTTCGGCGACGACGACGATGCTGTCGCGGCGTCCCGCCTTGCGGCCCGCACTCAGGCGGTCGCACAGGCGTCGCGCCCAGTCGTCGTCCTCCGGCGGTTTCTCCGGGATGAAGACCGCATCGGCGCCGGTCGCGAGGGCGCTCATGAGGGCGAGATAGCCGCAGTTCCGCCCCATGACCTCGACGACGAAGGTGCGTTGATGGCTCGCGGCGGTGCTCGTCAGGGCGTCGATCGCCTGGGTGATGCGGTGCAGCGCGGTGTCGGCGCCGATGGTCATGTCGGTGCCGAAAAAATCGTTGTCGATGGACCCGGCGAGACCGGCGAGGACGATCCCGGTCCGTTTCTCCACGGCTTCCGGTGGCAGCTCTCCGGCAGCGACCAGGTCGTCGACGTGCTCGGACCACTCGCGGTGGAGCAGATCAGCGGCCGTCAGGCTTCCGTCGCCGCCGATGACGATGAGGCGGGAGACGTCGTTTTGGATGAGGTTGCGAACCGCCGCCCGGCGCCCCTCGGGTCTCCGGAAGTCGGGACTGCGGGCGCTCCCGATGGCGGTGCCGCCGAGGTGGAGAATGCCGCCGACCGAGTCCCAATCCATGGTTTGGAAGTGGTCGCCGCCTGCGACCAAGCCCCGGAAGCCCTCGGTGATGGCGACGACCTCGACCCCCTGATCGAGGGCGGATCGGACGATGGCGCGCAGCGCCGGGTTCATCCCGGGAGAGTCGCCTCCGGATGTAAGGATGGCCAGGCGGCCGTCAAGTGAATGTGCTACGGGCATCGATCAGAACCTCCGAACCGAGCCCGTATTTTACAGGGTTCTCGCGAGAACGAGAATCGAGTTCCCGCGCCGCGATCGTCCGGCCGGCGGCTGAATCGCTTGACCCGGCGTGCGGGAGTGTGGAGACTTTGGAGAATGAACGAACTCATTCTGATTGTCGATGATGAAGTGGGGATCCTCACCACCATGTCGCAGGTTCTCGGCGACGAGGGTTTTCGCACGCTGACCACGACCAGCGGCGAAAAGGCCCTCGATCTGTATCGTGAACACCATCCCGACGTGGTCTTCCTCGATATCTGGATGCCCGACAAGGACGGGCTCGAGGCGCTCCAGGCGATCCTGGAGATGGACTCGGGCGCCCTCGTGGTCATGATGTCGGGCCACGGAACCTCGTCGACGGCGGTCAAGTCGATCAAGATGGGGGCGCAGGACTATCTCGAGAAACCCCTGTCCTACGACCAGACGGTGGCGGCGGTCCACGATGCGTTGCAGGTCCGCAGAAAACGGGCCTCTGCCGGTGAAGGCGGTGTGCTCGAGGCCGCCAAGCACCAAGCGGTCGGCGAGCTCGATCCCCCTCCGGAGCTCAGCCTGCTGGTGACGACCGACCGACCGCAACGCACCATCAAGAGTCCGAGTGTGATCTACGGTCTCGGGCTGCACTCGGGCGGTCGGACAGGGATGGTGATTCAACCGCTGCCCCCCGACACCGGGATCCACTTCATCACCCTGCCCGCGGGCAACGTGATACCCGCCCAGATCAGCGCGGTTGCCGAGACCGACTACGCCACCTCCATCACCCGTCAGGGTGAGCACATCAAGACCGTCGAACACCTCCTGTCCGCGCTCCACGCGTGCGGCATCACCAACCTTCTGGTCAAGGTCCACGGCGAGATCCCGGTCCTCGACGGATCGGCCCTGGGGTTCCTCGATCGGATCGAGGAGATCGGGGTGGAGAATCAGGACCGCCCGGTCAAGGAGCTGGTCATCGACCGGGTCTGGGAGGTCGGCGACGGCAAGGGGAAGAGTCTCACCATCGAACCGGCGGATGTCTTCTCGGTGTCGTACCTCCTGCGTTACCCGCAGCCCATCGGCGAACAGTTCTACGAGTTCACCATGACCGGCTGCGAAGCGTACCGACGAGAGATCGCACCCGCCCGGACCTTCGGTTTTGTCCGCGACATCAAGATGCTCAACGAGCTCGGTCTCGGTGGTGGCGGCCGGCTCGACAACTTCATCATGGTGGGGGACGACGAGGTCATCAACACCGAGCTGCGGTTCCCGGACGAGTTTGTCCGCCACAAGATCCTCGACATCATCGGCGATCTCTACCTGCTCGGTTACCCGGTGCGCGCCAAAGTGACCGCGCGCTTCACCGGCCACCGGGACAACATCGCCCTGCAGCGGAGGATCCTGGCCGATCTCGGAGCGTGATCCCGGTCCTCGTTCGCCGGGAATAGCACAGAATTGGGTTAGTATTTCCATCGATGCCAACCAGGAACCGCCGTTCTGCCGTGTCCGAAGACGAGGCCCGCCGACAGGCGGGATTGACCGCCTTCCCCAAACCGTCGGACGCCGCCGCCGTGATGGGTGTCGGGCTCGAACCCGAGCTCTTCCCCATCGTGGTCGGCCCGTCGGGTGAACCGCGCGAACGATTGCTGCTGACCCGGCCCAACGGGCTCGGGGTGGTGCAGGTCGTCGACAGCCTCGCCTTCGCCGGGGGTGAGATCCTGCCGCGGGTCGGTCGGCCGCCGCATGCCTTCCACTACCCGCTCGCCAACGGCGGACGGCTGACATTCGAGCCGGGAGCGCAGGTCGAACACTCGACGGCCGTCCAGCCGAGCGCGGCCGCCGCTCTCGCCGACGTGGAGCACATCGTCGGGCTGCTGCGCGGCGGTTTTCGCGCCGACGGGGTTCGGCTTGCCGCGGTCGGGCTGGACATCTGGCACGACGTCGACGAGGTGCCGCAGCAGCTCCGCGCCGGCCGCTACACCGCCCAGGCCGCATACTACCGACAGCGGGGCTATTGGGGCGCGATCATGATGCGGCACACCGCGAGCCTGCAGATCAACCTCGATCTCGGACCCGAGGGCGTGTGGCAGGAGCGCTGGCTCGCCGCCAACCTCATCAGCCCCATGCTGACGGCGATCTTCGCCTGCAGCCCGGGCCCGGACGCGATCAGCGCCCGGGCCCGGGCTTGGCAGCAGCTCGACCCGACTCGAAGCGGGTTTCCGGCTCTGTTCACCGCCGGTGCGGGCGACGATCCGCGCGCCGAATGGGCCGAGGCCGCACTGACGGCGGATGTGATGCTCGTTCGAGCCGGCGACGAGCATTTCGTTCCCGGTGTGCCCGGTGTGCGCTTCATCGACTGGATCAACGATGGCCACCCGCGCTACGGTTGGCCCACCGCCGACGATCTCGCCTACCACCTGACCACCCTGTTTTTCGAGGTCCGCGCCCGCGGGTTTCTCGAGTTGCGCGCGGGCGAGGGCGTTCCGGATGCGCTTCGACCGGCCCAGGTGGTGCTGGCATCGGTGCTGCTGTATGACGAGTGCGCGCGAGGCGAGGCGATCGCGTTGCTCGGCGGTCACCGGACCAGCCTCGATGACCTGTGGCGCCGGGCGGCCGTCGACGGGGTGCACGATGACGAGATCAGGAGCGTTGCGTGCCGGCTCTGGGAGATCGTGCTCGCCGGCGCCGAACGTCTGCCCCAGGGGTGGATCTCGGCGCAGAACCTGACCGCGACGAGGACCTTCATCGACGAGTTCACGGCCCGGGGCCGGGTGCCCGCCGATCGCCTCGCCGAGCTCATGGGGGAAGATCCGGCACGGGCGCTCGCGTGGGCCGCTTCCGAGCTTTGAAACCGTCGGCCGGTCCGGGTCGACGGTGAGAGAGAGGGTTGAAAATGCGCTTTGACGCGCCCAATGATCGGCGGATCCGCGGCGGCGGGTCGCTCGAGACCACCCCCGCCTGGACCGCGCTGCGAAGCCACCACGACAGCATGCGGACGCTCGAGATGCGATCGCTCTTCGAGCGCGATCCGGCCCGGTTCGAGCGTTTCTCGGTCGAGCTCGGTCCGCTCTTTCTCGACTATTCGAAGAATCTCGTCACCGCCGAGACCATCGGGCTCCTGTGTGATCTCGCGCGGGCGGCAGGGGTCGAGGATGCGGTTGAGGCGATGTTCTCCGGCCGGCCGATCAACTGGACCGAGGGTCGGTCGGTGCTCCACGTGGCGCTCCGCAACCGCGCCGACTCGCCGATCGAGGTTGACGGAACCGATGTCATGCCGGCGGTCGATGCGGTGCTCGAGAAGATGCGGGTCGTCGCCGATGATCTTCGCTCGGGTCGTTGGCTCGGCGCCACCGGCAGACCGATCCGTACCGTCGTCAACATCGGCATCGGCGGCTCGGACCTCGGCCCGGTGATGATCACCGAGGCCCTGGGGGCTTTCCATGACGGCCCCGCCGTGCGGTTCATCTCCAACGTCGACGCCACCGACTTCGTCGAGAAGACCCGTGGGCTCGACCCGGCCGAGACCCTCTTCGTGGTGGCGTCGAAGACCTTCACCACCCAGGAGACCATGACCAACGCCCACACCGCTCGGTCCTGGCTCGTCGCGGCACTCGGCGACGAGGCGGTGGCCAGACACTTTGTCGCCCTCTCGACCAACCACAAGGCGGTGGCCGCCTTCGGGATCGACCCGGACAACGTCTTCGAGTTCTGGGACTGGGTCGGCGGCCGTTACTCGAGCTGGTCGGCCATCGGCCTGACCATCGCGGTTGCGGTCGGGTTCGAGCGTTTTGTCGAGCTGCTCGAGGGCGCCCACGCCATGGACCGACACCTCGCCGAGACGCCGCTCGAGCGGAACATTCCGGTGATCATGGCGCTTCTCGGGATCTGGTACGCCAACTTCTTCGGCGCGGCGACCTATGCCATTCTTCCCTACGACCAATATCTCCACCGCTTCCCGGCCTATCTCCAGCAGGGCGACATGGAGTCCAACGGCAAGGCGGTGGACCGGGACGGCAACCGCGCCGGCTATACGACCGGACCGGTAATCTGGGGCGAGCCCGGCACCAACGGCCAACACGCCTTCTTCCAGCTCATCCACCAGGGCACCCGGCTTATCCCCTGCGACTTCATCGGCGCCGTCAATCCGGCCCACCCGGTGGCCGATCACCACGCCAAGCTGATGGCGAATTTCTTCGCCCAGACCGAGGCGCTGATGCGCGGCAGGACCGAGGACGAGGTCCGCGCGGAGCTCCGGTCCCAGGGGCTGGACGCGGAGGCCATCGACGCGCTGACGCCGCACAAGGTCTTTCCCGGCAACCGGCCGAGCAACACCATCCTCCTCGACCGGCTCACGCCGACCTCGCTCGGCATGCTGGTCGCCGCCTACGAGCACAAGATCTTCGTCCAGGGCGTGATCTGGCGGATCAACAGCTTCGACCAGTGGGGCGTCGAGCTCGGCAAGGTCCTCGCCAAGACCATCCTCGCCGAAGAGGAGGCGCTCCTCGCCGGCGACGATGTCGATCTCGGCCCCCACGACTCGAGCACCGCAGGTCTGCTGCGGCGGTTTGCGGACAGGCAGGAGAGGGCCTGACCGGAGTCGGTCGCCTGTCACATCCCGCCGGCCTTCCTTCAGCTCCGGCCTTCCGGGCCGCCCATTGTGGTGCGGGCGTCCCGCCCGCAGGAAGGCGTCGCGGTTCGGCACAATCGGGAATGGGCTCCGGCCTTCCGGTCCGCCTTCGGCGGCCCAGCGTCGCACGGGCAGCGCGGTCACGAGGGGCGGAAGGAAGAGCGGTGACCGCGCTGCCCGCGCGCCGGCGGCCTCTTGTCGACCGGGAGAGATGCACCGGGTCGCTTTGCCGCGGGGGTTGCCCGGCGTCGGCACTGTGCGGAGCTTGTCGAGCTGCCGGAGGCTTGTTCCTGCACAATGCCGCGCCCGGCACGCCCCGGTGGGGAGTAGTCTTTGGCTTCCCGGGGCTTCGGCCGCTGTCCCTGTCCCTGTCCCTGTCCCTGCCCCTGCCGCTGCCCCTGCGCGGTGCATGTAGAATGCCCGCTCGAAAGCGGAGGCCCCATGACCCTGATCCGTGTCGCCCACTCGCCCGACTCCGATGACGCATTCATGTTCTACGCCCTGGCCAAGGGGCTCATCGACACCGGTGGGTACGAGTTCGAGCACGTCCTGTCCGATATCGAGACCCTCAACCGCGAGGCCCATTCGGGGACCTATGAAGTCACCGCGGTGTCGATCCACGCCTATGCCTATCTCGACGAGCAGTACGCGCTGCTGGCCTCCGGCGCCTCGATGGGTGACGGCTACGGTCCGGTGCTCGTGGCGCGCGGGGAGATTCCCGCCGACCGCCTGTCGTCGATCAAGGTGGCGATTCCCGGCACCCTGACGTCGGCGGCGCTGGCGCTCAAGATGTGGAATCCGAGCCTGCACACGACGGTGCTGCCCTTCGATGCGGTGGGGCCGGCGGTCGAGGCGGGCGAGGTCGACGCCGGGGTGGTGATCCACGAGGGTCAGCTGACCTGGCAGGACGAGGGTTTTACCAAGCTCGTCGATCTCGGCGAGTGGTGGGCCGCCCAGACCGATGGGCTACCGCTGCCCCTGGGCGGCAACGTGGTCCGCCGGGACCTCGGCGGCGAGGCCATGGCCGAGGTCGCCCGGCTGCTCAAGGAGTCCATCGTCTACTCCCTCGAGCACCGGGATCCGGCCCTCGACTACGCCCTCGACTACGGCCGGGGTCTCGCCCGCGACAAAGCTGATCGGTTTGTCGGGATGTATGTCAACGATCTCACCGTTGACTACGGCGAACGCGGCCGGGAGGGGATGAGGGTCTTCCTCGAGCGCGCCTACGACGAGCGGTTGATCCCGAAGATCCCCAAGCTCGATTTCATCTGATCCGCGAACGAAACCGCGCCCGACGGTCCGCCGAAGCTCCTTCCGGGCGGTGGCGTCGTCAGGATCGCTCGATCTCGGGTGAGGTCTCGAGCAGCTCGCCCTCCGCGAGGATGAGCGGCAGATAGGGGCGGCTGGTGGTCATCGAGTGGATGATCTGGGTCGTGAAGACCGGGCGATCACCTCGAAAGACGCGGATCAGGAAGTTCCACTCCCGGTCAGGGCCTTCACCATCGGCTCGCCTGAGCGTGGCGGACCAGCCGCTGGCCTGCGCTCCGATGATGGTCGGGTGAGCGAGCGCCACATCGGGCCGCGGCCCGGGTTCCGCGGTGATCTTCGATCCGCCCTGCGGGTCGATCTCCACGGTCAGCGGGAAACCGTCCTCGGAGAGCAGCCAGCCGCCGATGACGAGACCCTCCTCGGTCTGTTCGATGGTGTCGAGACAGCCCTGGATCCGTGGGCCGCGGGGCGCGCCGAGACCGACCATCGCGCCGGCGGCGGTCGCCCCGGCGATCTCGGAAAGCGCGCCGTCGAACGCGTCGGCGGTCTCCTCGATCGCGCGATCGTCGTGGGCCGCGTTGGGCAGCAGAGTGCCGTTGGTGACGACGCCTCGACGGAGACAACCGTCGATGAACCACTCGAGCAGACGTTGACCGCGCAGCTTTCCGTGGTCGTCGAAGCTGATGTTCATCCGCGACGGGTGGCCGGTCAGGCGCGCCGCGAGGCCGAGCTCGCCGGCTCGTCGGTCGAAGACCGCCCGCAGCTTCGACCCGGTCGCCGCGAGCCGCGCCGCGACGTGGTCGCGTTCGAGGATCGCGAGCACCGAGCGGGCGGCGGCCAGCGACGTCGTCTCCGCCCTCCAGGTCATATCGACGCCGATCTGCGGCCACCGGTCCATGAGGTCGGCGCGGCCGACCAGGGCCGAGATCGACCACCCGTTGGCCATCGCCTTGCTGAAGCAGGCGAGGTCGGGGGTCACGCCCGAGAGCTCCTGCATCCCTCCGGGAGCGAACCGGAAGCCGGTGACGATCTCGTCCCAGACGAGGACGGCGCCGTGTCGGTGCGCGAGGTCTCGGACCCCCGCGAGATACCCCTCCTCGGGTAGGAGCTGTTTGGCCGGTTCCATCACGATCACCGCCACCTCGTCCCGGTGACGCATCAGGAGCGCCTCGAGGGCGTCGAGATCGCCCCACGGGAACTCGCGGATGAGCGGTCCGAGGGCAGCCGGGATCCCGCCGATCGCCGGGTTCGAGGCGGCGAACCAGTCGTGGAAGCCGTGGTATCCGTGAAACAGCACCAGCTCGCGGCCGGTGACCAGGCGGGCGATCCGGATGGCTGCCGTGACCGCATCCGATCCGTTCTTGCCGAATCCCACCTTTTCCGCGCACGGAATCAGCCGTTTGAGAGCCTGCGCGACCTCGAGCTCGAGGGGGTGGCCGAAGGGCAAGACGGGCCCACAGGCGAACTGGGCCTGCGCCGCCCGCTCCACCTCCCGGCAGCGGTAGCCGAGGATGACCGCGCCGTAGCCGCTCATCCAGTCGAGGTAGCTCCGGCCGCAGGTGTCGGTGAGCCGGCAGCCTTCGGCCGCGGTGACGAACTGGGGGTAGAGCAGGGCGTCGTCCTGGTACAGCGGGCGGAGGCCGGTCACCACCGGCGCGTAGGCCAGATCTCGGCGACAGCGTCGAACCAGGTCGACGGTGGCGGCGATCCGGTGCTCGGTCGGAGGCGCGGCCCTGCACGACCTGGTCCGCGGAGGGTGCGGGTCCGATGGAGCCAAGTGGTCGACGAGGCCTCGCACCAGCGCCGAGGTCGGGGGGTCGAGCCGCGGTTCGAGATCGAGCAGTCCGTCGAGAACGCGGCGGGATTGCCGGTTCAGATGGGCGGGATCGCGGTAAAACCGGTGCAGCCCGCGGGCGACCGACAGGGCGAGGTCCGCCGCCGCGGCGGAATTCGCGGCGGCGAGTCCGGCGGCGCTGTCGTGCAGCCGCGATTCGAAGTCCGAGAGATCGGGCGCATGGCATTCAAGGGTCTGGCGCAGACCGGCGGGGGGGTCGGGGAGGTCGCGCTGCGAACGGATGCCGGCGGCGACCGGTCCGTTCCGGGTCAGGACCACGCGGAGTTCGCCGACACCGGCATCGACCGCGATCGCATGCGCCCGGCGCAGCTCGTCGGCGCTCGAGTTGTGGTTGAAGAGAACATACTTCCAGACGACCCGGGTCGGGTGGCGGCCGGCGCGGGCCGCCGCCGCGACGTCGCGCATGAATCGGACGGCGACGGGGAACGAGCCGCCGACCCGATACCGCGCATAGCTCGACTCGCACGCGCCGTCGATGGCGCAGACGATCTCGTCGACGCACTCCGTGGCCTGCCGGTCCTTGAGAACCGCCTGACAGTTGGTGGTCACCGAAACCCGGGTTCCGGGAAAGAGCTCCTTGACGAGGCGTGTCTGCCGCCACAGCTCCGGGTGCATGAGAGGTTCGCCGTGGCCCTGGAAGTCGACCGCTTCGATGGCGATCCCGGCCTCGGCGAAATCGGAGAGGATCCGTTTCAGCAGGCCGCTGTCGAGGTTGCCCGGGGGAGCGGCCCGCCGGACCGAGAGCGGGACGCAGCCGGGGCAATCGAGCGAGCACTTGTACGAGGGCTCGATCTGCAGCACCCGGATTCGCCGCCGGTCCACCGCCTCGGACGAGTGGACACCCCGGGTTTTCAACACCAGGCAGTTCTGGCAGGTCTCGCCAAAGGGCATCCGCCCCTGCCACAGCAACCGCCGCACCCGTTCGTAGGGTTCGCCGAGCCAGACCTCTCGTCCGTAGTGGAGGTCGCCTCCGGGTTGGTGAAGAACGGTGTCGTTGCCGGCGTCGTCCCAGCAGACCAGATTGCCGGAGGCGCGGAGGTAGATGGAATCGACCGACGGGCAGACCAGGGTTTCCCGCGCCGGCCGTCGCAGGGGGGACGCCCATCGCCCCTCCGATCGACCGTGGTCGAGCCAGTGGGACCGCGCATCGCCCTCTGAGCTCAGCCCGGCGGCGCGGAGATCCGGATAACGGTCGAGGTACGCGGCCCAGTCGAAATCGCCGGGTTCGACCGCCGCGGCCGAAGCTCGACCGGCCGGGTCACCGAAGGGCGGTCGGCGGTGTCGTGCGAAACGGTCGAAGAATCCTCGGATCACTCAGCCCCCTTTCATCGAGACGCCGCCGCGCGCTCGGCGCCGGCCGGGGTTGGATCTTCGAACGAGGACGGTGGTGGCCGCCGGCGCGCCCCCCGCCTTCAAAGCCGCATCCGTTATACGCGGTGGTCGGCACCGGCGTTCAGCCCGGCCGGTTCAATCCGTGCTCGGGCGGACCCTCGATATCGTGACCAGGGCGAGGAGAGCGGTGCCGGCGAGAAGGCCCCACACCAGGCTCCAGGGGACCGCGCGATCGATGAGGGCGCCGACGGCGGCCGGGCCGGCGATGGTGCCCAGATTCGAGAACATCGTGATGAATCCGAAAGCGAACCCGACGCGGTCGGGTTGCACGAGGAGGCCCGGCAGGGCGTAGATCGCGGTCGGAACCAGGGCGGTGGCGAGACCGATGCCGAGCATGGCCGGGGTCGGCGACAACAGACCCGAGGCGGCGCCGGCGAGGGTGGCGCCCTGGATCGTGAGTCCGACGGCGACCCACCGGGTCGGGCTCGACGTGCGGTCGATGAGGGTGCCGGCCAGCGGCGAACCGATCATGGCCACCCACATCACGATGGTGACGATGAGCAGCGCGGCGGTGCCGCCCCCCGCCCACTCCGGTGCGAAGGTCAGCACCGACGAGTGGACGGCGAAGAACAGCATCCAGGTCAGCGCCAGCGCCGCCAACGAGGGGGAGACCTTGAACGAAACTCGGCTCCGCTCAACCGGAAGATCCGATGGCTCCGGCCGGCCGACGGCGACCAGGAAAAGCGGGATGGCGAGACCGACCAGGGCGGCGAGCAGCAGCAGTTCGTTGCGCCATCCGATGTTCTCGATGAGCACCGGGTGGAGCGAGAAGACCGTGATCATGCTCGCCGGATAGGTGGCCACGAAGACCCCCATGGCGAGGGCGAGCTCGCGGCCGGAAAAGGCCTCGGTCAGGAGGCGCGCCAGCAGCAGGTTGACCACCAGTCCTCCGACCCCGAACAGCAGCCGGCCGGCGAAGAGGAGCCCGAAAGTCGGAGCCGTGGCAAAGCACACGGCGCCGACGAACATGAGCCCGAGCGAGACGACCCCGACTCGACGGGGCTGCCAACGATCGACGGCGAGACCGATGGCGATGGCGAGGAAGACCGCCGGGATGCTGATCGCGCCCATCAGCAGACCGACCTTGAAGTGCGACAGACCGAAGCGGGCCACGAGTTCGGGAATCAGCGGCGGCACGACGAAGAATGTCGCGCCGATGGCGAAAAAGCTGAAGACCGACGAGAGCAGAATGAGCCAACGGCGTTCGGCGAGGGGAGAGACGGTAGTCACAGGGGGCAATCATAACCGGAACGATGGAGTTTCTCGACCCGGCTTCGCGCGGGCAGCGCGGTCATGAGGGGTGGAAGGAGGAGCGGTGACCGCGCTGCCCGCACGCCGGCGGCCGGTTTCGCTGCGGGGGGAGACGCACCGGGATGTCGTGCCGCGAGGGTTGCCCGGCGTCGGCATTGTGCTCGGCGCCCCGCGTCGCCGGATGGCTCTCGATCTGCACTCTGCCGCGCCCGGCACGCCCCGGTGGAGGTCGCTCGCCGACCCGGACGCGGGCTCGGATACGGAAACGGCCGGGGCTTCTCGGAGGATTGGGCTTCTTGACAATTTCAAACACTTGTTTAATATTAGCGTTTGAAACGTTTGTTGGGAGATCCTATGGAAGCGCCTGTGACCACGTGCGACGGCAGCCCGGAGACGTGTGAAACCCAC
This sequence comes from Acidobacteriota bacterium, assembly GCA_024641545.1. GTDB lineage: Bacteria > Acidobacteriota > Thermoanaerobaculia > Thermoanaerobaculales > Sulfomarinibacteraceae > JAHECW01. The sequence goes on from JAHECW010000015.1 coordinate 43,941, forward strand.
GAGCGGATCCTCGAAACAGCGCAGAAGTTCTTCGCGGAAAAGGGCTTCGATGCGACCTCGGTGCGGGACATCACGGCCGAGGCCGGGTGCAACGTCGCCGCGGTGAACTACCACTTCGGCGGTAAGGAGAGGCTCTATCTCGAGGCATTCAGAGCCATGCTGGGCGCGTTGCGGGATCAACGGTTGGCGATGCTCGAAGGACTCATGCGCCGCGATCCGACGCCGACCCTCGAGGAGTTCCTCGCCGCCTTTGCCGAGGGCTTTCTCGATCCGTTGGTCGATGAGAGCAGGGGCCGGCGCTTCCTGGTCTTCGTCAGTCGGGAGATGCTCGATCCGCGCCTTCCCGCTGCCGTCTTCCTCGACGAGTTCATCCACCCGCTCGTCGATCGGGTGATGGATGCTCTCGCCCGGGTGGGGCCGCCCCTGGCGCCTGAAAAGGCGCTGCTCTGTGTCTTTTCCCTCATCGGCCAGCTCCTCCATGCCCTCAAGGCTCGTCACCTCTTGGACCAGCTCGATCTTCCGGATTCGATGTCATTCGACCTCGCCGGGTTTCTCGAGCACTTCGTTCGTTTTTCATCCGGCGGAATCCGGGCCTGCGCTGTGAATCCAACGGCAACCCCGAGATCGTTCATCGATGGGGAGAGAGTCCAATGAACCGCACCGTGAAATCGTTCGTTCTTTCGATGGCGGCCGTTGTCGGTCTCGCCGGGTGCACCCTCGGGCCCGAACCCGAGCGGCCGGCGACCGCGGCCGACGTCGGCGACAGCTATTTCCACGCCTCCGGGGCGCCGGCGGCCGAAATTCCCGAGGTCTCGCCGTGGTGGCGGACCTTCGGCGACGCGACCACCGTCGAGCTCGTTGAGCTCGCTTTGGCGAACAACACCGATCTCCGGGCGGCGGCGGCCCGGGTCCTCGAGGCCGAGGCCGGGCTCGAGAGGGCCGGCGGCGCCCGGCTGCCTCAGATCGGCTACGGTCTGAATGCATCCAAACAACGAAACTCCTTTGTGCTACCCGAGATCGGTCGACGCGACATCGAGTCCACCACCTACTCTTACAACTTCAACGTCTCCTGGCAGGCCGATCTCTTCGGCCGCCTCAGGCGGACTCATCAGTCCCAGTGGGCGTCGGTCCTGGCCGAAGAGGCAGCCCGGGAGGCCGTGGTCCACGCCGTCGTGGCCTCGGTGGTCCGGGCCCGGGTGCTGGTGGCGACCGCGGCATGGGCCCTCGACATCAACCGCGAGGTGACCCGGAGCTGGGAGGCGACCACCAGGACGGTGGAGCGCCGCTACCGCTCGGGTGTCGCCGGGGCGGTGGAGCTCCACCTGGCGCGCGAGAACCTGGCCTCCGCCAGGGCGTCGGAGGCGACCATCGAGGGCCAGCTCGAGCAGGCCCGCCTGGCCCTCGATGTCCTCGTCGGTCGGCGACCGGGCAGCGCCGGGATGTTGCCGGACACGATGCCCCGGCTGCCGTCTCTCGAACCGGTGCCCGTCGGGCTGCCCGCGGCGCTGCTCGATCGGCGGCCGGATCTGCGGCAGGCCGAGATGCGGCTCGAGGCCGCGACCTACGGCGTCGGCGCCGCCATCGCCAACCTCTACCCGGACCTCAGCCTCACCGGCTCGGTCGGGGAAAACGGAGATCGGATCAACGATCTCGACCTCACCAACTTCGTCTACAACATCGTCGCCAATCTTACCGGGCCGCTCTTTACCGGCGGCCAGCGCCGGGCGGATGTGGCTGCCGCCCGGGCCCGCGCCGAGCAGGCCGCGGCGGTCTACGCCGGAGCGGTCCTCAACGCCCTGCGCGAAGTCGAGGAGGCGTTGGTGCTCAGCGACACCTCGCTCACCAGCTTCGAGCTGACGACCGAACGGGTGGCCGAAGCGCGCGCCGCCGACCGTCTCGCCAAGGAGCGCTACCAGCGCGGCGTGGAATCGCTGCTCACGGTGCTCGAGACCGAGCGCCGGCTCCGTCTCGCCGAGCAGGCCATCATCACCAACACCGGGTCGGTCTGGAACACCAGAGTCAACCTCTTCCTCGCCCTCGGAGGCGACTGGGGCACCGATCCTCCCGAAGAGCCTGCAAACCCGCCGGAGTTACCCGAAGGTGATCCGGAAGACCCGGGTCGTTCCGCCCGAGCGAATTCCGAATCTGTCGACTTTCAACCGTCAACTGTCGACTGCGAAGAGGTGTCCTGATGTCGAACACGACTCTCAAAGGCCTGCTCCCCCTGATCGTCCTCATCCTCGGGATCCTCTCGGCCTGGTGGCTGGTTTCCTCCCGCACGGCGCCCGACAGGGTCCAACGGCCCCCCCTCGGCCCGCTCGTCGAGGTCATGCCGGCGCGGATCGCCGATGTGCCGGTTGTGATCAACGGCCACGGCGAGGTCGTTCCCAGAGTCGCCGTCGATGTCGTGCCGCAGGTGGCGGGACAGGTGGTGAAGGTCCACCCATCGCTGGTTGCGGGTGGTTTCTTCCGCGCCGGCGACGCCCTGGTCGTCATCGATCCGCGGGACTACGAGCTCGCCCTCGAACGAGCGCAGGCATCGGTCGCACGGGCCCAGGTCTCGCTCCAGCGCGAGCAGGCCGAGGCCGTGGTCGCGCGCGAGGAGTGGGACGAGCTGCATCCGGGTGAAGAGGCCCCAGGTCTCGTTGTCCGCGAGCCGCAGATCCGCCAGGCCGAGGCCGAGCTCGCCGCGGCGAACGCCGATCTCGCCGGCGCGAGGCTCAACCTCGAACGCACCCATGTGAGCCTGCCGTTCGACGGGGTCGTGGTCTCCGAAAGCGTCGATGTCGGACAGTTCGTCGGCAGCGCAAACCGCCTGGCGCGGGTCTACGGCACCGATTTCGTCGATGTCAGAGTCCCCCTCGAAAGCCGCGAGCTGGCGTGGTTCGACGTCCCTTCCCGCGACGGGGGAACGGCGCCTCGCGCCGAGGTCAGCGTGACCTTCGGCGGCAGGCGGAGCACCTGGGAGGGCCGGGTGACCAGGATGGAGGCCCAGGTCGACCAGGCCTCGCGCATGGTTCACGTGGTGGTCGAGGTTGCCGACCCCTACGATACCGCCGAGAACAGCCTCGCGCTGCTGCCGGGGACTTTTGTCGACGTGCGGATCTCAGGCAGGACCCTCGAGGGCGTGGTTCCGGTCCCCAGGTTCGCCGTCCACGACGGCTCTCAGGTCTGGGTCTTCGACGACGGGAAATTAGCCGTCCGCCAGGTCGAGGTCCTGCGCTCGGATCGGCAGGAGACCCTGGTTTCCGACGGCATCGACGAAGGCGAGCTCGTCATCGTCAGCTCCCTCGACGCGGTCACCGACGGCATGGCGGTGAGAAACGCCGCCGATCAAGAGGACTTCACAGTCGAAGCTTCCTCGAGCGATCCTCCGCAGGTTTCCGCCGTCTTGGGATCGGAGTGTTCGCCGCCGGCGAACGCGATCGATCCCACCGCAACTCGCGCGAGCGGATTGCAGGGAGCGTGACATGCAAGAAACTCGTCGCGGTCCCTTAGCCTGGTTCGCCGCCAACCACGTGGCGGCCAACATCCTGATGGTCTTCATCCTGGTTTCGGGTGTGCTGGCCCTGTTCAACGTGGTCATCGAGGTCTTCCCCGAGCTCGAAACCGACATGGTCACCGTCCGTGTGCCCTACCGCGGCGCCTCGCCGGCCGAGGCCGAGGAGGGGGTCTGCGTCCGGGTCGAGGAGGCCATCGCCTCCATCGAGGGCATCAAGCGGATCCGTTCCACCGCGAGCGAGAACCTCGGAACCGTCACCATCGAGCTCGAGGAGAACGCCGACAACCGCGAGGTCCTCGACGATATCAAGGCCGCGGTCGATCGGATCGAGACCTTTCCGGTCGAGACCGAGAAACCGGTGGTCGCCGAGGTCGACACCCGCCGCCGGGTGATCACCATCGTGCTCTACGGCGAGGCCTCCGAGAAGACCCTCAAAGCCCTGGCCGAACGAGTCCGGGACGAACTCACGGCGGTCGAGGGGATCTCTCAGGTCGAGGTTGCGGGGGTCCGCAACTACGAGATCTCCATCGAGGTCTCGGAGGAGGCGCTCAGGCGTTACGGGCTCAGCTTCGAGCAGGTGGCGAACGCCGTCGCCATGTCGTCGCTCGACCTTCCGGGCGGCGCGGTCAAGACCCGCGGCGGCGAAATTCTCCTGCGCACCAAGGGCCAGCGTTACCGCGGCGCAGAGTTCAAAGAGATCGTGGTCGTCACCCGGCCCGACGGCACCCAGGTCGAACTCGGGGACGTGGCCGACGTGATCGACGGTTTCGAGGACACCGACACGGCGACCCGGTTCGACGGCAAACGGGCCGCGCTGATTCAGGTCTTCCGGGTCGGCAGCGAGGGCGCCCTCGAAGTCGCCCAGGCGGCCAAAGACTACCTTGACGACCTCCGGCCGAGCCTTCCAGCCGGGGTTTCGGCCGATACCTGGGACGATGACTCGATCATTCTCAAGCAGCGGATCGGTCTCCTGCTCCGCAACGCCCGCCTCGGTCTGGTCCTGGTCTTCATCTGTCTGGCGCTCTTCCTCAACACCCGGCTCGCGTTCTGGACCACCATGGGGATCCCGATCTCCTTCCTCGGCGGGCTGTGGCTCATCCCGGAGTTCGGTGTCACCATCAACATGATCTCGCTCTTCGCCTTCATCGTCGTCCTCGGCATCGTGGTCGACGATGCCATCGTGGTGGGGGAGAACATCTTCAACTTTCTCGAAGAGGGGATGAAGCCCCTCGACGCCGCGGTTCGCGGCGTGCGCGAGATGGCCATGCCGGTGACCTTTGCCGTGATCACGACGGTGGCGGCCTTCGCGCCGCTGCTCTTCGTTTCGGGCAACATGGGCAAGGTCATGCGTCAGATCCCCATCGTGGTGATCGCGGTTCTGATGATGTCGTTGGCCGAGGCGCTGCTGATCCTCCCGGCCCATCTCTCCGGCGCCGGCACTCTCTTCCACCGCATCATGGATCCGATCCTCGGGCCCATCGAGCGCGTCCAGGCCGTCGTCCAGAGAGCCCTCCAGTGGTTCATCCGGGTGCCCTACCGCAAGAGCCTCGAGTTCGCCCTCGAGTGGCGCTACCTGACGGTGGCGCTCGCGATGGTCTTTCTCTTCCTGAGCGTGTCGCTGGTCGCCGGCGGTTTCCTCAAGTTCAGCTTCATGCCCAAGGTCGATTCGGACAACATGGTCGCGCTGCTCACCATGCCCCAGGGCACCCCGGTGGAGCAGACCGAGGCCGTCCTCGAGCGCCTCGAGAATGGTGCGATCCGTCTGGCAGCCGATATCGACGAGGCCAGACCGGACGGCAGCCCGTCGCTGATCCGCCACGTTTCGAGCACGGTCGGACAGCATCCGACCGGGGGCGGCCACGGGCCGATGGCAACCCGGCAGTCGGGCGGCGATTCCTCGCACCTCGGCGAGGTCAACGTCGAACTGCTCGGCGCCGAGGATCGCGTTGTCGGATCGGGCGAACTGGTCCGGGCCTGGCGTGAGATCGTCGGTGAGGTGCCGGGCGCGGTCTCGCTGACCTTTCAGGCCAACATGTTCTCGGCCGGCGACCCGGTCAGCGTCCAGCTCGCCCACAGCGATTTCAAGGTGCTTCTCCGAGCGGTGGATAAGCTCAAGCGGATCATTGCCGAGTACCCCGGCACCAAAGATGTCGCCGACAGTTTCCTCCCCGGAAAAAAAGAGCTCAAGCTCACCCTCACCCCCGCGGGCCGGGCGGCCGGTCTGACCCTGTCCGATCTCGCCCGCCAGGTGCGGTCGGGATTCTACGGCCGCGAGGTCCAGCGGATCCAGCGCGGCCGCGATGACATCCGCGTCATGGTCCGCTACCCGGAAGGGGAACGGCAGTCGCGGGGCGACATCGACGCGATGCGGATCCGCCTGCCCGACGGTTCCGAGGTCCCCTTCACCACCGTCGCCGCGGTCGAGGAGGGTCGGGGTTATGCGGTGATCAACCGGACCGACCGTCGGCGGGTCGTGACCGTGACCGCCGATGTCGAAGAGGGGGAGGCCAACGCCAACGAGATTTCCAGCGATCTCAGGAACACCGTGCTCCCGGCCCTGGTGGCGGACTTCCCCGGTCTCACCTTCGACTTCGAGGGAGAGCAGCGCCAGCAGAGCGAGTCGCTCGACAGCATGAAGATCAACTTCGTGGTGGCTCAGCTCGCCATCTTCGCCCTGCTGGCCATCCCCTTCAAGTCCTACGCCCAGCCGCTGATCATCATGTCGGCCATCCCCTTCGGCCTGGTCGGCGCGGTTCTCGGCCACATGCTCATGGGTCTCGACCTGACCATGCTTTCGATGTTCGGGATGGTGGCGCTGACCGGTGTGGTGGTCAACGACTCGCTCATCCTCATCGACCTCATCAACCGCCGGAGAGCCGAGGGCGCCACGGTGGATCAGGCGATCAGGGAGTCCGGCGAGCGCCGTTTCCGACCGATCATGCTGACCACGGCGACCACCTTCCTCGGGCTGACGCCGATGATCTTCGAGACCAGCATGCAGGCGAGGTTCCTCATCCCGATGGCGGTCAGTCTGGGCTACGGCATCGTCTTCGCGACCGCCATCACGCTCATCCTGATCCCGACGCTGTATCGGATCCTCGAGGACTTCAAGGCGTTCTTCGGCGCCAAAGAGGACCTGGTGGAGGATGGGGT
>JAHECW010000147.1 GCA_024641545.1 Acidobacteriota bacterium
CCGCAGATCGGTCGGCTCGGCGCCGGCCGCACGGCAAACGGATCGGCGCGGCGGTGCGTCCTCACAACCGCGCAGATCCGGAGAAGGGCCGACGAGATCTGCAACCGTCTCGGGAATGGCTGGAAGGGGGAAATGCATGGCGAGAGTGTCTCGAGTCGCCCACGGAATGGTTCCGTGGCCGACCGCCGTCTCCGCCACCCGGAAAGGAGTTCATTGACGGACCAATTCCGCGACAGTGTGCGATCGGCCGCCAGTTGATACCGATGGCTGCAAGACATCAATCGGTGTCGTAGGTGACAGTCTCTTGGAACCGGAATCTGCATTGAGGAGGATGAACGATGCGAACCTGGAAAATTGGATGGATGATGTTCTTGGCGGCGGTGCTGATGGTGTCGGCGGCGCCGGCAATAGCCGAGGAACACGGTGAGAGTGGCGGCGGTGGCTGTGGCGATGTGTTCGGCGATCTGATCCACATCACCCGGGATTCCACCACCGGTCAGCCGATTCTCGCGCAGCGTTGGATCGAGCTGCCGGCCGAGGTGCCGGGCTACGGTTGGGGTTACTGTCCGATCGCGGTGACTGCGGACGGACAAGAGATCCCGTTCCTGCCCTACACCTGTGATCTGGATATCGACCCCTTGAGCGACAACTTTGTGGGCCCGCCCGTCGAAGTGAACTACTTCGGGCGTCTCAACGGTGGGCGCACGAAGCCGCGAAACAACCGCATGCATTTCGATGAGGTCATCTCGAACATCAAGGCCGGAATGATGGTCAAGCGAGGTCCAGCTGGCCGGCTGATGATCGGGTACGACTGTAAAGATGTGGGAAAGCCACCCTGCGACGAGTGGGCTACCGTCGACTCGCCGATGGAGAACATGGGGCTCTACGTCCGGCTGGTGAAGTACGGGCACCTGGCGCCCGACCCGTATGAGGTCGACATCTGGGCGCACGGCGATCCCAAGCTCCCGACCCAGTTCCACCCGGCGCTCGGCGTGGAAGACTGGCCGAAATTCCACAACACGGTGAAGCACATGCTGCCCAGCGATGGCGACAATCCGGAGTATTGTTGGGACTACGATGGAGCCGAAGAATACACCGATGTGAACGAGGACGGTGTCTGGAATCCGGCCGAGCCCTTCATCGACATCAACAAGGATGGGTACCACGACGACGGGGAGCCTTTCACCGATCTCGACCTTGACGGGGAGTGGGACGCAGCAGAGCCGTTCATCGACACTAACGGCAACGGAGTGCCGGATGAATTCACCTTCCTTTGTGCCGATCAGGAGCAACTCGGCAACAGGGACTTCGTGAGTGTTGCGGCCTTTCTCGGCGCGGCCGCGAGCAAGACCGGCAAGGTCACGTGGGATCTGGTCCAGTACTGGAATCGGATTCTCAAGGTCACCAAGACGAACGAATACACGGGGCCTTTACCGCTGAATACCCTGCCGGCGCTGTACCGGGATTGCTGGGAAGGCCCGGATCCCGAGGATCCGCCCGAGGAAGGCGGCGTCCCCGATCCGGGTTATCTGACCGGCGAGGCCTGTACCATTGAAGAGGTTGATCCGGATGATCCCCCCCCCAATTACGATCTCTTCACCGATCTCGCCGAGAAGTTCGTGGACTTTGAGGGTCTCGACGGCTACGAGCGAGAGCGCGAGGATATCGAGGCCATCAAGAGTACGTCTGAGGAGACCTGGATGCTGGCCGATGACGTGTCGCTGTTAAATTGGGTTGAACTCGTCAACGGTGACGAATATGAGACTGGGAACATCGCCGGTTTTGTCAACGCGGCGAGCGATTTTCTGCGCATGATCGAGTTCATCCACAACTACGATCCCCCGGTTGATCTCTACTGCACGTACAACACTGATGACTGCGGTGTCTATTAATGATGAGTGAACGCTCATCTACCACATCCGCACCTGAAACCAAGGCGACCACTGGCTGAAGGTGCGGTGGGTCATCTTCTAGGACGACGAGATCACGACCCGAAGGGCATGACATGAGAATGGTGCATAGCACCGGATCAGCTCCATTCCTTCCCTCTCCTGTCTGGGAGCCCGGGACGGTTTGACCACCCCCTGGCTGGCAGGGCCCGGCTCTTCGGGCCCTGCCTTTTTCTCCCGGTAGCTGAGCACGGAGGAGATTTCGATCCGGAAGGCACATTTGTCCGGCTTCAAGGTCATGAAATTCGCCGAGGCTCTTGATAAATATCAAGAGACGGCCAGCCGGCTTGTCAGCCGGGCTGCAGCGCGAAGGGTGGAAGACCAGAGCCTCAACAAACGGGTGCAGTAGGTTGATTCGGCTATCGCAGATTCGAGTCAACAGGAATGATGATTCAAAGACATCACTCTCGATGGGGGAAGATCCGGGATTCTCGTGCTCGAAGAGGTGAGGAACCGAGCGCCGGAGACCCAGGTCATCATCACCGTCGATGAGGACATGGTCGTGGACTTCGCATCGAGGCCCGGTTGGTCGAGCTCGAGCGCAGTCTCGCCGAGTGCCGCGAGCTTCGCCGGATCGTCGGCCGGAGTGATGGTATCCGCAATGTTGTGTCCATGATCAATACACTTTCCGATGTCCACACCTCGGTGCTGATTTCCGGCGAAAGCGGCACCGGCAAAAAGTCGGTGGCGGACGCGTTGCACGCGGCAGGCATCCGGAGCGGCCGAAATCTGGTCAAGATCAACTGCGCCGCTCTTTCCGGGGGTTTGCTCGAGAGTGTGCTCTTCGGCCACGTTCGGGGCGCTTTCACCGGCGTGGTCAAGGACAAGGTCGGCCGGTTCCAGCGCGCTCATGGCGGCACCATCTTCCTCGACGAGATCGGCGAGATGACGCCGCAGATGCAGCTTCGATTGCTCCGGGTGCTCGAGTCCATGGAGTTCGAGAGGGTGGGTGGCTCATCCCAGATCAAGGTCGATGTGCGTGTCATCGCGGCCACCAACCGCGGCCTCGCGACCGGCTATCGGCGGCTCGAGGAGCACGGCATCCGGACCTGACAAGGCCGGGCTCCCCCAACCTTGTGCCATGACACAGAGTGTGCCAGGGCGAGTGTGTCCTGGCACAGGTCACGGCGCTCCTCGAACGATCCCCGAGCCGCCGATTCGCCGGGCTGAAGCAGACCGCCGAAGAGGCGGCGCCGTCGTTGTTTCGATCGGATTTTCCGGCCTCCCGGTCGGGCGACCGCAGCTCGAGAGCCCGGTTGGCACGCTTCTTGATCTTCCGGTGCCGACATCATCTGTTCAAGGAAGGCCACGAGGGCCGCAGATCGGTCGGCTCGGCGCCGGCCGCACGGCAAACGGATCGGCGCGGCGGTGCGTCCTCACAACCGCGCAGATCCGGAGAAGGCCCGACGAGATCTGCAACCGCCTCGGGAATGGCCGGAAGGGGGAAATTCATGGCGAGAGTGTCTCGAGTCGACCACGGAATGGTTCCGCGGCCGGTTTGCGCTTCGACGCCCGGCGCCTCTCCCCCACCTGACCGCACCGGGTCGGCGATCTCCGCCGCACGACCCGCGATGGTGTTCTCCCGGATCGATGACGGTACAACTCCCGCCGGACGGGCCCCGCAACGGTGGCGGCCCGGAAGCCGGGAAACGGCTCGGCGCGGCGACGCCCGGCGGATGCGGGCCGCGCAGAAAGGCAGGTGGTGGATGGACCATTCCCGCGGCAGGGTGCGGTCAGCTGCCGGGTGAGGTCGATCGCCGATGGTTGGAGATCGAACCGACTCGAGGGCTCCCGCAATCGAGGAACACGTCCAATGATTCGAAGGAGGCAATGATCATGCGATCGGCACGAATTTTCGTGATTCTCACAGCGGCGCTGCTGTGCGTCGCCGCCACCGGCCTGGCCCACCAGGGTCCGGGCAAGAGTACGGCGAATCTCTACTACGGCAACCAGACCGAGGTGGCCGCCGGCCACGTCGACGTCTGGAACAACGGCAAGCAGCTCGACCTCGAAGGCAACGACACCGGCAGCAAGCTGATGGTCGAGGTCACCATGGACACCGACAACGGCTGGTACATGACCGAGCTCCACATCCAGGCCGGCTTCGACCCGATTCCGGTGACCAAGAAGGGCGCGGCGATCCCCGGCCAGTTCAACTGCACCATGGAGTTCTCCGAGCTCGTGCAGGCGCACACCTGCGTCTTCGATCTCAAGGAGGACTTCGACTTCAGCTGGGGCAGCCGCCACAACCGCGTGATCAACGTCGCGGTCCACGCCGCGGCGGTGAACCTCGACGGTCAACAGGAGGGTGCGTGGGCCAAACCCGAGACCAGCTGGATCGAGTTCGCCAAGAGCTGGGGCTGGTGGTACACCTATGAGTTCGGCCACCCCATGCGCGGCCATTTCATCGACAGCCCGGTCAAGGGTCACGGCTACATCACCCCGACCCACGCCGGCACCGCCGGCAGTGACACCGACCAGGCGGGCGGCTTCTGGTTCTTCCCCGGCGAGGAGGTCGACCTCTTCATCGGTCCGCCGACCTACGATTCCAACTACAGCTTCTATCTCGGCACCGCGACGGCGGCCAAGAAGATCTCGCCGCTGGATCTCTACGAAAGCGCCGACACCGACGACTTGCGGGTCATCGGCGTCGCCCGCGTGCTCCAGACCCTGGACTCGCACGCGAGCAACGGCAACATCACCATCGAACCCGGCGTCGCGGCCTGTTTCAACGGCCGCGCCAACACCCTCGGCTTCGACTTCGCGGACTTCGGTGACGAGCTCGCCGTCGAGCAGCTGCTCGCCGATGTCGTCACCTACTGCACCACGGCGGCCGGCGAGTCGCTGGTCGTGGTCTCGGCGACCGACGCCAAGGGCAACCTCGAGGCCGGTCTCAACGCCTCGGGCAACTTCCGCAAAAACGTCTCCAAGACCGAGGACTGGGCCGAGACCAAGCAGAAGCTCGAGGTCATGCCGGTCTACTTCCCCGGCCTGCGGTCCAACGGCGATCCTTCGTTGTGCGTCGACGAAGACGGGGACGGCGAATACGACGAGGGCGTCGACGAGGCCGGCGTGCCCTACGAGGAGTGGCGGCTGGCCGGCTGCTTGCCGATCACGAGCGACGAGTGCGAATGCGACCCGCGCGACTATGAAGACGAGGTCTCGTGCGTCATCACGCAGATCGAATGCCGCGACGTGGCCAAGCCGATCCTCGTGACCTACCTCGAGAAGATCGACATCTACGACGACCAGGTCAATGAGGACTTCTGGCCGGATCGTTTCTCGTGGGACACCTTCACCGCGGTCTCGCGCGACGACGGGACGACCTGGAAACGGATGAACGTGTCGCGGATGGCCGATCTGAGCTCCTTCGATCTCGAGACCGAGGAGCCGTTCCCCGGCACCACCGGCTCGCCCTACCTCAAGATCGACGACAACTACATCCTCAACGTCTGGGAGAGCAAGTTCTGCAAGAGCGGCAACCCGCGCTACTCCATCAACACCTGCGACGATCCGGCGACCGAAGAGGTCGAGGCGGACGATCCGCTCACGGAAGAGAACGAGTGCGCAGTCTATTGTCGCGGCAATGCGGAGCAGGGCACCGAGGTCTGCGAGCCCGACTACCCCTTCGACGATGACTACTACGTCACCGACATCTGGGGCGTCCGCGGCCAGCAGCAGTCGGTCAACTACGACGAGGTCGACGACGTCGCCGAGCTCGGCATCGGCGAGATCCCGTACAGCTGCCTGTGGGCTGCGCGCGGGGTGATCGTCACCCAGAAGGAGCTCGACGAGGGGACCTTTGCTTCTCTCAGCATCGAGGACGACCCGGCAACCGATGTCAACCTGTGCACGGGCGACAGCACCCCCTTCGATTGCTGCACCGGCGAGGGAGTCGGCGACTGCGACGAGTCTCAGGCCATCGGCCTCGGCGACATCGTCTGGTACAAGCCCGAGCGGATCACCTCCGGCCGGCGCGACGCCTACATCCCGGTGGTCAACTCGGCGCGCGGCGCCGGCTTCGCCATCGCCTGGCAGGAGGACCCCAAGGGGCTCCGGCCCGGCAAGGGCAAGGGTCCCGGTGAGGGCTGGTCGGGCGCCATCTCCAACCACAAGACCGACATCTGGTACACCTTCATCACCAACGAGGACTTCGCGATCGTGGACGAGACCTTCGTCCCCGGCGGGCCGCCCGACGACGGCGGACCCGACGAGCGGACCGGACTCGGACGGCCGAAGGCAATGGTGCCTTTCAGCCTGCCGGTGCGGGTCTCCGACAACGACACGGTCAACACCCACACCCTCAAGGTCGTGGACAGCTCGACCTGCGTGACGCCGTCTGCGCCGGATGGAATCGAGGGAGATCCGGTGTGCTTCCCTGAAGCGGTTCAGGACGCCGAATCGCTTGAATTCACCTTCGTACCCATTGCCGAAGAGGAGATCGCCAAGGAGTTCTGCGATCACATCGAGGCCGACCCGACGACCTGCTGCGACCCCGACAACCACGAGGGCGACCCCAACTGCGAGGATCTCAAGGGCCTCTACGGCAACCTCTCGGGGACCAAGCGCTACGCCTATCTCGCCAAGAGCATCGACGAGATCGACAACGCGACCGGTCTCCACCTGGCCGGCGGCGACGGCATTCCCGACTACCAGTACTATGTCGCCCGCGGCGGCACCCTCGATCTGTGCAGGACAGCGGTGCCGGATCCCAGCAGCTATATCGAAGCGTTGCCCGGCACCACGGCGCACGAGCGCTGGTACGGCTTCGTCAACTCGGCCGGCAACTCGAAGCTGGTCTGCGTCACCTCCGACGGCCGCCTGCTCGACGGCGATGTCTTCGCTGCGCGGCCCATGCTCCAGCTCCAGCCCTACACCAGGCCCGACGGCAGCAAGAGCGCGTGGGCGCTCCTCGCCTACGAGGAGTCCAAGGGGATGGGCCACTCGCTCACGGCGGCGGAACACGAGGACGGCGACGAGGTTCTCGGCGGCACGCAGCCCGAGGATCCGGGCCAGGACAAGCCGATCAAGCAGGACATCGGCAAGAACATGATCTACCACTCGTTCGACTTCACCCAACCCGACCTGGTGGCCCCGGGCCACATCGCCAACCTGCCGGCGCTGTGCGGCGGCCTTTACCCGGCGCCGAACTACTGCGGCGAGGAGTACGCGGGCACCAACCCGACCTGCGACTGCGTACCCGGCCAGCCGGTACCGCTCTTCTTCGACGCCTGGGACGGCATCGAGTGGATGCCGGACACCACCAAGTTCCTCCAGTACCGCACCGAGATCGCGCGCCGCGCGCGCTTCCTCATGCAGGGGCCGAGCAAGACGGGCCCCAGCAAGACGCTCGGCGCCCTGATCTACAAGCAGGGCCAGGAGGGCCAGGGCCGGCCGGCGGACGCCTTCATCCGCCGCTTCGTCAAGGGCGGCACCGGCAACCCGTACAGGTTCGAGAACATGGTGTGCAGCACCTATCTCGACCAGACCTTCACCCTGCCGGCGTGCCCGAACGGGGCCGGCGACAAGACGTCGGCGGTCGGCTACAACTGCAACGTCTGGGGCGAGGCCGCTTTCGACCGGTTGTGCGGTGGGGTCTTCACCGACCCGGACGGCTATCAGCGCCGCGACCACATCAACCTGACCTCGGCCGATGTCGATCTCGCGGTCGACGCCGGACCCGACGACGACACCCCGGATGATCCCACCGACGACATCTACGGCACCAACAAGGTGCTGCTGTGGTCGCAGCACGTGGAAAACCTGGGCGACGAGTCCTTCGGCTGGATCGACGGCACGACCTGCGATCCTCTGGCTGGCGGGGTGTGCCCCGGCATGTACTCCAACGTCCGCAGCCACCGCGGTTTCATCCGCGGCGACTTCTTCGGCATCGCCTACGCCCTTTCGCCCAACTGGGCGGCGGCGCGCAACGGCAACGACCGCTACAACTTCTACGTCCGCCGCTCGTTCGACGGCGGCCAGACCTGGACCACGAACCCGGATGGGGAGGGCGTCTACGTCTGTCCTGAGTTCAGGACGGATCCCGACAGCCCGGACCCGGACGGCTCCGGGAACCTGCCCCCCGCGGCCTACGACGCAACTTGCGGAACCTACGACCCTGACGCAGTGCCCGACGGCGAGCTGCCGCCGATGCCGGTGGGCCCCGCGTCGACCCATCACCTCGATCCCATGGGCAGCACCCCCGACGGCGTGATCGCCCAGCACATCGTCGCCGGAGCGTTCGAGCCGGCGCGCAACATCTCCGAGATCAAGAGCAACAAGGAAACCTCGGCCGACCCGAGGCTCGGTACCACCCCGCTGGTCTACCCGCTGGATGGGCGGGACGGGGCGCTGCCGGAGCTGCGCTTCATCGAGGACGAGTACGTCGACAACATGTTCTTCGTCGCCTGGGGCACCGCCGACAACGCCAAGTCCACCGGCGGCGACAGCCTCAAGACCGAGGCCACCCCCCTCGATCTCTTCTACACCCGTTCCGTCGACTATGGCGACACCTTCCTCAAGATCCCGTGGGAGATCGGCGGCGAGAACAGCAACGCGGGCTACGGCGAGACCGTGTGGCGCTACGACTACCTGGCCAAGGGTGAGCCCGAGGAGCAGGGCGAGTGCCAGCTCAAGGCGACCTCCGACGGTTCCAAGGTCTACGCCATCTTCCATTCGTCGATCCCCGAGGAGGAGGATCCCGACGTCATCCCGACCCGCTGGTACCCGTGGGAGCCCGAGGTTACCTACGAGAACGACATCTGGTTCCGCCGGGTCATCTTCTGGCCTGAATTGGAGCCGGTGCCATGACTGAGGAGGCGCTTGTCGTGAACTGATATTCAGCTCCTTCCAATCCCAAATCGGGAGCCCGGGACGGTCAATCCAACCCGGGAGGCGGGGCCCACCCCCTGGGCCCCGCCACTTTTCGTTTTCCGGCGGGTGGTTCCGGTGGTGTGTCACGGCACAGAGTGTGCCGCGCCGTCCTGTGCGCTGGCACACCTCATCGGCTCGTTCAGGCCCCCGGGGCCGACCGCCTATCCTGGACCTAACTCATTCTATGATAACAAGATGATCCGCGAATTCGGACGACCTGGCGGTGCGACCGCGAAGATCCGGCGGGTGGCACGAATCTTGATTCTCTCCATCTGCACAATTCCTGAAAGGAGGCGTTTAGGGCCCGCAGTGCGGGCGCGGTATCTCCGCCTGGCGGCGTCTCCGACCGTGCGCAGCGGTGCGTCCTATCGCGCGCGGTTCGGACGAACCGAGGTT
This sequence comes from Acidobacteriota bacterium, assembly GCA_024641545.1. GTDB lineage: Bacteria > Acidobacteriota > Thermoanaerobaculia > Thermoanaerobaculales > Sulfomarinibacteraceae > JAHECW01. Next base: position 9,219 of record JAHECW010000147.1, read on the forward strand.
CCCGACACCGGGTGGTGATCGAAAGGGGGAGGAAGATGGACCGGTGCTCCCGTTGGATCTGCTTGGGCGATGCCATCGCCTTCGAAATCGCAGTGCCCCCGGACCTGCCGATCGTTTTCGGCGTCAGGCCCCGCGTGCCCCGAATCTGGGAAACATGCCCGGTCTGCGGACACGTTGTGGCGCCGTACCCGGAGTGGACTGCACAGATCGTGTACGAAGACGGCGTCGCGCTGTTCTTTGATGGTGCGAAAGACCTTTTCACCTTTCTTTTGTCGCCCCAGAGGTCAATTTCCGAGTCGGGGACGGTTCCCATTGCCGGGATCTTTGTCACCAGCTACTCGACACGGGCGGTCATCGACGCTCGGGACGCCTTCTTCGTGGTCGGCAGCGACGTGCTCGGACCCGGGGGCGAAGAACTGGTCGCGCACGGGTCGGTCGGCGAAGCTCGCGAGTTTTCCCGGGACCACGGCGGGACGAGAGTCATCGGTTTCGAGGAGCTGAGCACCAGCCTGCTCGTGGCGATGCCGGGGGGTGCGAGATGATCCGGGTCAGCGGTCTCAGAACGGCCCCGTTCCCACCGGCCGCCCCGGACACGGCCTTCCCGAAGTTGATCGACACCGGGTGCGCACCGGTGCTGGTGGCCGGCGCCGTCGTCATCAGCGCCGACAAGGTCAGCAAGGTCTACTCGCCCCGCCGCGGCGCAGGGGTCACCGCCGTTGCCGGGGTGACGTTGCGACTGGCGCTCGGGAGGTCCTATCTGCTGCGCGGCGCCAGCGGATCCGGCAAGACGACCCTGTTGAGCCTGCTCGGGTGCATGGTGCGACCCACCGAGGGCCGCATCCGGGTCGCGGGCCGCGAGGTGACGCGTCTGCCCGAGGATGATCTGGCCGAGCTCCGCCGGCGGGTTTTCGGCTTCGTCTTCCAGAGACATCACCTGATCGAGCGCCTGTCGGCGCTGAAGAACGTCATGTTGCCGGGAATCCCGAGAACCGATCTCGACGGGTTCGACCGCCGGGCGAGTGCGTTGTTGGCCAGGTTCGGTCTGAATGGTCGGGCCGGCACGGCGGTCCGGCGGCTGTCCGGGGGAGAGCGACAGCGGGTCGCCATCGCGCGCGCCCTGGTCAACGAACCGCTGGTGGTCATCGCCGACGAACCGACGGCTCACCTCGACTCGCGGGCGACCTTCGAGTTTCTCGATGTGATCGCCGAGCTGCAGTCGTCGGGGAAGCTCGTCGTCGTCGCCAGCCATGACCCGCTGCTGTGTGATGCCGGCTGTTTTGACGAGGTCTTCGAGATCTCCGACGGCGCCCTGCGAGAGGCGGGCCGATGATGCTGCTCCATCCCGCGGTGCTGTCGCTGATGTGGTGCTCGGCGGTTGTTGGAGGCGTCGCCCTCCTGGCGGCCGCCACTGCGGTCACGATCGCCGTGGGTTGGAATCCGGAAGACAGCAGCCGGCGGCAACTGACCCGCGAACGGAGGTCGCTCCTGGTCGAGTCCGGGCTGCGGCTGGTTCTCGGCTGGCAGGTGGTGTCGCTCTTCCTCTTCGTGGCGGCGGCCGACCACCTGCATCCGCTCTTCGCAGGGGCCATGTGCGCGGCGGGAACCCTCAACGCCAGCCCGTTCGGCTACCCGACGCTGCTGGTCAAGATCGCGGTCTTCGTTCTCTGCGGCCTCGGACTGGTGTTGATGAGGGCGAGTGCGGCGGCTTGGACCACCGGTCTGGTTCGCTTCAAGCACCTCTTCGCGGTCGGGCTCGCGGCGGCGCTGATCGTCGAGAACGTGATCCAATTCAGGTACTTCAACGATCTCGACCCGGAGGTCATCACCTCGTGTTGCGCGACGATCTTCCGCGCCGGCGCCGGCGGCGTGGGTGCGGATCTCGCCGCCGTCTCGACGGGGACCAGCAGGGTGGTCTTCTTCGCTGGATTCGTGTTGACCGCCGGAGCCGGAGCCCGGTATCTGGTTCGCGGCAGGTCGCCGGTGCTCTTCGCAGCGCAGGTCCTGCCGCTGACCGTCGTCGCGCTGGTCGCGGTGGTCTCGTGGGTCGCGCCCGGGTTCTACCGGCTTCCGACCCATCACTGCCCGTTCTGTTTGCTGTCCTGGCGCTACGGATTCGTCGGCCACGCCATCTACGGCGCGCTCGCGTTGGCGTTGGTCGCGGGCTGCGGCAGCTGGCTCGTGCACGCACTCAGGACCTTCGATCGTTTCGCCTGTATCAAACCCGGGATCGAACGGCGTCTGTGCGCGGCGTCGCTGGCCGGGTTTGCGCTCTTTTCACTGATCGCGATGTGGCCGACCGTGACATCGGTCGTCCGGTTGGAGGGCTATTGAAATAAGCAGCAGCCGCTGCGCTGGTGAACGGTTGCCGCATCGTGCGTTTTCGGCGACCTGGATCCATGGATCGGAAAGGGGGACGAACCATGAGAAAGAGGCGCCGAACTCGAGTATTCACCATCGTTGTCATCGCCGGCTTGGTCTGCGTCGCCGCGTCGGAGGTGCTCGCGGTTCCGACCTTCGCGAGACGCTACTCAACGAGCTGCGCGACCTGCCACCAGGCCTACCCGCGGCTCAACTCGGTGGGCGAGTCCTTCCGTCTGATGGGCTATCGCTTCGTCGACGACGAGAACTACCGCAAGCAGCAACCCGTGGAGCTCGGCGACGAGGCCTACAAGCGGCTGTGGCCGAAGGCGCTCTGGCCGACCGACATCCCGCGCAACTCGCCGCTCTCCTTCGTCGGCAGGTTCATGGTCGAGGCCGACCTCGACGGCACCCGTCCGTCCACCTTCACCTTCCTCCTGCCCGAGGAGGTCGAGCTGGTCTGGGCGGGAAATCTGGGCGAGAAGGTCTCGTTTTACGGCGATGCGATCTTTCTTCAGAAGGACTTCGGTGGAGGGAATCCCGACTCCTGGGTGACGCTCAAGGCCTGGCTCCAGTTCCAGAGCCTGTTCGGCGGCGACAACAAGTTCAACCTCCGGCTCGGAACCGTGGGCACCCAGACCATGGCGCTCTTCAGCGCGCGCGACGCCAACTTCTACGGCACTCATTTCTATCTCTACACATCGTGGTTCATGCCGACGGTGAATCTCCAACAAGCCGGTTTAGAGAGCTTCAAAGGCAACAGCTTCAACATCAGCCCGCAGATGGGGTTCGAGCTCAACGGCGTCGGCCGGCGCTGGTTCTACGCGGTCGGGGTGGTCAACGGCAACAACGAGGTGCCGTTCGGCGTCCCACCGCCGAGCGACGTCAGCTTCGTCGGGCAGGGCATCGGAACCAACGGCAAGGACTTCTACACCCAGCTCGCCTACAAGATCGGCGGGACGCCTTGGGACCGCAGCGATGAGCGGGCCGCGGAGACCCTGACGACGGGTGCGCAGTTCTGGCGCGACGACAGCTGGATCTTCTCGCTCTACGGCTACAGCGGCACCGCGGAGATCGAGGCGGTGGACCTCGACGGGACCGAGACGGTGGAGGAGGACGACTTCTGGCGTCTCGGGCTGGGGGTGCAGAAACAGATCAAGGACTTCAGCATCTCCGCCGCCTATGTCGCAGGCAGTGACGACAACCCCTACGGCAGCCTCAGCGACGCCTCGGTCGACTCGGCGGCCTACCACCTCGAGGTGCTCGCCTTCGCCTACCCGTGGCTGATGCCGTACGGGAGGTTCGAGGGGCTCAAGATCGACCTGCCGGAGGATGTGCCCGGCCTCAATCCGGAGCAGGACATGGAGCGGGTCCTGCTCGGCGCGAAGATCATGATCCGACCCAACATCTTCTGCGTCGTCGAGGTCGCGCACTACTTCAAGGGGGCGGAACTGGAGGAGGGTTTTGACAAGACACTGTTTGTCCTGTTGGCCGCATCGTTCTAGGCGACCGGACAGGGGTCGAAGTTCGGGCTTTCCCGGGTCGTTCCGGAGACCGCTGGCAGCCGGTTGCGCGTCGGTCCTGATCGTTGCCTGTGCGGCAGCGGTTCCCGAGGCGCTCGGATGCGACGGCTGCGGGACCGTTCAGGGATCGGTCACCGTCGAGCAGGCGGCGCTTCGAACCGAGGGTCCCAAGCACGAT
>JAHECW010000288.1 GCA_024641545.1 Acidobacteriota bacterium
GCGGCCTCGTTCCAGGAGACCACCCGGGTGCTCACCGAGGCCGCGGTCTCGGGCAAGGTCGACAACCTCCACGGGCTCAAGGAGAACGTGATCGTCGGCCGGCTCATCCCGGCGGGCACCGGCGCGCCGCGGTATCGCCGCACCGTGATCGATCCGGTTCCCGAGGATGAACTCGAGCTTCTGGAAGAGGCCGACAACCTCTATCAGGAAATGACCGAAGCCGCCGCAGCGCTCATCGAAGCCAAGGGAGATCGACCCCTGACCGACAGTTGACAGGGGAGCCTTTCTCGAGTATTCTTCCGCGGCTCTGGCTCCGCTAGCCAGGGCCGCGTTTCAACCATCAAACGCCGAGAGGCAATCCCCTCGGCCGACCTAACCCGAACCAGGGAGCGACCATGCCCACGATCTCGCAGTTGGTCCGTCAGGGCCGCAAGGTGGCGACGGAGAAGACAAAGAGCCCGGCACTTCAGGCCTGTCCTCAGCGCCGAGGTGTCTGCACTCGCGTTTTCACGACCACACCGAAGAAGCCGAATTCCGCACTCAGGAAGGTGGCCCGTGTCCGGCTGACCAACGGTATCGAGGTGACGGCCTATATCCCCGGCGAAGGACACAACCTGCAGGAACACTCGCAGGTGATGATCCGCGGCGGCCGCGTCAAGGATCTCCCCGGCGTGCGCTACCACATCATTCGCGGCACCATGGACTGCCAGGGTGTCGAAGGTCGTCGCCAGGAGCGATCGAAGTACGGCGCCAAGCGGCCGAAGAACTAGGCGGAGAAGAGACATGCCTCGCCGAGCTACTGTTGAAAAGCGGAAGATTCTTCCCGACCCCGTGTACAACTCGCGGCTGGTCACCAAGTTCATCAACAACGTGACCAGAGACGGCAAGAAGACCGTCGCCGAGCGGATTTTTTACGGTGCGCTCGGACTCATCGAAGAGCGCACCGGCGATGACCCTCTCAAGGTCTTCAAGAAGGCCATCGAGAATGCTCGCCCGCTCGTCGAGGTCAAGTCGCGCCGGGTCGGTGGCTCCACCTATCAGGTGCCCATGGAAGTCCGGTCGGACCGCCAGCAGTCGCTGGCCATCAGGTGGCTCATCAATTACTCCCGGTCGCGGCACGAGAAAACCATGATGCTGCGTTTCGCCGGCGAATTCATCGATGCCGCCGCCAACCGGGGCGGGGCGGTCAAGAAGCGCGACGACGTGCACCGCATGGCGGAGGCCAACAAAGCCTTCGCACACTATCGCTTTTAACGGAGTAGCAAACAGACCTTTTCGCGTTCGGAACGGAGATCTTTGAAAACATGTCCCGCCTCATCCCACTTGCTCAGGTCCGAAATATCGGCATCATGGCCCACATTGATGCCGGTAAGACGACGACGACTGAGCGCGTGCTCTATTACACGGGCATCAACTACAAGTTGGGAGAGGTTCACGACGGCACCGCCACCATGGATTGGATGCCGCAGGAGCAGGAGCGGGGCATCACGATCACATCCGCCGCGACAACCTGTTTCTGGCGCGACCACCGCATCAACATCATCGACACACCGGGACACGTCGACTTCACCGCCGAGGTCGAGCGTTCGATTCGTGTGCTCGACGGTGCGGTGGCGATCTTCTGCGCTGTCGGCGGGGTCGAGCCCCAGTCCGAGACCGTCTGGCGTCAGGCGGACCGCTATCACGTTCCCCGGGTCGCCTTCGTCAACAAGATGGATCGCATCGGGGCCCGATTCGCCGGTGTTGTCGATCAGATTCGCGACAAGCTGAAGGCCAACCCGGTTCCGGTCCAGATTCCCCTCGGCCGCGAAGACAAGTTCATCGGCGTCATCGACCTGGTGCGCCTCAAGGCCTATCGCTACCTCGATGAGAGTCTCGGCGCCGAGTACCGGGAAGAAGAGATTCCGGACGACTACCGGGCCGAGGTCGAGGAGTACCGAGAGCGTCTGTTCGAGGCGGTGGCCGAGACCTCCGAGGAGGCTCTCGAGACCTATCTTTCCGAGGGCCAGATGTCTGCCGAGCAGATCCTGACGGGTCTCCGCATCGGCACCCTCTCCGGGCTCCTGGTCCCGGTGCTCTGCGGCGCGGCCTTCAGGAACAAGGGTGTGCAGCCGTTGCTCGACGCCGTCGTCGACTACCTCCCGTCGCCGTTGGATGTTCCTCCCATCGAGGGCGTTGCTCCCCTGGGCGCCGCCGCCGATGTCCGGCGGCCATCGGATGACGAACCGTTCTCTGCGTTGGTCTTCAAGATCATGACCGACAGCTTTGTCGGTCAGCTTGCCTTCATCCGGGTCTACTCGGGCAGCTTGAGCACCGGTACCCAGGTGATCAACGCCGCCACCGGGAAGAAAGAGCGGATCGGCCGGCTGCTGAAGATGCACGCCGACAAACGCGAGGAGATTTCAGAGGTCAATGCGGGTGACATTTGCGCGGTCGTGGGGCTGCGCAACGCCGGCACCGGCGACACCATCTGCGATCCCAAACATCCGATCATCCTCGAGGCGATGCACTTCCCCGAGCCCGTGATCTCGGTCGTCATCGAACCCAAGACGACCGCGGATCAGAGCAGCCTCGCCGGGGCGCTCAAGAAATTGACCCAGGAAGACCCGACCTTCCGCGTGTCCACCGACGAGGAGACCGGTCAGACGATCATCTCGGGGATGGGCGAGCTTCACCTCGAGATCATCATCGACCGCCTGCTTCGCGAGTTCAAGATCGCGGCCAACGTCGGCCGGCCGCAGGTGGCGTACCGGGAGACCATCACCGAGGAGGCGGAGGGCGAGGCCCGCTTCGTTCGTCAAACGGGCGGCAAGGGCATCTACGGCCACGCCAAGCTGCGGGTCTACCCCCTCACCGACGGCACCGACTTCGAGTTTCGCGACGAGATTCGCGGCGGCGCGATCCCGGCCGAGTTCATCCGGCCGGTTGAAATCGGCGCCCGGGAATCCATGGAGCGGGGTATTCTTGCCGGATACCCGCTCATGGGAGTTGGTGTGATCCTCCTCGACGGCTCGTACCACGAGGTCGATTCGTCGGAGATCGCGTTCAAGGTGGCCGGGTCCATGGCTTTCTCGAAAGCCGCTGCGCAGGCAGATCCGGTCCTCCTCGAGCCCGTCATGGAAGTCGAGGCAGTGACTCCAGAAGAGTATATGGGTGAGGTCATCGGCGATCTCAACCGTCGCCGCGGCCGGGTGATCAAGATGGAGCCCCGCGCCGGTTTTCAGGTCGTATCGGTCCACGTGCCGCTGTCCGAGATGTTCGGTTACGCCACGGATCTGCGCTCCGCCACCCAGGGGCGAGCGACCTACACCATGCAGTTCGATCACTACGATGAAGTTCCACGGAACCTAGCAGACGAGATCGTGGCCCGCGCCAAGGGCCTGACCACCGCGTAAGAGGAGACGCTCATGGCCAAGCAGAAGTTCGAGCGGACGAAGCCGCACGTCAACATCGGGACCATCGGTCACGTGGACCATGGTAAGACGACGTTGACGGCGGCGATCACGAAGACCCTGCACGCAAAGGGTC
>JAHECW010000148.1:0-2053 GCA_024641545.1 Acidobacteriota bacterium
TCCTTCGACTCCGTCGTCGGACTCCCTCGCTCGTGATGACAAGAAGGGTGGTCGTGGAGCTCCCCCAATCGGGATGACGATTGGAACGGTGCCAGATTGGAACGGGAACGGTGCCACGTTCACCATTGCACTATTGTGATCAACCTCGATCGCCTCGAGCGGCAACAAACCGACGCAGCGAGATAGACCGGGCTGAGACCATGGCAACCATCATCCGTAATGGTGCAATGGTGATCGTGGCACCCATCATCCGGTGCGAAAGATGGTGTCCCCAGAACCCGGATTATTCCCGGATCTTTCCCTCACGACTTTCGGCCCGCCGGAATTCACATTGCCAACGTGTCGAGTTGCTGCCGCGCAAGCGGCGCGGGCGAACGAGGTACGTCTCTGAAAAGGGGGGACCATGAAGCGTTGGAGGTTGACCATCTCATCACTGCGGCCGCTCGGCCTTGCTGTCGCCGTCCTGCTGACGGCGGGCGTGGCGTGGGGCCAGACACCGTGGACAAAGTACGAGGGCAACCCGGTGCTCGAGGCGGGTGAGCCCGGTGAGTGGGACCAGGGTGGTGTCCTGTCAGGCGCCGTCCTGTTCGACGGAACGACCTACCACCTGTGGTACGCGGGGGTCCGCACACAGTGGCCCGACGCCGACATCGGCTACGCCACCTCGACGGACGGCGTGACCTGGACAAAGTACCCGGATCCCGTTCTCGTACGAGAAGACACGTGGGATTCCGGGGGCATCTTTCCAGGGGCGATCGTTCGGGACGGCTCCACCTATCACATGTGGTACGTCAACACCTCGGGGAGCATCACGCAGACCGGCTACGCCACCTCGACGGACGGCGTGACCTGGACGCCTTACCCGGGCAACCCTGTGCTCAGGGTTGGGGATCCGGGCAGCTGGGACGAGATGAAGGCAGATATTCACGCGGTGCTCGTCGAGGGAGGTATCTACCGCGCCTGGTACAACGGCCGTGCGGCCGGCTCATCTCGAGAGCAAATCGGCTACGCCACCTCGATGGACGGCGTGACCTGGACCAAGCACCCGGAACCGGTCCTGTCGCCTGAGTGGCCTGGGTGGGACGGCGGCACGGCGGCCAATGCTTCGGTCGTGTTCGACGGTACCTACCACATGTGGTACAGGGGCGGCACCTCCGCGCTTGGGATCGGGCACGCCGCATCCTCGGACGGTATCCACTGGGTCCGCCAGCCGGCCGACGAGCCGGTGCTCTCACGCGGGGCTGGCGGCGCCTGGGACAGCGGGGCAGTGGATCTTCCTGAGGTACTCCTGGTCGGGGAAACCGCCCGAATGTGGTACACCGGCGCGCTCCCCGGCCCGCAGTCGATCGCGATCGGCTACGCCACGGCTCCGCTGCCGTCTCCCGATGCGCGCGAGTCGTTCCTCCCGGCGGCGGCGCTGGCGGCCGGCGCCCAGGGCGCGTTCTTCGTGACCGACGTGGAGATCAACAACCGCGGGACCGAGGAGGCCGAGGTCGTCTTTCATTGGCTGCCCCGTGGCGAGGACAACTCCGAGCCCCTCGCGTCCGACCTGATCGTGCTCGCCGCCGGCCAGAGCCGGCGCTGGGAGGATGCGCTCACCGGGCTTTTCGGCCTCGGGCCCGACTCCCTCGGCGCGCTCAAGGTGGTGGCCAGCACCGAGTCGGTCATCGGCATGAGCCGCATCTACAACCTCCCTGCGGGTGAGACGGCCGGCACCTTCGGCCAGGATCTGCCCGCCATCCGGGCGACCGAGATGATCCCCACCGGGGTGACCAGACGGATCATCTTCCTGAGTGACAACGGTGACTTCCGGGCGAACGTCGGCTGCGTCAACGGCGTCGGCGCCGAGATCGTGGTCACCATCGACCTTTACGATTCGGAGGGCACTCAACTCGACACCAAGTACCTGGTGCTGCCGCCCTACTCCAACCGGCAGATCAACGGGATCTTCTCGGACTTCGCGCCGATGAACGGCTACGTCGACCTCCGGACCTCAACCCCGGCTGCCTGGTTCACCTGCTACGGCTCGGTGCTGGACAACCTCACGTCGGAT
>JAHECW010000148.1:2063-13254 GCA_024641545.1 Acidobacteriota bacterium
GTCGGATCCGACCACCGTGCTGCCGCAGTGAGACCGGCGCCGCGCAACCCGTTCGAGCGGGGGCCCTGGCCCCCGCTTTCTTGCGGCGGTGTCCGCAGTCGCTCCCTTCAATCGCAGCGGTCTTCCCGGCTGCTCCGCGGGGTTTGTTGCTGAGATCTGCAGTGGTGGAACCGGATGTGGATCCGGCTTCGCCCCCGGCTCTGCCGGGACGAGAGCACGCGGGGCAGAGGAGCTGGTGATCTGGCCGGCGGTGCCGGCACTGCGGCGCGTGAGGATTGCACATGGTGGAGGTCATCCGATTCCCAGACCGATGGGTCACTCGACGGCGGCCGGACCGCTGGACTGCCGTCGTTGCCTGCGCGTATGATCGCGTCAGAATGACCACAGAAATCGAGAGAGTCTCCGAGCTCGGGGATCGATTCCGGGTTGGTGACTGGCTGGTCGAGCCGGGTCTGAACCGGATCTCGCACGACGGCAGTGCGGTCCAGCTCGAGTCCAAGGCGATGGATGTTCTGGCCGTGCTTGCCCGGCGGGCGGGCGAGGTCGTGAGCCACGGCGAGCTCCAGGACGTGATCTGGCAGACCGAGTTCGTCTCCTACAACACGGTCGTGGGACGGATCTACGAGCTCCGGGAGGCCCTTGGGGATGACGCCAAAGACCCCCGCTACGTCGAGACCATCCCCAAGCGCGGCTACCGACTGATCGCGGAGGTCAGCTTCGGCGCCGGACCGGAGCCCGGCAGCAACCCGCCGGGGAAGATGCAGCCCGAGCAACCTGACGAGCGGTCACCATACCCGGGCCTGGCGCCGTTCACCGCGGCCGACGCCGACGACTTTTTCGGTCGCGATGCCGAGATCGCGGCGCTGTGGCGCCGAATCACCAGCCGCCGGCTGCTGGCGGTGATCGGTCCGTCCGGCGTCGGCAAGAGCTCGCTGCTGCGCGCCGGGGTGCTGCCGCGGGCGCCGGAGGGCTGGGGTGCGGTGGTCTGCACTCCGGGCGAGGCCCCGTTCCTCGCGCTCGCCCAGGTGCTGGCCGCCGAGATCACCGGCGAGGCCGACGAGGTGCAGCAGCTGCTCCGGTTCCACGACCCGGACGTGGCGATCGCGGCGGTGGCGCGGTGGCGGGGGCGGTGCGACGAGGCGATGATCGTGGTCGACCAGTTCGAGGAGCTGTTCACCCTCAACCCGCGGAAGACCCAGGCGAGGTTCATCGAACTTCTTCGGCGGCTGGTGGACGCGGCCGGCGTGCACGTGGTGCTGGCGATGCGCGACGACTTCCTCTTCGAGTGCCACGGCTTTCGCGAGCTCGAGCCGGTTTTCCGGGAGATCACGCCGCTCGGACCGCCGGACGGGGTGAACCTGCGGCGGGCGATCGTCGAGCCCGCGGCCCGCCATCGCTACGCGTTCGCCAGCGAGCTGCTCGTCGACGAGCTGGTGGGGGAGGTTGAGGCGGAACGGGGGGCGCTGCCGCTGCTGGCGTTCGCGATGTCGCGGCTGTGGGAGCTGCGGGACCGTGAGCGGCGGCGGCTGACGCAGGAGTCATACGAACGGATCGGCGGGGTGGGCGGAGCACTGGCGCAGCACGCCGAGGCGACGCTCAAGGCGATCGGGCCTCAGCGACTGCCGATCGTGCGCGAGCTGTTCCGTAACCTGGTGACGGCGCAGGGGACGCGGGCGGTGCGCGAGGTGGACGAGCTGTGTTCGGTGTTCGACAGTGAACCAAGACCCATTTCATCCCGAGCGAGGCGGCCGCAGGCCACCGCACAAACCCTGTTATCCCGAGCGAGGCGGCCGCCGGCCGCCGAGTCGAGGGATCCCCTCCGGAAAACGACTGAGCTGGCGTTCTCGGAGTCGCTCGCTGCGTCGGGGGATCCTTCGACTCCGCGGCCCTCGGAGGGCCGCTCCGCTCAGGATGACACACGGGGTGCGGCTGCCGAGGTGCTTCGTCAGCTCATCGACGCACGACTCCTCACCTCCTACGAGGTCCGCGATGCTGACGAAGCGCCGACCCGGCGCGTCGAGATCATCCACGAGTCGCTGCTCGCCAGCTGGCCGCGGCTGGTGCGCTGGCAGACCCAGGACGCGGACGCCGCCCAGCTCCGCGACCAGCTCCGCCAGGCGGCGCACCTATGGGGGGCGAAGGGCAGGCCTGACGACCTGTTGTGGAGCGGGACCTCGTACCAGGAGTACGAGGTGTGGCGTTCCCGCTACCCGGGCGGCCTCAGCGAGCTGGAGGAGGCGTTCGCTGCGGCGATGACCGCGCTCGCGACTCGCCGCCGCCGGCGACGAAGGATCGCTCTTGCCGCGAGTTTTGCTGTGCTGCTCGCAGTCCTCGCCGTGGTCGGGACGCTATGGCGCCGGAGCGTTCAGGAGACCCGCCGCGCCGAGGCCGCCAAGCTGCTCGCGCTCGCCCAGGCGCGGCTCGCGGACGACCCGACCGAGGCGTTGGCCCTGACCACCGCGAGCCTCGAAGTCTCCGACACCCGGGAGGCCCGCGAGTTCGTGATGCGGACGCTGTGGACCGCACCACCGGCGCTCGAGCTCGAGGTGGAGGCGGAGTCGCAGCTCCCGTTCGCGAGCTTCAGCCCGGATGGACGTCGCGTCGCCGTGGCGGGCCAATCGCCTGACGTGAAGGTGTGGTCCGAGGACGGCACAGGACCGATCCGGCTCAGCGGGGCGTCTCTTAAACCTCCAAACACTCCGGTCTGGGCGACGAATAAGCTGCTCGTCGCCGGGAAGGTCGAAGTCAACGGGCCGCAGGTCGGCGATCGGGCGTGGCTGTGGTCAATCCCCGAAGGGAGGCCCCTTCGGACCATCGAGTTCGGGTCGTCCGGGCACTGGTCCGTAGGGGGCGGGCGCCTGTTCGCCCAGATCGAAACGGCGGAAGGGGCGGGCCGCGAGACCCTGCTCAAGTCATGGCGCCTACCTGACGGCCAGGAGGAGCTGCTCGGCAGTCTTTCCGCCGCGGCGCTCGCTGGTGTTTCGGGTCTCCTCGCAGCGCCTGACGGCTCGGGATGGGTGGTGTGCCGGGGCAGAACGGTGTCCCTGCGCCCGTTTGGCCAGGGTGCGTCAGAGAGGCTACTCGACGTGCTCGATGCGGACGCGTCCGTGGAGCCTTTTGGGGACCGAGGCGTCCTCGTCCTCGACCAGTCTGGTAACGCGCGGCTGTGGTCCTTCGGCAGTGAGGGTCCCAGCCGCATCTGGGCGGTGCGCCGTCCGATCGGCACCGAGAGCGCCCTCCCGGACGCGGCAGGACGCCGTTTCGGGAGCCCGGATCCGGACAGCCAGTTGTTCCGGGTGTGGGAGCGTGCGGCGCTCCCCAAGGCCAAGCCACTCGAGCTCCGCCGCAGGGGCTGGTTGTACTACCCGCGCTTCGGCTTTCACCCGGGCGGTGACTGGGGCGTCGCGACGACCCACACGGAGAAGAGGCTGACCTTCTGGCCGCTCGCGCGCCCCTACCCCAGCGTCGTCGAGGACTACGGCTTCCCGTGGGACCGCCGCGAGCTCGCCTTTAGCCCGGACAGCCGATGGCTCGCGACGGGCTGGAAGGAGGGCGTCCGGCTGCTGCCGGTGGAAGGTAACGATCCCTCGGCCGTGCGCGACCTTCGCCTACCGGAGCTCGCGAACAGCTGCGCGAACATCAGCTTCGACCCCGAGGGGCGCTCTTTGTTCGTCGTGTCCATGGCTGATGCCTGGGTCGTGCCGCTCGACGGCGGGTCCCCGAGGCTGGTAGTCCCCGAGGTCGAGAATGTCCAGATCGAGCAGGGGGCGATCTCGCCCGGGGGCTCGGCCTTCGCGACCGCATTCTTCAACGGTGAGGGTACGGCGGAGCTCTACCTTGTCGATGTCGCCACGGGCGCCGTCAAGAGCTTCGCGCTGCCTCGGCCCGGTCAGACGACCGGCATCCCGGAAGGTGTCAACAGTCTTGAGTTTCTCGACGAGCAGACTCTCGTGACGATGGGCTGGGGTGGCCTCCGACGCTGGGACCTCGCCACCGGAACGCACGAGCTGGTTGTGGCGACCGATGGGCACCGGATGATGCGGGCGAGCCGGGCCGCCGGCATCGCGGTCCACTGGGCCTGGGCCTCGAACCTGGGACCGGGCCTCGAGCTGATCGACCTCGGCACCGGCGCGAGACGGCCGCTTCCGGGATTCGGCGATGACGTCGAATGGGCCGATCTCGACCCCACTGGGACCGTTGCAGCGACCGGCAGCGCCGACGGGAGCGTCCGGGTCGGCCGCATCGACGGCGGCGAGCCGCACCTACTCCTCGGTCACACAGTCACCGTGACCAACGTCGCCATCTCCCCCGACCTGCGTTGGGTAGCATCGGCCGACGTGGATCAGAACCTCCGCCTCTGGCCGATGCCGGATCTGTCGAAGCCCCCTCTTCACACTCTGCCGCACGACGAGCTGCTCGCCAAGCTCCACTCTCTCACCAATCTCCGCGCCGTCCGCGACCCCGAATCCGACACCGGTTGGACGATCGAGATCGGCCCGTTTCCGGGCTGGCGCGAGGTCCCCACCTGGTGAGCCGCCCCCGGGCCGCGAAGGCTCCCGCCCGACCCTAATCCACCCATTGCACGGGTTCCGATTTCATCCTAGGGGGTTGACATACCTTGTAATACGATGTATTATGTTTTGCATGAGGGATGAAGGGAAGATCTCCAGGTGGGAATCGCAGGTCCGCAAGGGCGTACTGGATTTTGTCGTCCTGATCTGTCTGGAAGACACCAGGCTTTACGGTTATGAGCTGATCATCCGGCTCAAGCAGAAGGCGGGGCTGGATGTCTCCGAAGGGACCATCTATCCCCTGCTCAACCGGATGGCCAAGGATGATCTGGTCGCAGCCGAGTGGGTCGAGATGCCCACGGGAATGCCGCGCAAGTACTACCACCTGACCCGGGAAGGCCGCGAGACTCTCGCGGACATGAAGATCGGCTGGAGACGTTTCACGTCATCGGTCGACACGTTGTTGGAGCACTCATGACAACCCGCACAGCCCTGTTCACCCAACCCGAGGCACTGGCGATCTGGGACCGCTTCTTCGGGAGAATCAAGACGATCTGCCGGCCGCTGCCGGATGACGCACAACGGGAGCTGATTCTCGAGCTCGAGGATCACCTGTACGAGAGCTTCCGGGCGCAACCGGGTGAGAGCGAGGTCGAGAAGCTGGCCATCGCCATCGAGAACATGGGCGACCCGGACGAGTTCGTCCGACCCCTGGTCGCCGATCATCAACTGGCGGCGGCCGGGCGCACCATGGACCCGCGATCGGTGTTTTTGGGGCTGCTCTACAACACCTCTCGAGGAGCGAAGGCGGTGGCCGCCTCGTTTCTCTACGGGCTGGGCTATCTGCTGTCGCTCGGGTTTCTCCTGGTGGCGATCGGAAAACCGTTCAGTCCCGACCGGGTCGGGCTCTTCGCCCGCTCCGGCGGCGGCCTTGTCATGGGGATACTCGACCAACCACCGGCCGGCTCCACCGAGCTCCTCGGTTACTGGATCATCCCGGTTGGCATCGTGCTGTCGGTGGTGATCTACTGGACCCTGACGCGGCTGATCAGCCGCGGCCGGTCCACCTCCCGCACAGCCCGGTAGGCAACGGGCCGTGTTTTGTGCCTCTATGCCTGGTTATACGAGGCCTTGCCCGACCTCGAGAGGTCGATGCCGGACATGACAGGGGAAAAAGACGCCCGCCAGTCCCGAAAGGAACCGGCGGGCGTCGACTCGGCGATCGTCGTGAATCAGTCGGTCTCGATGTCCGACAGCGCGTAGGCGTGGTTGGGGTCGTTGAGGGCCGCGAAGTCCGCCGCGGCGCGTTCGATCCGGCCGAGCATCTCGTCGAGTGGTGAAGCGCTCGCCGCGCCCTGACCCGAAACCTCCACGGCCTCGGCGAGCAGCTCACGGAGCACCTTGTCCTTGAACTCCTCCTCCTTCTCGATATAGCTCACGGCGTAGTCGTCGCCGAGCCCGGCGAGCTCGGCGGCGGCTCGGACGGCGTCGTCGAGATCACCGAGGTGGTCCACCAGCCCGAGGTCGTACGCATCGGTCCCGCTCCACACCCGGCCCTGGGCGATCTTGTCCACCTCCTCGGTGGTCATGCCCCTCGACTCCGCGACCCGGGTGAGAAACTCGCGATAACCGTGCTCGATGATCTGCTGGATGACGACGCCGACCTCGGGCGGGAGCTCGCGATCCATCCTGACGCCCGCCAGGGGCGCGGTGCCGATGCCGTCGACGTGGATCCCGAGAATGTTCGCGAGCGGCCGCTGGTAGGTGGGGATGATCCCGAAGATGCCGATGGACCCGGTGATGGTGCTCGGGTGGGCCCAGATCTGGTCCGACGAGGTGCTGATCCAGAAACCGCCGGACGCGGCGACGCTGCCCATGGAGGCGATGACCGGCTTGCCGGCGGCGCGGGCGGCCTCGCACTCGCGGCGGATGACCTCGGAGGCGAAGGCGCTGCCGCCGCCCGAGTCGACGCGAAGGACGATGGCCTTGACATCGTCGTCGTTGCGCGCCTGGCGGATGAGGGCCGCGGTGGAGTCGCCGCCGATGGTGCCGGCCGGCTGCGTGCCGTCGAGGATGGTCCCGCGGGCGACGATGATCCCGACCCGGTCGCCCTTGGCCTTGCGGCCGAAACGGTCGTCGTCGACGGTCTTCAGATAGTCGGTGAAAACAACCCTGTTGTAGGAATGCGTCTCGTCGTCCTCGCCGACGAGCCCGATGAGGTAATCCCGCGTCTCGACCCTGGTCAGGGCCTGGTCGGCGAGACCGAAGTCGAGGGCGGCCTTGGCGGTGTCGCCGTCGGCTTCGACCGCGAAGCGCGCGAACTCCTGCGCGTACTCGTCGAGTCTCTCGGGGGTCGTACCCCGCGCTGCGGCGACATCGCCGAGGTAGATCCGCCAGAGATCGCCGAGCCATTCGGCGTTGGCCTCGCGCGCGTACTCGGACATGTCATCGCGGAGGTAGGGTTCGGTGGCCGACTTGTAGGTGCCGACCTTGAAGACGTGGACATCGAGACCGAGCTTGTCGATGCCCTCCTTGTAGTACATCCGGTAGCGGCCGAAGCCCTCGAGGACGACGGCGCCCATCTTGTGCATGACGATCTCATCGGCGCGGGCCGCGAGATAGTAGGCGTCCTGGTTGTACTCATCGGCGATGGCGACGACCTTTTTCCCGCTGGTCCTGAAGTCGTCGATCGCCTCGCCCACGTCCTGGAGCTTGGTCAGCCGGGCGCCGCCGAAGGAAGAAAGATCCAGCAACAGGACCTGCACCCGATCGTCGTCCTTGCCGGCCTCGATGGCGTCGACGACGTCTTTGAGGAGGGTCTCGGGAGTGGCGGTTCCCCGTACCTCCTCGACCATCTGCTCGATGGATTTGGCGGTGAGCTGCTCGACCAGCTGGCCCTGGGGGGCGATGACGAGGGCCGTCGTGTCGGCGATCTTCGGATCTTCGCTCGAGAAGACAACGACCAGGACGGCGATCACGATCGCCAGGAAGACCAGGTTCACCGCGACCTTGCGAGAAACGTCGATGGCGCGCCAGGTTCCGTTCAACGCCCGCACCAGGGGATTCTTTCGTTCGTACATTGTCCCAGACTCCTTCTTTTCCGCGGGTCGTCCGCCCGTTTCACACCGATCTCGGTTGTTGCAGCAGGGTATCATCCGCGGTGGAGCCGGGCACTGCTCCCGCGGCGCCCGCCCCTCCCCATGTCAACGGGGAAACCGGCAAATGGTTCTCTCGCAGCTTCGCTGCTTGACCTTTGATGAGAACCGATTATCGTTAAAGCGTGCGTCAACTCGCAATCCTTCTTCTTGCAATCGTCGGGCTCGGCTGCGGCGCGGTCGAACCGGGCGGCGCCCCCGCCCGGCTCATCGTCGCCACCAGCATCCCGCCGCACGCGTGGCTGATCGAACGAATCGGCGGCGATCAGGTTGAAGTCCACACGGTGCTGCGGCCGGGGGAAAGCCCGACCACTCACCAACCGAGCGATCTCCAGGTGAGTCGGGTGCTCTCGGGTCGGGTGTTCTTCCGCACCGGGGTGCCTTTTGAGTCCGGCGCGTGGTTCCACGCGTTGGAGGGAGGCCTCGAGGTCGTCGATCTGCGGGACGGCGTGCCCACCCGAACCATGGATACCCACGCCCACGGCGGCGAGGCCGTCGAGGCGGACACGCCCCACGATCGAGATGCCGTCGATCCGCACATCTGGCTGAGTCCGCGACGACTCGTCATCCAGGCCCGGCTCGTCGGCACGACCCTGCAGCGTCTGGATCCCGCTCGCGCTCGCGACTACGAAGCCCGCCTGACCGAGGTGACGGCCGAGCTCGAAGAGCTCGACGCCTGGATCGAAGCCACCCTCGCTCCCTATCGAGGCCGGACCTTCGTCGTCTTTCACCCCTCGTGGGGGTACTTCGCCGACGACTACGGACTGCGCCAGATCGCCATCGAGACCGAGGGCAAGGAACCCTCCGACGCCGAGCTCTCGCGGTTCCAGGAAGAGATCGGTGCGCTCGAGATTCCGGTCATCTATGTCCAACCGCAGATCGCCGGGAAGTCCGCGCGAGCCATCGCCGGCGCCATCGGCGCGCGACTCGAGACCCTCGACCCCCTCGCGCCCGACATCATCGCCAATCTTCGCCGGACCACCGAGACCATCGCCGGGGCTTTCGGTGACTGACCGGCAGCCCTCGCCGGTCATCTCCGTCACGGGCCTCGGCTTCCGCTATCCGCGTCAGCGGGACCAGGTTCTGACCGAGGTGAGCTTCACGGTCGGCGCCACCGAGTGGGTCGGCCTTCTCGGGCCGAACGGCGGCGGCAAGACCACCTTGTTAAGGCTCCTCCTCGGTCAGCTCTCACCGCGGGCCGGCCGCATCGATGTTCTCGGCGGAACTCCGGTCAGAATGAGACAGAGGGTGGGCTATGTTCCCCAGCACGCAAGCATCGACTCCAGTGTTCTCGCATCGGTCGAGGATGTCGTCCTCCTCGGGCGGCTGACGGGGTCGAGCTGGGGCCCTCGCTACTCGGTTCTGGATCGCGAGCTCGCCCTGGCGGCGCTCGAGGAAACCAACACCGCCGAGCTTGCCGGCCGCGCCTGGCGAACCCTCTCCGGCGGCCAACGCCAGCGAGTCCTCATCGCCCGCGCCCTGGCCTCCAAGGCCGATCTCCTGCTGCTCGACGAACCGACCACCGGCATCGACATCCACCGCGAGAAGGAGCTCCTGCGGCTGCTGGAGCGGCTCAACGACCGGCTGCCGATCCTCATGGTGAGCCACGACATCGCCCTGGTCAGCCACCACATGGATCGCGCTCTCTGGGTCGACCGCACGGTGCGGGAGATCGATGCCGGCACCCTCAACTCGGACTCGTTGGAAAGATTCTTCCACGGAGAGCGCCCGTGAGTCGGTTCTTCGTCGACGCCGCGGTCAACCCCTTCCTCTGGTCGGGCCTGGCCGCCGGTCTGCTCGCCAGCGTCAGCTGCGGCATCGTCGGACCCTATGTGGTCACCCGACGGTTGGTCTTCCTCGCCGGCGCCCTTGCCCACATCGCCATCGGCGGCGTCGGCGCCGCCATCTATCTGTCCGTCGTCCATCCGGAAACCTTCGGTTGGCTCCGACCGATTCACGGCGGCCTGGCCTCCGCCGTGGTCGCGGCCCCGCTGCTGGCGTTGCTTCTGCATCGGATGAGAGAACGGCTCGACACCGTGGTCGGTGCGCTGTGGGCGGTCGGGATGTCGATCGGCATCCTGCTCATCAAGATCACCCCCGGCTACCACACCGAGCTCAT
The DNA here is from genome assembly GCA_024641545.1 of Acidobacteriota bacterium. GTDB lineage: Bacteria > Acidobacteriota > Thermoanaerobaculia > Thermoanaerobaculales > Sulfomarinibacteraceae > JAHECW01. Next base: position 11,849 of record JAHECW010000148.1, read on the forward strand.
GAGCTATCTCTTCGGCAACATCAGTTTCGTGACCCGGCGGGACCTGGCGTTCCTGGCCGCTCTCAGCGCGGTCGTCATCGTCACCGCCGTCGTCTTCCACCGCCGCTTCCTCGCCCTCTGCCTCGACGACGAGCAGGCCGAGCTGCGCGGGATCCCCGTCCTCGCCACCGACATCGTTCTTTTCCTGCTCATCGCCATGACGGTCATAGTGCTCACCCAGATCGTCGGTCTGATCCTGGTGATCGCGCTGCTCAGCCTGCCCGCCGCCATCGGCGCCCGTCTGACCACCCGTCTCGGCCCCTCCATGGCGGTGACATTCATCGTGTCGGCGCTGGTCACGACCCTGCCTCGCATCGCGGTTTACGGCACCTCGGTGAGCCCCGAGGCCGCGATCGTTCTCGCCACCGCCGGCCTCTACCTCGTCGTCGTTCTCCGGCGCCTCCCGAATACCCGCTGATGGGGCGCAACACCCGACAGCGCACGGCCATCCGTCGAGCCTTTGAGCACGCGGGGCGTCCACTTCGCCCTCGCGAGTGTCTCGAGCTGGCCCGCGGAGAGGTCCCCGACCTCGGGATCGCCACCGTCTACCGCAACGTCAACGCGCTGGTTGACGCCGGTTGGCTGCGGGTCGTCGAGCTGCCGGGCACCCCCGACCGCTACGAGACCGCCGGACGCAACCACCACCACCACTTCCACTGTCGGCGGTGCGACGGCGTCTACGAGGTCGAGACCTGCCCCGGCGGTTTCGCCGCCATGGCGCCGACCGGCTACCGGGTCGAGGACCACGATCTGATCCTCTACGGCGTCTGCCGATCGTGCGTCGGCTGACGAGGGCAAAGAAAAACCAGGCCCGTCAGCCGAGACCGGGGCAGCGGCCACCCTCCACCGGGGCGTGCCGGGCACGGCATTGTGCGTCACCACCACCCATCCGGCGACGCGGGGCGCCGGGCACAATGCCGATGCCGGGCAACCCTCGCGGCACAACGCACCGGTGCATCTCTCCCGGCCACGAAACAGGCCGCCGGCGCGCGATCAGCGTGGTCGCAATCCTCTCCGTTCTGCTCTCCGACCACGCTGATCGCGCGACGCCGGGACGCCGAAGGCGGCCCGGAAGGCCGGAGCCTAAGGAATCGGCTGCCCTTCCCGTGCGAGTGCCCGATGGTGCCAAACCCCAACGACATCCTGCGGGCGGGACGCCCGCACCACAATGGCGGCCCGGAAGGCCGGAGTTCAAGGAAGCGGCAGCCCTTCCTGCGCCATTGCCCGATGGTGCCAAACCCCAACGACATCCTGCGGGCGGGACGCCCGCACCACAATGGCGGCCCGGAAGGCCGGACAGGCCGGCGGGGGCGCCGGCCCCACAATGGACCTCGGCCACCCGGTGCGGCCGCGACACCGCCCGGGTC